>JBKPHE010000242.1:0-6304 GCA_046744485.1 Actinomycetota bacterium | reverse complement strand
CCTCACGACGATGGGATCGACGCCGAGCCACCGGCCAATGCCCGCGCAGACACCCGCCACCATGCGTTCGTCGCGGCGGCGGACGAGGCCGTGGGGAAGGCCGGTGAGCGGTGGTCGGGGATGCGAGCCCATCGGTGGGTTCGGGTGCTCCGTCACGTGACGGGCACCGTCCATGATGGCAAGTGCGCGGCGAAATCGCCTCCGGGGAGCGCTCGGGGACATCCCTGATTGTGAGGTGGGGGCGTGCTCCCGATGATGTGGTCATGGATGTCCCGCCCCACGCGCCGCCCCGACCCGAGGAGCCGTCCGCCGGGCCCCGGGCGAGGCGGCTGGTCCGCGAGCCCGACGATCGCAAGATCGCCGGCGTGTGCGCCGGGCTCGCCGACCGCCTCGGCGTGGACGTTTCGCTGGTGCGCCTGGGCGCCGTCGTCCTGGCGGTCTTCACGCCCGTGGGCCTCATCGCCTACCTGGTCGCGTGGGCCATCGTCCCCGAACGCCGGGTCGACGAGGCGCGGTTGGTGGCGCCGCCTGCCGACCTGCCCCGCCTTGGCCGGATCCCGCTGTGGCTGCTCGTGCTCGGCGGTGTCGCACTCGCCTGGGGGCTGGGCGACAGTTGGTGGTGGTCGTGGTGGCCCAACGGCCCGGTTCTGGCGCTGGCCCTGGTCGGCCTCGGCGTCTGGCTACTCGTCCGGCACGAGGACGACGACGGCCCGCCGAGCTCCGGCGGTTCGGCGGCCTCCAGCGCCCCCGAGGTCCCGGAATCCAGCGATTCGAACACGCTCGGCGTTCGTAGCACTACACTCGATGCTGGTTGGGCTGAACCCCTCGATCCGAGCGAGGGCGCCGGGCCGCCGGGCGAGTTTTCTCCCCCGGTTTCGCCCTGGTGGTCCGGCGCCGAGACCGACGCTCCGGCCGGTGCCGCGAGGCAGGTCGCTCCCCCAGCAGCCCGCGAGCGGCCGGCCCCGTCGCACGTCGCCCTGGGCTTCGTCGGCCTGCTGCTGATCGGCGCCGGCCTGGCGTGGCTGCTGCACGTGCTCGACGTGGCCACCCTGTCGCTGCGCGACGGCCTCGCGGCCGGACTGGTCATCGTGGGACTCGGGCTCGTGGTGGCGGCGTGGCGCGGCCGCGCATGGTCGCTGGCAGTCCTCGGGGTCGTGTTCGCCTCGACCATCGCCGTCGCCGAGGTGATCGACGTGCCGTTCGACGCCGGTGCCGGAGATCGGCGCGTCGTGGTCGACACCCGGAGCGAGCTCGCTGACACCCACGAGCTGTTCGCAGGCGGACTGACGCTCGACCTGCGCCGAGCCCCGCTGACCGACGGCGCCAGCACGATGGAGGCCGCTGTCGGCATGGGCAAGCTGCGGGTGATCGTCCCCCGCGACGCCAGCGTCGAGGTCGACGCCAGGGTCAAGGCCGGCAACATCGACGGCGACCTGGCTCCCACCCCCGATGAGGGCGGGGTCGGCCTGCACGAGACCTTCGGCGCCAGCGCGCGCGGGCGCGTCCCCGACCTCAGGCTCGAGCTGCGGGTGGGGATCGGTGAGCTGGAGGTCGACCGTGCCTAGGCACCGCTTCGACCCCGTGGCACTCGTCCTCGGCGCCGTGTTCGTCGCCGCCGGCCTGATCGTGCTGGCGGGCGGCGAGCTGATCGAGGAGGGCCGGGCGTTGGTGCCGGCCGGGCTGATCGCCCTCGGTGTCGCGCTGCTGGTCCACGTGGGCCGGTGGGCCCGTCCGCCGGCTCCGGCCGGGGCCGTGGCCCAGCCGGAGCCGCGCATCGCCAGCGACAGGGACCTCGACACGCTGTTCGCCCCGGTCGACGACGCGCTCGCCGACTGGGACAGGGAGCACGGCGGCGCCGACCCGTCCGACGCCGGCATCGCCCCGACCGACGCCACCGAGGTCGACGCCACCGAGGTCGGTGCGACCCGGCCCGACACCACCCCGACCGACCCCACCGAGGTCGACGCCACCGAGGTCGGTGCGACCCGGCCCGACACCACCCCAACCGACCCCACCGAGGTCGACGCCGTCGGTGCGACCCGGCCCGACACCACCCCGACCGACCCTACCGAGGTCGACGCCACCGAGGTCGTCGACCCGACCGAGCGATACCCGCGGTCCGAGCCGGAATGAGCGAGGGCCGTCAGCTCGCCAGCACGGCCCGGGCCACCAGGTCGGTGCCGAATGCCGTGAGGATCGCCAGGTACAACAGGCCCGTCGCCGCCATCACGGCCGAGTAGTAGCGCTCGCGCAGGGCGGCGCGGGTCACGATCACGAGCCCGATCGTGGTCACCACGCAGGCCACCCAGAACCAGCCGAGCGTGCCGCCGTAGCCATCGTCGAGGCTGCCGCTCAGCACCGACCCCATCCCCGTCGGCCACAACAGGGCGGCCACCTCGAACGGCCAGATGATGCCCGTCCACCGGACCATCTCCAGCAGTGGCCCCCGGTTCAGCCCCGGCTGCACCAGGTACCAGTGGCCGAGGAGCATGCCGTCCGAGATCGATCCCAGGAACGCCGCCCCCACCAGCACCCGCACCACCGACAGCAGGGCCGGGTCGCCGGCGGCGATGCCGGCGGCCACCAGCCCCGGGATCCCGACCAGGGGCGCGATCAGGTCGAGCCGGGGCGGGAACTCGGCCTCCGGATCCGGGCCGTCGGTGCGCCGGTCGATCCCGGTCATGGCCGCCACCCGGGCGGAGCGCCGCTCGATCCGCTCGCGCTCCCCCGCCACGCCGGCCTTGCGCCGCACGATGGACACCGTCAGCGCCACGCCGGCGGCGACGGCAACGGCCAGCGACGACGCCTCGCGCACCGGCACCGGGTCGAGCCACACGCCCACGACGAAGGCCCCCAGCGCCATCACGCCGTAGACGCTGCGCAGCAGCCAGCCGTAGCCGATGCCGACCTCGCGCCGGCGGGTCGTGACCCACAGGAACAGGAGCCCGCCGACCGCCCACTGCAGCAGCACGGTGGCGGCGTCGAGGCGGATCACGGGCCGGAGGGTAGGACCGCGACGCGTCTTCGAAGAAAAGCCGGGGCAGAGGCCCCGAGGATCTTCAAGGACGGGTCAGGCGTCGACGACCGCCAGTCCGTGGTCCGCTCGATTGAGCTCGTCGGGCCCGGCTTCGGTGGCCACGACGATGTCCTCCAGCCGCAGCCCGAACCTGCCGGGCACGTAGATGCCGGGCTCGATCGAGAAGGCATGCCCGGGCGCCAGGGGGGCGGCGTTGCCCGCCACGATGTACGGGTCCTCGTGCGCCTCGACGCCGATGCCGTGGCCGGTGCGGTGGATGAACCGGTCGCCGTGGCCGGCGTCGGCGATGATGCGCCGGGCCGTGGCGTCCACCTCCTCGCACGGGGTGCCGACCGTGGCGGCGGCGGCCGCCGCCCGCTGGGCCTCGAGCAACACGGCGTAGGCCTCCGCGACCTCGGCCGTCGGCTCGCCCACGTGCACGCAGCGGGTTATGTCGCTGCAGTAGCCCACGCCGTCGCCGTCGAGCATGGTGCCGCCGAAGTCGCACAACACGACGTCCCCCGGCCGGATCACCCGGTCGGCCGCCTCGTGATGGGGGCTGGCCGCGTTCTCGCCCGCGGCCACGATGGCGAAGTTCACGTGCTGGTGGCCCTCGGCCACGATGCGGCGCCCGAGGTCGGCGGACACCTCGGCCTCGGTGCGCGCGACGAGCGGGATGGCGCCCGCCTGCAGGTCGGCGGCGACCCGATCGACGGCCTCGGCGGCCCGGCGCAGCGCGTCGACCTCGGCCTTGTCCTTGACCGCCCGCAGGCGTCCGAGGACCGTGCTGGCGGCGATAAACCGTGCCGCCGGCAACGTGCCCTGGAGGTCGAGCACGAAGCGCGCCCACGTGTGGTCCCCGACCGCCAGCGCGGCGGCCCCGCCGACCAGCTCGGCGACGATGGCGATCGGATCGTCGGTCTCCTCCCAGGCGCGGAGCGTGAACACCTCGGGGCGCTCCACCACGCGCGGCGCCTCGAGCCGGGGGACCACCAGCGTGGCGTCGCCGTCGCTCGGCAGCACCAGCATGGTGAGTCGTTCGAGGGGCATGGCCGTGTATCCGGTGAGGTACGGCAGGTCGGGCCCGATCGACAGCAGCAGCACGTCGACGCCAACCTCGGCCATGCGGCTGCGGGCCCGGTCGGCACGTTCGCTGAGCATGCGGACCATCGTACGGGCGAGCCGCCAATCGGCTCGGCGGGATGCCGGTTCTGTGGCTGGAAGTGGCCGCTGCCCAGCCACCTTCAGCCACAGATCGTCGCGGTCTCCGCTGCTCCCGCGGCCTGGCGGGCGTGATAGCTCGAGCGCGTCAGCGGGCTCGACTCGACGTGGGCGATGCCCAGCGCCTCGCCGACCTCGCGGTAGCGGTCGAACGTCGCCGGCTCGACCCACCGGGCCACCGGCAGGTGGTGGGTGGTCGGCCGGAGGTATTGGCCGATGGTCACGATGTCGACGCCGACGGCCCGCAGGTCGGCCAGCGTCGCCACCACCTCGTCGTCGGACTCGCCCATCCCCACGATGAGGCCCGACTTGGTCACCAGCCCGGCCTCCTTGGCCCGGGCCAGCACCGCCAGGCTTCGGGCATAACCGGCCGACGGGCGCACCGCGCGCTGCAGGCGGGGGACGGTCTCGACGTTGTGGTTGAACACGTCGGGCCCGGCCGCCACGATCGTGGCCAGGGAGGCCTCGTCGCCCTTGCAGTCGGGGACCAGCACCTCGACCTGCACTCCCGCGGTGCGTCGCCTGATGGCCCGGATCGTCTCGGCGAAGGCCCCCGCGCCCCCGTCGTCCAGGTCGTCCCGGGCCACGGCGGTCACCACGGCGAAGCCCAGTCCCATCCGCTCGACCGCCTCGGCCACCCGTTCGGGCTCCGAGGCGTCGAGCGGTTCGGGGTGCCGGGTGTCGACCAGGCAGAACCCGCACGCCCGCGTGCAGCGCTCGCCGTTGATCATGAACGTGGCGGTACCGTCGGCCCAGCACTCGAAGATGTTGGGGCAGCCGGCCTCCTCGCACACGGTGACCAGTCCCAGGTCGCGCATCGTGTGCTTGAGGCGTAGGTAGCCGGGAGCGGTGCGGAATGTCGACCGCAGCCAGGCCGGCTTGCGGGTGGCGATCTGGAGTCCCTCGGTGACGCCCGCCTGCGTCAGTCGCCCCCGGAGGCGGACGGGCACCGTCTCGCCCGGGCCCTCGCCCCGGCTGAAGGCCGACAGGTCGCCGCGCGAGTGACGCCAGACGACGTCCTGGCGCTCGGCGTCGGCGCCGTTGCCCCAGAGCACCGCAGCCCGCGCCGCGACGACATCGACGACCTCCCGCATCCCGACGTCGATGCCCTCATCGGCCAGCGACGTCACCCGCTTGTCGGGGATCCCGCAGGGCACGATGTAGCCCCAGTAGCGCATGTCGGGGGCGACGTTGAGGGCGAAGCCGTGCATCGAGCGCCCCCGAACGAGCCGGACGCCGATGGCGGCGATCTTGCGAGGGTTGGCGCCGTCGGGGTCGACCCAGACCCCCGGGTACTCCCGGAGCCGGCCGACGTCGGGCAGCCCGAGGTCCGTCAGCGCGTCGATCAGCAGCTGCTCGACCGACCGCACATAGGCGACCGTGTCGGCCATCCCGTACTTGTCGTCGCCCCGCTTGGCCGGCAGCGAGACGATCGGGTAGCCAACGAGCTGACCGGGACCGTGGTACGTGACGTCACCGCCCCGGTCGCTGCGGACCAGCTCGGCGCCCACGTCGGCCGGCGGTACCAGCACGTGGCGCATGTCGGCCCGCTTGCCGAGCGTGTACACGTGGGGATGCTCCAACAGGAGCAGGTGATCGTCGGACGATGACGCGTGCATCCCCCGCTGCAGCGCCCACGCCTCCCGGTAGGACACCCGTCCGAGCCAACGGATCCGCAGCGTCATTGTTCCCCGCTCTTGCTGCTTCGCAGCGTCATGTGTCAGGCGAGCTCGGGCGCCCAGTCGCGGGTCTCGATGATCTCCTTGATCTCCCGCAGGAACGAGGCAGCGTAGGCGCCGTCGAACGCCCGGTGATCCCAGGTGAGCGTGACGTTGCCCACCGAGTGGATGGCGATCCCCTCTCTGCCGTCGGGCAGGTCGACGACGACCGGCCGCCGCTTCACCCCGTCGGTGGAGACGATCGCCACCTGCGGCTGGTTGATGATCGGCAGCGTCATGGTCGTGCCGAACGGGCCGGGGTTCGTGATGGTGAACGTGCCACCGGCGATGTCGTCGGGGCCGAGCTGCTTGGACCGGGCCCGGCGGGCCAGGTCGCTGACCTCGCGGG
>JBKPHE010000078.1:0-10516 GCA_046744485.1 Actinomycetota bacterium | reverse complement strand
GACCACCGCGCCCGCCAACAGCGCGACGTAGAACCAGCGGGTGCGCCGGTCGCCCAGGCGCACGGCCAGCGTGCGCTTGCCCGAGGCGGTGTCGCCCGGGATGTCACGCAGGTTGTTCACGACCAGGAGCGCCGTCGCCAGGAGCCCGACCGGGACGCTCGCCGCCAGGGCGAGCCCCGACAGGCTCTCCTCCTGCACGTAGGCCGATCCGGTCGTGGCCACGATCCCGAAGAACACGAAGACGAACAGCTCACCGAGCCCCAGGTAGCCGTACGGCCGGGGTCCGCCGGTGTAGAACCAGCCGGCGGCGATCGCCAGCGCCCCGACCACCAGCAGCTCCCAGCCGACCACGGTCGCCAGGGCCAGACCCGCGACTCCGGCCACCAGGAACGACGTCAGCGCCGCCCGCTTCACGGCCCTGGGCGTCCTCAGTCCCGAGCCCACCAACCGCAGGGGCCCGACCCGGCGATCCCCGCGGTCGGTGCCACGCACGCCGTCGCTGTAGTCGTTGGCGTAGTTGGTCCCGACCTGGAGGGCCAGCGCCACCACGCCGGCCGCCACCGCCCGCCACGCCACCACGTCGGCCCGCCCGGCGGCACAGGCGGTGCCCACCAGCACCGGCACCACCGCCGCCGGCAGGGTCCGGGGCCGGGCGCCGGCCAGCCAGACCCGCCATCCGGCGGGAGCGGCGACGCTCGCCATCAGGTGAGCACCCGCCGTCGGAACCCCCGGATGCCCACCCGCAGGAGCACGGCGGTGAAGGCGAGGCATGCGGCGTAGACGACCACCCCGTTCATGTGCGGGATCGTGTCACCGGTCAGCCCCATACGCACACCCTCGGACAGGTAGACGAGCGGGTTCACGAGCACGCCCCAGCGCAGCCACGGGAGGGGCTCGAGGCTCGTCCACGGGTAGTAGACCGCCCCCAGGAAGGTCATGGGCAGCACGAGCAGGCTGAACACGAGCGGCACCTGACGCGGGTGCCGACGGTGAGCCCCAGCGAGGCACCCAGCACGGCGGCGAGCGGCAGGAACGTCAGTGTCACGGGCCAGTTCACGTCGAGGTGCACGTCGGTGGCGGGGATGACGTAGGCCAGGGGCAGGACCACCATGGCGGCCAGCAGCCCCTGGATCGCCCCCGAGGTCACCTTCTCGAGCGCCACCCCCTCGACGGGGATCGGCGCCAGGACCCGGTCCTCGATCTCGCGGGTGAAGCCGAAGTCCTGCACCATGGGCAGGGCCACCGCCTGGATCCCCTGGAAGATCATGGCGCTGGCGACCACCCCGCCCACCAACAGCGTGCTGAACGTCCCCTCCGCCGAGGCCCCGCCGGCGCTGCCGACACCCTGGCCGATCTTCGGGAACACGTAGGTGAACACGAACATCAGCAGCAACGGCTGCATCACCGTGCGGGCGATGAACGCCGGTAGGTCCTTGCGGAGCACCACGAGGTCGCGCCCGAGCAGGGCGCCGAACGCGCGCCAGCTCATCGGCGTCCACGCCCGCACGAACCCCGGGTGCGGCGTGGGCGGCGCGGGTGATGCGGTTGCTTCAACGCTGGTGCTCATTCCCGCAGCTCCCTTCCGGTGAGCGTGATGAAGACCGTCTCCAGGGTCGGTTCGTCGATGTGCACGTCACGTACCGCGTGGCCCGACCGCTCCGCGGTGGAGATCACCCGGGGCAGGACCCCGTCGCCACCGTCGACGTAGAGCCGCACGGCACCGTCGACCACCTGGGCCCCGGTGGCGCCCTCGAGCCCCCGCAGTGCATCTGCGAGGTCGTCGCCATCGCCCTCCGCTTGGACCGTCACGACCGTGTCGACACCGAGCGAGTGCTTCAGGCTGGCGGGTTGGTCCAGGGCGAGGATGCGGCCGTGGTCCATGATCGCCACCCGCTCGCAGAGCTGGTCGGCTTCCTCCATGTAGTGCGTGGTGAGCAGGACCGTCTGCCCGTCGCGGTGGAGCTCACGGACGATGTCCCACAACCCGAGCCGGCTCTGGGGGTCGAGGCCGGCGGTGGGCTCGTCGAGGAACAGGACCTGGGGGCGATGGAGGATGGCTCGAGCCACCATCAGCCGCTGCGCCATGCCGCCGGACAGCGTGCCGATGTCGGCCGCGGCCTTGTCCGTCAGCCGCATCACCTCCAGCATGCGATCGGCGGCGGCGCGGGCCTCGCGCCCGACCATGCCGAAGTAGCGGGCGTGGAACTCCAGGTTCTCCCGCACGTCGAGCGACCGGTCGAGCGTGTTGGTCTGGGTGACGACCCCGATGCGCTCCTTGGCGCGGGCCGGCTCGGCCACCACGTCGATGCCGTCGACGAACGCCCGGCCTCCGGTGGGCACCACCCTGGTGGTGAGCATGCCGATCGTGGTGGTCTTCCCGGCACCGTTGGGGCCGAGCAGACCGAACAGCTCACCACGGCCGACCTCGAGGTCGAGGGCGTCGACGGCGGGCGGCACCAGGTGGCCCGTGTCCGCCGATCCCCCGGGGACGGCCTCGTAGACCTTGGTCAGGGCCTCGGTGCGGATGGTGGCGTCGCTGGTCGCGTGGGGAGCGTCGATACCACCGACCGTAGATCGCCACCGCCACCCCTAACCTCCACCACCGTGCGCAGGCTGCTCGTGGTCGAGGCGCGGGGGGCGGGCGAGTTCGTCGACCGGCTGCGACGCGCGTGGGACGACGGCGATGCCGTGTTGCCTGTCGATCCCCGGCTGCCGCCACCCGCCCGCAAGTGGGTCGTGGCCGCCGCCCGCCCGGATGAGCCCGTGGACGACGGCGATGCGCTCGTCGTCGCCACCAGTGGCACGTCGGGCGACCCCAAGACGGTGGTCCTCACCCACGATGCGGTCGACGCCTCCGCCCGGGCCACCAGCCGCCGGTTGGGCGTCGACCCCGCCTCCGACCGCTGGCTGGCCTGCCTACCGCTGGCCCATGTGGGCGGCCTAGCGGTGGTGACCCGGGCGATCCTGACCAGCACCCCGCTGACGCTGCACGACGGGTTCGCCCCGGCCGACGTGGAGGCGGCCACGCGAGGTCCCGAGCCCTGCACGCTGACCTCGCTGGTGCCCACCATGCTCCGCCGGATGGACCCGACGGGCTTCCGAACGGTGGTGCTCGGAGGTTCCGCCATGCCGCCCGACCTGCCGGCCAATGCGGTCACCACGTATGGGATGACCGAGACCGGCAGTGGCGTCGTCTACGACGGCGTGCCCCTGGACGGCGTCGAGGTGCGGGTGGTCGGCGGCCAGATCGAGCTGCGGTGCCCGATGCTGCTGCGGTGCTACCGCGACGGCAGCGACCCCCGGGACGCCGACGGCTGGTTCCCGACGGGTGACGCTGGCGCCTGGGACGACACGGACGGTCGCCTGCAGGTGTTCGGCCGCACGGACGACGTCATCGTCACCGGCGGCGAGAACGTCTGGCCCGTCGCCGTCGAGCGGGTGCTGGCCGCCCACACCAGGGTCCGGGAGGTCGCCGTGGTCGGCCGGCCTGACCCCGAGTGGGGCCAGCGGGTGACCGCGCTGGTGGTGCCCGCCGATCCGGCCGACCCGCCCACGCTCGACGACCTGCGGGGCGCCGCCAAGCGAGACCTGCCGGCCTACTGCGCGCCCGGGGAGCTGATCCTCGTGACCGAGCTCCCGCGCACCGGTTCGGGGAAGCTGGCCAGGCGGGCGTTGTGATCCCGGCGGCGGCCACGTCGCTACAGCCGCCGCGACCCCACCAACGCCCCGCCGTCCACCACGAGGGTCTGGCCGGTGATCCACGACGCCAGGTCGCTGGCCAGGAACAGCGCCGCGTTGGCGATGTCCACCGGGTCACCCAGGCGCTGGAGCGGCATCCGGGCCGCCACCTGCTCCTCGGCCGGCTCCCACAGCGCCCGGGCGAAATCCGTCTTGACCAGCCCCGGGGCAATGGCATTGACGCGCACGCCGGGGGCCAGGTCCTGGGCCAGCGTGCGGGTGAGGTGGATCAGGGCCGCCTTGGTCACGTTGTAGTGACCGATCGCGGGCTCGACGGACAGCCCGCCGACCGAAGCCATGTTGATGACGACGCCACCCCGCTCGGCCATCGATGCCTTCCAGACCTCCTGCACCCACACCACCGGTCCGCGGTAGTTGACCTGCCAGGTCTTGTCGAAGCGGGGTAGGTCGATGTCGATCGGCCGGCCCATGTAGGGGTTGGTGGCAGCGTTGTTGACCAGGATGTCGACGGCGCCGAACCGATCGATGGTGGCGGCGACACAGGCGACGATCTGGTCGGGCTCCCCGGCGTTGGCCGCGAACACCGCCACCTCGCCGCCCGAGTCGGGGATCTCGGCGGCCGCCGCCTCCAGGGCCTGCTGCTTCCGCGACGACAGCATCACCGCCGCGCCCGCCTCCGCGTAGGCGGTCGCGATCGCCCGACCGATCCCCCGGCTGGCACCGGTGACCAGCGCCACCTTCCCCTTCAGGCTGATCTCCATGGGCGCGAACGCTAGATGACCCGATCGCGGGCACAGGAGTCCGAGACCGCGTTGGAGCCGCCAGTCCTCGCCGTCAGGGCTTGGGGCGCAGGATCAGCTGGGTCTGCGTCACCTTGGCCACCGGCCGGTCGTGCCCATCGGTGACCAGGGTCTCGATCACGATCGTCGTGCGGCCCACGTGGAGGGGCCGGGCGCTCGCGACCGCCACGCCCTCCCGCACGGCGCCGAGGAAGTTGGTCTTCGACTCGATGGTCGTGGTGCCGACCGCGCCTTCGGGCAGGTTGAAGTACGTGCAGGCGCCGCCGGCCGAGTCGGCCAGCGCCATGACCACCCCGCCATGGAGCACGCCGTCGCTCGTGCACAGCCCCGGTGCCCAGTCGATCTCCACTCTGGCCTCGGCGGGACCGGCGGCCGTGGCGCGCATGTCGAGCGTGTCGCACAGGGGTACGGCCGAGCGGAGGAAGGTGGTGGCCTCGTCGGGGGTCATGTCTCCATGGTCCCCGTTCGGGGTGCAGGTGCCAATTACCCGTGACGTAGGCGTTCGGACGCGGCGGCCTCCCCTACCGTGGGTGCCGTGAACCGCTTGGCCGACGAGACCAGCCCGTACCTCCGCCAGCACGCCGACAACCCGGTCGACTGGTACCCCTGGGGGGACGAGGCCTTCACCGCAGCCCGGCGCGACGACAAGCCGGTGCTGCTGTCGGTGGGCTACTCGGCGTGCCACTGGTGCCACGTGATGGCGCATGAGTCGTTCGAGGACCCGGAGATCGCGGGGCTGATGAACCAGCTCTTCGTCAACATCAAGGTCGACCGCGAGGAGCGCCCCGACGTCGACGAGATCTACATGGAAGCGGTCCAGGCCCTGACGGGACAGGGTGGCTGGCCCATGACCGTGTTCCTCACGCCTGACGGCAGGCCGTTCTTCGGCGGGACCTACTTCCCGAGTACGCGGCGCGGCGGCATGATCGGCTTTCCCGAGCTGTGCCGCCGGATCGACGAGCTGTGGCGCACCCGCCGGGCGGACGTCGACACCCAGGCGGGCCAGCTCACGGCCGCGCTGGGCCGCTCGGCCCTGGTGGAGCCGGCCGACGGATCCCCCGGCGGCGACGCCCTCGACGCCGCGGTCAGGGCCCTCCGCCAGCAGCACGACGACGCCCGAGGTGGCTTCGGTGGCGCCCCCAAGTTCCCGCAGGCGATGAGCCTCGACCTCCTGGTGCGCGCTCTGGCCCGCCGGCCGACTCCGGACCCCGACATCCAGGGGGTGGTGGAGACGTCGCTGGACGCCATGGCGTCCGGCGGGATCTACGACCACCTGGGCGGCGGCTTCGCCCGTTACTCGGTCGACGCGGTGTGGCTCGTGCCGCACTTCGAGAAGATGCTCTACGACCAGGCGCTGCTGACCCGCGCCTACCTGCACGCCTGGCAGGCCCTGGGCCACGAGCGGTACCGGCAGGTGCTCGACGAGACCGTGGCGTACGTGCTACGCGACCTGCGGCATCCGGAGGGAGCGTTCTTCTCCGCCGAGGACGCGGACAGCGAGGGCGAGGAGGGCCGCTTCTACGTCTGGACCGGCGACGAGATCGTGGCGGCCCTCGACGGTGACCGCGACCTCGCCGGCGAGGTCATGGCCTTCTACGGCGTGACGCCGGGCGGCAACTTCGAGGGCCGGACCATCCTCAACCGCATCCACGCCCGGGGCCAGGGACACGTGGATCTCGCCCGCCCTCCCCGCATCGAGGAGGCGCGGGCGCGCCTGTTCGCCGCCCGGGAGCGGCGGGTGCGGCCCGGCCTCGACGACAAGGTCCTGGCCGAGTGGAACGGGCTCATGCTGGCGGCGCTGGCCGAGGCGGCCGCCGCCACCGGCCGGCGCGACTGGCTCGATGCCGCCGTGGGCACCGGCGAGTTCCTGCTGCACTCGCTGCGCCGCGACGACGGCCGCTGGCTGCGCTCGTGGCAGGCGAGCGGGGGCGCTCGCCACCTGGCGTACGCGGCGGACCATGCCGCTCTCGTCGACGCGTTCGTCCGGCTGTCGGAGGCGACGGGCGGGGCGCGCTGGATCGACGCCGCCCGCAGCACTGCGGACGCGCTCCTCGACCTCTTTTGGGACGAGGAGCGGGGCGGCCTGTTCACGACCGGGAGCGACGCCGAGCAGCTCGTGGCCCGCAACAAGGACCTGATGGACAACGCCACCCCCAGTGCCAACAGCCTGGCGGCGGTCGCCCTGCTGCGCCTGGCCGCACTGACGGGCGAGGAGCGCTACCGCGACCGCGCCGAACAGATCCTGCGCCTGACGGGGTCACTGGCCGCCCAGCACCCGACCGCCTTCGGCCACCTGCTGGCCGCCGTCGACCTCGCCGTCCACGGGATCGACGAGGTGGTGGTGGCCGGCAACCGCCCCGACCTGGTCGAGGTCGTCCAGGGTCGGTTCCTCCCGGGGGCGGTGCTGGCGTGGGGCGAGCGCTACCCGTCGCCCCTGTGGGAGGGCCGCGACGACGGCCGCGCGTACGTGTGCCGCAACTACACCTGCCAGCTCCCGGCCGAGGACCCCCAGGCGCTGGCGGCCCAGCTCCACTCCGGTCGTTGAGGATCCTTCGGGCTATGACCCCGTTGTTTCTTCAACGACGCGGATGACGGTCTTGCCGATGTTGCCGCCCGTGAACAACCCGTTGAGGGCGTCGACCGCCGACTCCAGCCCCTCGTAGACCTGCGTGCGGTATGTCAGCTTCCCGTCGGCCGCCCAGCCCCCGAGCACGGCCGCGACCTCGCCGAATCGGTCCCAGTGGTCGAGCGACAGGAAGCCCTGCATGCGGGCACGGCGATTGATGAGCTGGAAGTAGTTCGACGGGCCGGGCGGGCGCCCGCGCTCGTTGTAGATGGCGATGGCCCCGCACAGGACGACGCGGGCGTGCATCGCGAGGCGGTTGAGCACGGCATCGAGGATGGGGCCGCCCACGTTGTCGAAGTAGACGTCGATGCGATCGGGGCACAGCTCACGGAGCCGGGCGTGCACGTCCTCGGTGCGGTGGTTGATGGCGCCATCCAGCCCGAGGTCGTCGAGTAGCCAGCGGGCCTTGTCGTCGCGTCCGCAGATGCCGATCACGCGGCAGCCCTTGATCCTGGCGATCTGTGCCGCCAGCGAGCCGGTGGCGCCTGCCGCCGCCGACACCACCACCGTCTCGCCCTCCCGGACCTGGCCGACGTCGATCATCCCGACGTATGCGGTCAATCCGGTGGCGCCGTAGAGCGCGAGGAGCGCAGGGGCGTCGACATCCTCACCCAACGCCGTCGCCAGCGGGTCGTCGCGCACGAGGCCGTAGCGCTGCCAACCCGGCAGCGCGTACACCGCGTGCCCGAGCGGAAAACGCTCGGCCCGGGTGGCCACCACTCGACCGATGCCGCTGGCCCGCACGGGCTCGCCGAGCTCGACGGCCGGCAGGTATCCCTCGGCCTTCGACAGCCACGTGCGCACGGTCGCGTCGATGCCGATCCAGTCGAGCTCGAGCAGCGCCTCGCCCTCGCCCGGCACCGGCAGGGGTACGCCCTCCTCGAGTTCGACGTCGTCCGTGGCTACCAGGCCCTCGGGCCGCCGGCGCAGCACCACCCGGCGATTGGTGGCGGTATCGAGGTCGATCGCGGTCTGCAGCTCCATCGTGCGGACGCTAACCCCGAGTGCCTACCAGCCGCCGCGGTGGACCACGTCGCCGAGCGGCGGCCGGCCACGCCCCGAGGACTGTCCGGGCTCGTCGGGCGCCGGCCAACCCACGGCGACCGCGCCCGGCGCCCGCCAGCCGTGGGGCACGCCGAGGTGGTCGAGCACGGGGCGCTCGTGGTCGAACAGGCCGTAGAACAGCGCCCCCAATCCCGCGTCGACCGCGGCGAGCAACAGCGTCTGTACGGCCATCCCCCCGTCGACCCACCAGTAGGGGACGGGCCATGCCGCCACGCCGGCACCCAGCCCGGTGGTCCGCTTGTCGGGCTCGCCATAGCGCTCGACGTAGGCATCCGGTGACACCAGCGGCACCACCACCACCGGGGCGCTGAGCAGCCCCGGCCACCGGAACGCGGCGCGCCGGTCGGCCGGCAGCGTGATGTCCCACAGCGCCGCGGTCTGCGCGCCCTCCAGGACCACGAACGCCCACGGCTGGGTGTTGCCCGCCGAGGGCGACCGCCGGGCAAGGTCGAGCAGCCGGTCGACCAGGTCCGGCGGCACCGGTCGTCCGTCGAACGCGCGCACCATGCGACGCCGCCGGACTGCGTCGCCGAGCTCCATGCGCCCGCCCGTCAGGCGAGCTTGCGGAGGTCTTCCTCCATGGCCCAGCCGAAGCCGATGAGGCTGTCGCCCTTGCCGGCGTGCAACCCCTCGAACCGCTCGACCACCTCTTGGTCGCTCTGCTCGGGGTGCAGCGTCTCGTGGTCGAACACCGGGGCCGGACCGCTGCCGTCGCCCCGCGCCACGAACGCCCGCTGGTCGTAGGCGCTCGCCTCGATGCCGTAGCGCTTGGCCAGCCGACCACCCCAGGCGCGCTCCTCGCCGGTGGCCTTGTGGCCGGACCGGGGCACGATGTCGTTGAGGTTGCGGAAGGCATCGAAGCCGCCGATGTCGCCGAACCGGGCCGCGACCAACACGTCCTCGTCGGGGAACGCCAGCACTGCCCGGCGCAGCAGGTCTTGCACGAGGGCGCGCAGCACCGTGTCGCGCTTGGAGGTGCGGCGTACCGAGGCCATGCCCACCAGTACGCAGGGCGTGCCACCGATGCGCTCGAGCGTGGAGAACGCGAAGCCCTTGAGCTTGGCCTCGTCACGGACCTGTGTGATCAGCACCCACGCCTCGGCCTGCTTCGACAGCGTGCCGATCTCGTGGCTGTACTGGGCTTCCGCGCAGAGATCGGCCATCTCGACCAGCTCAGCATCGCTGAGGGCCGTGCAGTCCTTGGTGTCTACAGCGATCGACATCTCCGGCGTAGCCCCCGTTCTGCGTGCGGCAACAAGCCACTAGTCCAGTCAAACGATGCGGGTCGTGCAACTCCGATGACCGAACACGCGCGCGCGACAGGCCCCAGGGCCTCGTCAGGCAGCGCCTGCGACGTGCCACGGCGGCCAGATTCGCAGCTGGCTGCGTCCTCGTCCTCGACGTAGCTACGGCCATGCCTTCGTCCTGCGTCCTTGCCGGCGACGAACTTGACTCGCCGCGGCCCGCCGAACGTCACCTGACGAGGCCCTAGCTGAGGATGGCGGCGGGGCCCAGGGCCTCCCTGAGCTGGCCCACGAGGCCATTGCTGGCGTCGACGTTCCATCGTTCGGGTAGCCGAACGACCCGCTGCTCTCCGAGCTGGAGGAAGACGGGTGACTCGCCGGGATGATCGGCGAGCAGCCGCCTGAGATGCGCCACCTTGGCTTCGGACAGGAGCTGGGGCGGGACCCGGAGCCGCAGCGGCTCGACCTGGCCGGCGGCCACCTCGACTACGTCGATCGACTGTGCGATGAGCTTGGGGGCGTCGTCGCGGGTGTCGACCCGGCCCCGCACGATGACGACGGCATCGTCGGCCAGCTTGTGGCCGTGCTCGGTCATCGTGCGGGGGAAGACCATCACCTCGGCAGCAGCCCGCAGGTCCTCGAGCGTGAACACCGCCATGAGGTCACCCCGACGGGTCCACTTGCGCTGTAGCGCCGTCACCACCCCGCCAACGGCCTTGAGGTCGCCGTCGCCGAGGTCGGCCAGCTCGTCGAGTGAGCAGTCAGCCCGGCGGGAGAGCGCCGCCTCGGCCCCCAGCAGGGGGTGATCGCTCACGTAGAGGCCCAGCATCTCCTTCTCGAACGCCAACCGGTCCCGCTTGTCGAACTCTAGGTCGGGGACGGGCGTGCGCTCGAAGTCGCCCAAGCCGCCGGCAGCGGCATCGTCGGCGTCGCCGAACAGCGTCATGATCCCCATGTCGCGCTCGCGACGGCGGGCGAGCGTGTGGTCGACGATCTGCTCGAACACCATGAGGAGGCCCTTGCGCTTGTGGCCGACGCTGTCGAACGCCCCCGCCTTGATCAGTGACTCGATCGTGCGCTTG
>JBKPHE010000080.1:0-23097 GCA_046744485.1 Actinomycetota bacterium | reverse complement strand
GTCGAGCGCGGCGGCGAGCCGGACCCGGGCGATGCTGCGGTTGCGCCACTGCGAGCGCGACTCGCCGGCTTGCGCCCGCGCCACCGGGCCCAGGCGACGGCGGACCCGGTCGGCGCCCGGGCCATCGAGCGCCGTGAGGTCCGCCACCACCTCCACCGCCGACGCGGTGACGTTGCGGTGCTGGCCCCCCGGCCCCGAGCCCCGGGCGAACCGTTCGTCGAGCGCGGCCGCGGGGAGGCGCAACCCCCGCCGTGTCACCAGGTCGCCGTCACTCATGGGCGCGGCTCACGGTTGGAGCAGCGCGCCGAGGCGACGGCCGGCGACGCGTAGGCCGAACCAACCCATGACGGCCAGGTACGCGGCGTGGACCAGCAACATGGGCGACGGCTCGCCGAGGATCAGAGCCCGTTCCAGCGCGACACCCTGGTAGAGCGGGCTTACCCGCACCGCCCAGCCCAGCGCCGTCGGGTACTGGCTCAGCGGGAAGAACGTGGCCGAGAACAGGAACAACGGCACGATCGCGAGCTGGATGTAGCTGAAGTCGACGTACGACCGCATGAAGGACGTGCATCCCATCCCTGCGCCGGCGAAGCCGAAGCCGATCAAGCCCGCAGCGGGCAGCGCCAGCACACCCCAGGCCGACGGCACCAGGCCCATCGCCGCCATCGTCAAGAGGAACACCCCCGAGTAGAGGAGACCGCGTAGCAGGGCCCAGGCCATCTCGCCGCGGACGACGTCCGCCACCCCAAGCGGCGAGGCGAGCATCCCGTCGAAGGTCTTCGCATACTTGAACTTGAAGAAGAAGCCGAACGTCGTGTCCATGACGGCGCCGTTCATAGCCGAGGTGGCGAGCATTGCCGGGGCCACGAACATGTCGTAGGGGATGGGTCGCCCGCCGGGGCCCGGCAGGTCGCCGACCAGCACGCCCACCCCGATGCCGATGGAGAACAGGTAGAAGACCGGCTCGAAGAAGCCCGTCACGAAGGGGGCCCACATCCGCAGGTAGGCCCGTGCGTTGCGCTCGACCACCCGCCAGGCCCGCTGCGGCCCCAACAGGGCCACGGCGGTGCTCAAGGTGCCAGCCTCCTCGCGAAGTTGCGCACCCCGAACCAGCAGCCCACGGCGATGCACGCGGCTATGTAGGCGACGTGCCCGGCGGCGGCACCGAGCCCGAGGGAGCCGGTCGTCGCGCCGCGGCACAGCTCGACGCCGTGCCACAGCGGAGACGCCCAGGCGACCGGCTGCAGCCACTCCGGGAGCTGGTCGACGGGGAAGAAGGTGCCCGAGAACAGGAACAGCGGCACGACACCGACCCGCATGATGACCGGGAAGCCCAAATCGCTGTCCTGGACGGCGGAGTAGGCGCTCAGCGGCGCGGCGAAGGCCAGGCCCGTCAGCGCCGCCGCGGGCACGGCGAGGACACCCCATGGCGATGGCACGGCGCCGAGCAGCGCCGCGATGGCGACGAAGATGCCGGCGTTCAACGCCTCGCGCGTGCCGATCCACAGCACCCAGCCGCCGAACACGTCGCCCGGTCGCAGCGGGGTGGCGGCGGCACCGTGGAAGGTGCGGATCCACTTCATCCCGCCCATCACCGGCCACAGGGACTGCCCCGCGGCCCCCTGCATGGCGCTGGCGGCGAGGATCCCGGGCGCGACGAACGCCAGGTAGTCCACGCCTTGAACCGGCCCCGTGTTCTGGTCGACCAGGCCACCGAGGCCGAGCCCCATCGCACCGAGGAACATCAGCGGCATGAGGACGAGCGTCAATGCGGAGCTGCGCCAGAAGCGA
This sequence comes from Actinomycetota bacterium, assembly GCA_046744485.1. Taxonomy (GTDB): domain Bacteria; phylum Actinomycetota; class Acidimicrobiia; order Acidimicrobiales; family VFJN01; genus DASQUK01. Next base: position 21,306 of record JBKPHE010000080.1, on the reverse strand, counting down.
CGCCACACGCGGGCCTCGCGCTCGGCGACCCGCAGCATCGGTACGGCGGCGGCCAACCTGTCGAAGGCCGACCGGGTGTTGGTGGTCGCTGCGTCGGGGTCGGCGACGGGTGTCTGGTCACTCATCGAGCGTGCGGCCTGTGAGCGTGAGGAACACGTCCTCGAGCGTGCTGCGGCGCACCAGCACCGACTCGGGCTGGACGCCGTCGCCGCTGATCCGGACCAGCGCCTCGTCGCCGTGCGACGTGTAGACGAGTACTCGGTCGCCGAGTGGCTCGAGCCGGTCGCCGACGGCCCCCAGCCGGGGTAGCGCCGCCTCCTGCTCTTCAGGCAGGGCGAACCGAAGCTCGACAACCTCACGGGTGCAGTAGCGCTCGATGAGCTGCCGGGGCGAGCCCTCGGCGACGATGCGGCCGCCATCCATGATCACCAGCCGGTCGCAGAGCTGCTCGGCCTCATCCATGTAGTGGGTCGTGAGGACCAGCGTGACGCCCTCGCGCTTGAGCCGGTAGAGCCGCTCCCACAGCAGGTGCCGGGCCTGGGGGTCGAGGCCCGTGGTGGGCTCGTCCAGCAGGACGAGCTCGGGGCGGTTGATGAGCGCGCGGGCGATGATCAACCGGCGCTTCATGCCGCCGGACAGGGGATCGACCCGCGATGTCCGGCGGTCGTCGAGGCGGGCGAAGTGCAGCAGCTCGGCGGCGCGCTCGCGGATCTCGGCCATCGGCAGGCCGAAGTAGGGGCCGTAGATGACGAGGTTGTCCCACACCGTCAGCTCGGTGTCGAGGTTGTCGTCCTGGGGGACGACACCGAGCCGGGCCCGGATCGCCGGGCCGTCGGTCCTCGGGTTCATGCCCAGCACGCGCAGCTCGCCGTCGGTGATGGGCGAGACGCACGCGATCATGCGCATGGCGGTGGTCTTGCCGGCGCCGTTCGGGCCGAGGAACCCGAAGACCTCGCCCCGCTGCACCGCGAAGTCGATGCCGTCGACCGCGACGAGGTCGCCGAAGCGCTTGGCGAGCGCCTTGGCCTCGATCAGCGGCGTGCCGCCGGATCCGGCCGGTGCGGGCATCACGCCGAACCTACCGGCGAGTTGCGACGGTCGAGCAGGGGTTTCAAGTCACCGTCCGCGGCAGCGGCCCGTCGTGGCCCATGATTGGTCCGTTCGTGCCGGCCTGCAGCGGCGTGCGCCCGGCTCATCGCCCATCCGGGTGATGTAGGCGACGCACCGGTTGACGAGTGTCATGCCGCGGGCCGGAGGGAGGTGAGACACGCGGCCCATGGCACCTGAGGAGCGAACGGATGCGCCGGTGGGGACGGTGACGTTCCTGCTCGCCGATGTCGAACAGTCCGCCACCGGCGTGGATCGACCCGAACGGCTCGTCGACGTCGCGGTGGCCACCCACCGCGGGACCCGGCTCGACCGTCTGGGGCAGGGCGTGGGCGCAGTGGCCGTGTTCGCGTCGGCCGCCGACGCCGTCGCCGCCGCGCACGAGATCCAACGCGCCCTGATGGCCGGCCACACAGGATCTGCCGGGGCGCGTTTGCGGATGGGGATCCACACCGGAGAGGCCGAAGCCCGCGGGCCCTATACCTTCGGGGGGCCGGCGCTCCATCGTGGCGCTCGCCTGCGCGACGTGGCGCACGGTGGACAGGTGCTGCTGTCGTCCGTGACCGCGTCGCTCGTCGCAGATGGGTTGCCGGCCGGCGCCTGGTTGGTCGACCTGGGGACGCATCGCCTGCGGGACCTGTCGCGCCCGGAACCCATCTTCGAGTTGCGCTATCCGGAGCTCGCGGACGAGTTTCCGCCGCTGCGGTCCCTCGATGCGCTGGCCAACAACCTCCCATTGCAGGTCACCAGCTTCATCGGGCGCGGTCGCGAGCTGGCCATCGTGGAGGAGCTGCTCGGAAGAGAGCCGTTGGTGACGCTCACCGGCTCGGGCGGGTGCGGCAAGACGCGCCTGGCGGTGCAGGCGGCGGCGGGCCTCGCCGACCGTTGGCCGGACGGCGTCTGGTGGGTCGACCTCGGCCCCGTCACCGATCCCACACGAGTAGCCGAGCTGGTGGCCGCCAGCACGCGGGTGATGGTCGAGCCGGCCGGTGGGCCGCTGCGAGCGTTGTCGGTGCAGCTGCGGGACCGACGCCTGCTGATCTGCCTGGACAACTGCGAGCACGTGGTCGACGCCAGCGCCGAGCTCGTGGATGCGCTGTTGCGCTCCTGCCCGGAGGTGTCGGTGCTGGCGACCAGCCGCGAGCCACTCGGCGTGCCGGGCGAGACCGTCTGGCGGGTTCCGTCGATGGTCGAGGCCGAGGCCGTCCGCCTGTTCGGGGAGCGGGCCGACCACGTGCTGCCCGGGTTCGTGGTCGACGACGGTGACCGCGACGCCGTGCGCACCATCTGCCAGCGGCTCGACGGCATTCCCCTGGCCGTCGAGCTCGCCGCCGCCTGGGTGCGGGCGTTGACGCCAGCGCAGATCGCGGCCGGGTTGGACGACCGGTTCCGGCTGCTGGCCGGCGGGCCGCGGGGCGTGACTGCCCGTCAGCAGACCCTGGAGGCTTCGGTCGAGTGGAGCTACCACCTGCTCGACGAGGCCGACCGCAGGTTGTTCCGGCAGCTGGCCGTCTTCTCGGGCGGCTTTACCCTGGACGCCGTCCATGCCGTCTGCGCCATCCAGAGCCAAGACGACGTACTCGGCACGCTCGGCCGGCTCGTCGACAAGTCGTTGGTCCTGGCCGACCGGGACGACGGCCCGGTGCGGTATCGGCTCCTGGAGACCATCCGTCAGTACGCCCGTGACCGGGTGCGGGAGGCCGGAGAGGCCGCAGGCTGCCGCGATCGTCACCTCGACTACTTCCTCGCCCTTGCCGAGGATGCGGAGCCAGAGCTCTATCAGCCCGACCAGGACGCATGGCTGGGCCGCCTGGAAGCCGAGCACGACAACCTCCGCGCCGCCCTCGAATGGGGCCTCTCGGCCGCCGAGCCGCAGCGTGGCCGGCGCCTGGCGGCGGCTTTGCCGCGCCTCTGGATCTGGTACGGCCACGCGCACGAGGGGATCGACCAACTGAAGCGGGCCATCGCCCTGGCTCCCGACGACCGCACGAACCTCCAGGCGAGGCTCATGGTGGGGGCCGCGCAGCTGGGTGCCACCGCCGCGGAGTTCGAGCTCATGGTCGATGCGGCGCGGCAGGGCCTGGACATCGCCAGCGAAATCGGCGACGACCGGACCCGCGGCCTGTGCCTCACCGTCGAGGCCTACATCCACTTGTACCGCGACGGCGCGACGGCGCGGCGGCTCTGTGTCGAGGCCCGCCGCTACACCGAGGCCGCCGGCGACGAGTCGGGGACCGACGTCAGCCTGGTCCTCGAGGCGGTCGCCCTCACCAACGGCGACCGCCACGAGGACGCCCGGCCGTTTTTGGACACGGCGGTCGAGCGCTGCCGGCGCCATGGCGACCGGCTCCTCTTGGCATTCGCCCTCGGTGCCCAGGTGTACTCGGCCCTGCTCACCGGCGACCCGCCCGCGGCGCGTCGACTCGTGGCCGAGGCGGTGGGGTTGGCGCGGCCCCTTGCCGACTACTTCAGCGTCAGCACCAGCAACCTCGCCTGGGTCACCGGCCTCGGCGGCGACATCGACGCCGGGCTCGACCTCATGCAGCCGGTCGTGCGCTCCGCGCAGGGCGCCGACCACGCGGTCGATGCTCCCTCCATGGCGGTCACGCTGGGCAAGCTGCACCTGTGGGGCGGGGACCTCCGGGCCGCCCGGCACTGGTTCGATCGGGCCGCCCGCTACGGCGAGCCGTTCGTCGACAACTGGTTCGTCGCCCGGGCGCTCCCCGGACTCGCGGCCGTGCACCGCCGCCTCGGGCAACCCGATATCGCCCTCGAACTCCTCGACCGGGCCGTTGCGCTCTGCCGCAAGCTCCACGCTCGCCACCCCCTGGCCGAGGCGCTCGACGAGACCGCGGTCCTCGCTGCCGCGGACGACCCCGAGCGGGCCGAGGGGCTCCACCACGAGGCCCTGGCGATCCGGGTCGCCCAGGGGCTGCGGACGTTCTTCGTGGACAGCCTCGACGCCCTCGCCCGGCACGCCCTGCGCGCCGAGAGCTTCGCGGAAGCCGCCCGGCTCTACGCCGCCAGCGACGCGGGCCGCGAGCTGATGGGCTATCCGCGGCCGCCCATCGACCGCCCGGACCACGTCGCCGCGGTCGCGGCCCTCCGTTCGTCCCTCGGCGACGAGGCCCTCGCTACCGCCTGGTCCGACGGCGCCGCCCTCACGCTCGACGAAGCCGTGGCGTATGCCCGGCGGGCCCGGACGACCCGCGGCCGACCCTCGACAGGCTGGGCCAGCCTCACCCCGACCGAGGTCGACGTGGTCGGCCTCGCCGCCGACGGCCTCACCAACCCCCAGATCGCCGCACGCCTGTTCATGAGTCGCAACACCGTCAAGACCCACCTGTCGCACATCTACGCCAAGCTGGGTGTCGCCAACCGCACCGAGCTCGCCACGGTTGCCACCGCCCGCAGCAGCCGGCCGTCCTAGCGCCGTTCAGGCGCAGGGGAGCGGCCGGCCGGCGGCATCGAGGAGCTCAACGAGCGTGGTCTCCCCGTCACCGGTACCGCACGCCCAGATGCCGGCATGGTCGGTGACGACGACGGCACCGCGCCCCTCACCGTTCGGCATCTCGTGGAACCGCCCCTCGTGGATGCCATTGGCGGTCGTGACTCGCAGCACCACGGCCGGCTGGGTGGTGCTCACCATGATGAAGGCGGGGAAATCGCCCCGGTCGTACATCGGACCGCCTGTCCGGATCACGACGCGCGCCTGCGCCGATGACGACTCGCCATCCCCGCAGGCCCGCTGGCCGTCGGCGAGCTTGAGGCAGGGGTCGATGACGAACTGTCCCGTGGTGCTCGACTCGCCGGTGGCCGGATCAATCTCGACGCCGAGCGAGGGCATCGACCCGTCGTCGATCCGTGCCTGGAACAGCCAGTCGAAGCCCTCGGCCTCGCCCCGTTCGAGCTCGACGGCTCCGGGATCGGGGCGCAACCCGGGACCACCGCGGGCCTCGACGACGAAGGCGTCCCACGCCTCGGTGGTGGTGCGCTGAACGGAGGCGGCCACCTCGACCAGCGTTTCGGTGTCGGGAAGTTCGCCGCCCGATGCCGCGACCAGCAGCGCGTCGCCATCCGCCGTCGACGTGACAAGGGCGCGTCGCCGGACGAGCTCGTCCTCTGCGAGCTCGAGCAGCACGGCCGGGCGATCGGCAACCGCCACGTCGGACATCGTCGGAGTCGCGTACCGCAGGGCCCGGACGGCCGCCGGAAGCGCGTCGAACGACGCACTGGTCCCCGGCAGTGTGCTCACCACGATCGTCGGCGACGTGGTCGTCCAGGCCCCGGAAGGGTCGAGGCGCGCCCACACGGCGGCATGAGCCCGCGCGCCGGCCGGCACTGTGTTGCTGCTCGGCAGAACACCCGCCTGGAGGGTCACTGCGACGTCGGCATCTGCCCAGCCGACCACCCCAAGGCCCTGCGGAGGAACCGGCACCTCGGGTGCGAGCAGGTGATCCCCTCGCGGCCGAACCCGTCGCGCAACATCGGCCAGCCGCTCCCGTGAACCGTCGGCAGACCCGACCCGCACTGCGAGGTCCTCGCCGACCGCGACCACCAGGTCGGCACCGTGCGGCCAGGCGGGTGAGGCGCCGGGTGGCGTGTAGAGCGCGCGCTGTCCATCGATCTCGAACTCTTCGGACTTCGCACCGGGGTACCCGGAAACCGCTTGCTCCAGGCCACCCTCGAACCCGGCGTAGCCGGTGAGCGAGACCGCCACGACGCCCGGAGCCGCGGGGTCGGTGACGTCGGCCCCGGGCGGAGCCAACACCGTGACCGGTTCGTCGTCGCCGAAGCTGTCCGACGACCACGTCTGCCTCATGTCGCCCCGCCCCGCGAGGACAAGTTGGTACCCCTCCGGCGGTTCCTCGACGATGAACGGCGACGACTCGGTCGTGGTCCCCGCGGTCGGAACGCCGTCGCGGTCTCCGGTGGCACCGTTCACACCGGAGCTGTCATCCGAGCCGCATGCGACCCCGACGAGACCCATCGCCAGCGCGATGGGCGCCGCCCTGCGAATTCCGCACGCTAGAGCGGTCACGGGTCGAAGTATTGCTCAGTAGGCTCCGCAACGGACCGCATTCGGAAAGCAAGAAGCACAGGAACAGGAACCGCCGTGCCGTACGTCTACGCCTTCGACCACCGCCACAAGCGCCCGCCCATGGACATGAAGGACCTCCTCGGGGGCAAAGGCGCCAACCTCGCCGAGATGACCTCGGTCCTGCGCCTGCCAGTTCCCCCGGGCTTCACCATCACCACCGACGCCTGCCGCGACTACATGCGGTCGGGGTGGCCGAAAGGGCTCAACGACGAGGTGGCCCGCCACGTCCACAACCTCGAGCGGCAGATGAAGCGACGCCTGGGCGACCCGTCCGACCCGCTGTTGGTGAGCGTGCGCTCGGGGGCGAAGTTCTCGATGCCGGGGATGATGGACACCGTCCTCAATCTCGGCCTCAACGACCGCAGCGTGAAGGGCCTGGCGGAGGTTACCGACGAGCGCTTCGCGTACGACTCGTACCGCCGTTTCATCGCCATGTACGCGCGGATCGTTCTCGACCTCGATGCCGCCCGCTTCGACGACGAGCTGGAGGCGGCCAAGGACGACGCCGGCGTCAGCAGCGACGCCGACCTCGAGGCCGGTGCTCTCAAGGAGCTGTGCACCACCTTCAAGCGCATCGTGAAGGAGGAGACGCGCCGGGCGTTTCCGCAGGACCCGCAACGCCAGCTCCACGGCGCCATCGAGGCGGTGTTCAACTCCTGGGACAGCCCCCGAGCCCGCGCCTACCGCGACCGCGAGAAGATCCCGCACGACCTCGGCACCGCCGTCAACGTCCAGGCGATGGTGTTCGGCAACCGCGACGACGAGTCGGGCACCGGGGTCGGTTTCACCCGCAACGCCGCCACCGGCGAGGACAAGCCGTACGGCGACTTCCTCGTCAACGCCCAGGGCGAGGACGTGGTGGCCGGCATCCGCAACACGCTCGACCTCGACGACCTCGGCAAGCACTTCCCCGGCGTCAAGGACGAGCTGCTCGACATCTTCGCCCGGCTCGAGGCGCACTACCGCGACATGTGCGACACCGAGTTCACCATCGAGCGGGGCAAGCTCTGGATGTTGCAGACCCGGGTCGGCAAGCGCACCGGCCGTGCTGCGCTACGCATGGCGGTCGACATGACCAAGCAGGGGCGCAGGCGGGGGTGGTCGATCTCGCGCGACGAGGCGCTGCTGCGCATCAACGAGGACCACGTCGAGCAGGTGCTCCATCCCCAGTTCGCATCGGCCGACGTGCAGGTGATCGCGTCCGGCCTGGCGGCATCGCCGGGTGCGGCCGTCGGCAAGGCCTACTTCACCGCCGACGCGGCCGCCGAGGCGGCGGCGGGGGGCGAGAAGGTGATCCTGGTCCGCAACGAGACCTCACCCGAGGACGTGCACGGCATGCAGGCCTCCCAGGGCATCCTCACCGCCCGGGGCGGCTTGGTGAGCCACGCCGCCGTCGTTGCCCGCGGCTGGGGCATCCCGGCGGTGGTCGGTGCCGACGCCCTGCGTATCAAGGGCGCGTCTTTCACCGTGGGCGACACCACCGTGTCAGAGGGCGACGTCATCTCGCTCGATGGCACCACCGGAAAGGTGGTGCTCGGGGAGGTTGGGCTGTCGGCCAGCGAGGCACCGCCCGAGCTCGAGGTCATCCTCGGTTGGGCCGACACCGTCCGCCGGGGCCGCAATCCCGCCCGCGCCCGCCTCAACGTGCGCGCCAATGCCGACACTGGCGCCGACGCCGCCAACGCGCGCGCCCGCGGCGCCGAGGGGATCGGCCTGTGTCGCACCGAGCACATGTTCCTGGGCGACGACCGCTTGCCGATCGTCCGGGAGATGATCCTGGCCGACACGCCCGATGGCGAGGCGGCGGCGCTCGAGAAGCTGCGGGCGGCACAGCGCTCCGACTTCGTGGAGATCCTCGAGGCGATGGACGGCCTGCCTGTGACGGTTCGGCTGCTGGACCCGCCGCTGCACGAGTTCCTGCCCAGCGTCGAGGAGCTGCGAATCCGTGAGGCGGTCGACGGCCTGTCCGACGAGGAGAAGAAGCTGCTGGCCGCCGCCGAGTCATGGCGGGAGCAGAACCCCATGCTCGGGACCCGCGGCGTGCGGCTCGGGGTGGTCAAGCCCGGCCTCTACGCAATGCAGGTGCGGGCCCTGGTGGAGGCGGCGCTCGACCGGGCCAAGGCCGGAGGCAAGCCGGTGGTGGAGATCATGATCCCGCTCACCGTGTCCCGGGAGGAGATGGAGGAGGCCCATACCTGGGTCACCGACGCCATCGCCCAGGCGCTCAAGGGCTCCCGGCGCCACCTCGACGTCAGCATCGGGACGATGATCGAGACGCCGCGCGCCGCCCTCTGCGCGGACGAGATCGCCGAGGTGGCCGACTTCTTCAGCTTCGGCACCAACGACCTCACCCAGATGACCTTCGGGTTCAGCCGCGACGACGTCGAGGCCCGGATGATGCCCGCCTACCTGGCCCGAGGGTTGTTGCGTGGCAACCCGTTCGAGTCCATCGACGAGGACGGTGTCGGAGACCTGGTGAACACCGCCGTCGAACGGGGTCGGTCGACCAACCCCAAGATCAAGCTGGGGGTGTGCGGCGAGCACGGCGGCGATCCGACGTCGATCGCCTTCTTCCAGCGCGTCGGGCTCGACTACGTGTCGTGCTCGCCCTTCCGGGTGCCCGTGGCCCGGCTGGCTGCCGCCCAGGCGATCGCGGGTGCGGGAGGGTCCGACACGCGTTGATCAGCGGCGTTCCGAGCACCGGCGCGACTGCCGGTAGGCTGCCGGGTACCGAAGGGGAGTAGCCCTCGACGTGCGTCATCGTCAGGACGGCCTCGTGCCCGGTGACCACGGCCCCTGTGGCGGGCGAGACCTTCGGCTGGAAGTCCGCCAACCCAGCCGGAGACCGCCGTGCCCCTCGCCCTCCTGGCTTCCGAGTCATCGGGTAGCCGAGAGAACTTCGCCAGCTTCGACGTCCCCATCTGGATCTGGTTCGCCTTCCTGGCGCTGATCTCGATCCTGCTCATCGTCGACCTGCTGCTGGTCCACCGGACACCGCACGCGCCGACCACCAAGGAGGCGGCCATCGAGTCGGCGGTGTGGATCAGCATCGGCGTCGCCTTCACGGGCGCCGTGTTCGCCTGGCACGGCGGCCAGGCGGCCGGCGAGTACATCTCCGGCTACCTGATCGAAAAGAGCCTGAGCGTCGACAACGTGTTCGTGTGGGCGCTCATCATGAGCTACTTCGCGGTGCCCCGGGAGTTCCAGTTCCGGGTGCTGTTCTGGGGCGTCTTCGGCGCGCTCGTGCTGCGGTTCGCCTTCATCTTCGCCGGGGTCGCGCTGCTCGAGCAGTTCGAGTGGTTGCTGTTCGTGTTCGGCGCGTTCCTGCTGGTCACCGCGTTCCGGATGCTGCGGCACGGCGAGGAGGAGGAGGTCCACCCCGAGCAGAACCCGGTCCTCCGATTGGTGCGGCGCGTCATACCGTCGACGACCGAGTACAACGGCCAGCACCTGTTCGTGAAGCACGGCCGCAAGCTGCTGGCCACACCCCTGCTGGCCGTGCTGATCGTCATCGAGACGAGCGACGTGGTGTTCGCCGTCGACTCCATCCCCGCCATCTTGGCGGTCAGCCGCGAGCAGTTCATCGTCTTCAGCTCGAACGCCTTCGCCATCCTCGGGCTGCGAGCGCTCTATTTCCTGTTGGCCGACCTGCGCGACCGGTTCCGCTACCTGCAGCAGGGCTTGGCGGTCATCCTCGCCTTCGTCGGCTTCAAGATGATCATCGCCGAGTGGTACCACATCGACACCTTCATCAGCCTCGGCGTCATCGCACTGGTGCTGACGGTCGCGATCTGGTTGTCGATGCGCAAGGAGGCCCTCGAGCAGGCGGCGTACGCCCACGCGGTTGGGCCCGGGTCAGGTGAGGCCCGCGGCACCGACGGCAACGGTGCGGAGCGGCCTGGCGCCGGGACTGACACCCCGGCGGAGGCGACCCGAAAGCCCCCCGCTCCGAGCTGACGCTGCTGACCGGCTCGTCCTCTGGCCCGACCGATCCGAGGGCCGACCGGTCAGAGCCACCTCGCCCCCGCTCGAGCACGATCCGACCACCACGCCAGTTCGTCCGAGTCGCCGAGCGCCTTCTCCCAGCCGAACTGGACCAGCGTGCCGAGGAGGCAGAGGTCCAGCTGCCGCTCCCACCAATCTGAGGTGACCACGCCGTGACGGTCGAGCGACAAGCGGAAGCGTTCTATGGCGGCTTCCTTGGATTCCGGGAGCCGCGCCCGATTGATCGCCAGGTACCAGCCGAGCTCGTGACATGCGGGCCCCTCGCCCGGGTAGGCGCAGTCGATCAGGATGGTGCGACCGTCGGCGTGGCTTCCGAGGTTGCCCATCTTCCAGTCACCGTGGAGGAAGGTCGTGGGGGTTGCGGCGATGGCCTCGCTGATGGTCCATGGCGCCCGGCGCAGCTCCGTCACCAACCGGTTGACGTCGTCGGGTGCCCGTTCGGCGAAGGCCTTCCAACCCGCGGCGGCGATTCGGGGGACCTCGTCGGGCCAGCCGCGCCTCCGTTCGACGTCGAGCATGGCGTCGCCGAAGAACGCCCACCGCAGGCTTGGTGGCGTGAGGCCGACCGTGTCGGTCCAGCCCCAGAAGCGGGCGGACAGCTCGGCCAAGTGGTCCAGGAAGCCGGCATGCTGATCCAGGGGGACCGCCCGATCGCCGGCAGGCACGAGCCGGTCACCGATGTCGTGCATGAGCAACGCCGCTCCCCAACGATTCCGGCCCAAACCGGCGGCGGCGCCGACCACCGTGTGATCGATCGTGGGAGGGAGAGCATCGAGCAACCCAGCGGCCCAGGCACGCATCGGTCGGCAGGTGACGTCGCCCAGCGAGCGGGCGAGCCAGTCGTGGTCGACATGCATCACCTTGAGCACATAGCGCTCGCCCTTGATCTCGACCCGCTCGAACGACGAGCCCGACTTGGCGTCGCTCGTGCGGAACGGCTGGCGTGCGCTCGCTCCGTCGATCAAGTCCTCGACCGATGACGCCACCGGGCGCGGGGCCAGGGCCGGGATCCGTCCACCCGCCGTCGTTCCGCCCCCGTCGTTCACGCGCACCAGCCTCGCGCCGGCGATCCCGCCGTGTCCCTGCGCGCCGACGGCCGCCCGGGGGAAGGCGGCAGTCGGCCGGTCATCGGATCTGGGGAGATCCCAGCGAGGGACGGTCACGGTCGCCGCCGCGCCACCGCGTCCGTCCCTCGGGGAGCTGGTGCCTCATCAGGAAGCCCGGCGATAGCGACGCACGGCCAAGGGGCCGAACACGGCGATGAGTCCGAGCGACCAGGCGATCGACCCGACCACGGACCAGCCGATGGCCTGGTCGAGCACCAGGTTGCGAGCGGCATCGACGGTCACGGTCACCGGCTGGTGGTTGGCGAAGGCCTGCAACCACCCGGGCATGAACGACGTATCCACGAAGGCCGACGAGGCAAACACCAGCGGGAACACCAGGGGGAACATGGCCGCCTGGGCGGCCTCCCCGTTGGAGGCCCCGAGGCCGATGGTGGCCGCCATCCAGGACAGCGCGTAGGTGAAGAGCAGCACCAGCGCGAGGGCTGCGAGGTAGGCGAGGATGCCGCCGTGGATGCGGAAGCCCACGAGCACGCCGACCGCGGTCATCAGCACCAGCACGAAGGCGTTGCGGGTGGCATCGGCAATCGTCCGACCGCCCAGCACCGCCGACCGGGCCATGGGCAACGACCGGAACCGCTCCACCAGGCCCTTGTGCAGGTCCTCGGCCAGGCCGACGCCGGTGCCCAGCGCACCGAACACGGTGGCCTGGACGAACACGCCGGGCATCAGGTAGTCGACGTAGTCGATCGACGGGTCGGACAGGTTGATCGAATTGCCGAACACGTAGCGGAAGAGCAGCACCAGCATGATCGGCTGGATCGTCGAGAACACCAGGAGCTGCGGCAACCGCACGTAGGTGAGGAGGTTCCGCCAGGTCATGGTCACGGCATCGGCGACGGCGTTGCGGCGGGGGCAGCGCGGCGCCCTCGCCGAAGCCGGTGAGGGGGCCCTGGTGGGGGTGGTCGGGGTGAGCGTCGTGGAGGTCATGCGGCACCTCGGGCCAGTCGGCCGGTGTCTTGACCGGCGGGATTCGCGTCGTCGGATGACTCGCCGTCGGCACGGTGACCGGTGAGCGACAGGAACACATCGTCGAGGCTGGGCTCGCGCACGGCGAGGCCGGCGGGGGCGATGCCCGCACCGTCGAGCGCGCGGAGCACCTCGACGACCGTCCGGGCCCCGTCGTCGACGGTGACGTCGAGGGAGCTGCCGTCGAGGCGGACGGCGCCATCGCCCGCGGCCGAGCCGGCGTTGGCGGTGGCGAACGGTTCGAGCAGGGTCGCGGCGCGCACGCCGGCGGCGGGATCCTCGAGGGTGATCTCGATCACGGTCCCGCCGAGACCCGCCTTGAGCTGGGCGGGGGTGCCCTCGGCGATGACGTGGCCGCGGTCGACGACGGCGATGCGGTCGGCAAGGCGGTCGGCTTCCTCGAGGTACTGGGTGGTGAGCAGCAGCGTGGCACCCTCCGCGACCAGCTCCTCGATCACGCGCCACAGGTCACTGCGGCTTGCCGGGTCGAGGCCGGTGGTGGGTTCGTCGAGGAACAGGACCAGGGGACGGTGGACGAGGGCCGCTGCGAGGTCGAGCCGGCGACGCATCCCACCGGAGTAGGTGCGCACCGGTCGCTGCGCGGCATCGGCGAGGCCGAAGCGCTCGAGCAGCTCGTCGGCGCGCGGGATCACCTGGCCACGGGGCAGATGCGTCAGGCGGCCCACCAGCCGCAGGTTCTCGCGGCCGGTGAGGTTCTCGTCCACGGCGGCGTACTGCCCGGCGAGGCCGATGCTCTCGCGCACCGCCTGGGGGTGTCGGGTGACGTCGAGCCCCAGGACTTCGGCCCGGCCGGCGTCGGCGTGAAGGATGGTGGTGAGGATGCGAACGGCGGTGGTCTTGCCGGCGCCGTTGGGCCCGAGCAGCCCGTACACCGTGCCGGTGGGGACGTGCAGATCGATCCCGGAGAGGGCATGGACCGCTCCGAAGCTCTTGGTCAGGGCTTCGGCCCGGATGGCGGCTTGGGGGAACATGAAAAGATCGTGACACGAATCATTGATCTGAGTCAACGATCTTTCGTAGACAAAGGTTGAGCGTAGGCAAACAGTAGTTGCAGCCGGTACCATCAGCGCCGTGGACGAGACCGCGGACGCCGCTGTTGGCAAGGAAGTGACGCAGGCGCTCGCGGAACTGTTCTTCTCCGCCGAGAACCAGCAGCGGTTCCACGGCACGGCCGACGAGATGGGATTGACGCTTCCCATGCTGAAGGGGCTGCTCGAGCTCGAGCCGGGGAGCGACCTGTCGATGCGCAGCCTCGCGGACATGTGGAACTGCGACGCGTCGTTCGTGACCGTCATGGTCGACGGCCTCGAGCGCCGTGGGCTCGTGGAACGCCGGGTCGCCGACTACGACCGCCGCATCAAGACCGTCGAGCTGACGCCCGAGGGCGTGGCCACCCGGGAGCGGGCGCTCGATGCCGTCTACGCGCCGAGGGCCGGGTTCCTCGCGCTCACGGCCACGGAGCAGGCGGCGCTGGCCAAGCTCCTCCGCAAGATGACCGAGGCCCAGGCGGCCTTCGACGAGCAGCTGCTCGACGACGTCGAGGTCCGTGCCGGGATGCGGCGGCTCGCCCAGCAGCGGACCCGCGAGTACCGGGCCCGGGGCGAAGGCCGGAGCTCCGGAAGCGACTGGCGCGCCCTGCTCGAGCAGCATCGCGACGAGCTGCGGCACCTCAGGCGCGAGGTCGACCGGGTCAAGGCCGACATGAAGGCACAGGCGCGGCGAGCGGCTGCGGATGCCAAGGCGGCGAAGAACGAAATCAAGGCGGCGGCACGGGACACGGCGGCCCCGCTCAGGGGTGGCGGGCGGCGCCGCGCCCACTAGCCCCGCAGGCCGGCGGGCGACTGCCGGTAGTCTCGCCCTGATGGGCATCCTCGATGAGGACGTGGCTGCGGTAAGGGCCGCGTCCGACATCGTCGGGGTGATCAGCGAGTACGTGCAGCTGCGCCGCGAGGGGCAGCGCTGGAAGGGCTTGTGCCCGTTCCACAGCGAGAAGACGCCGTCGTTCTCCGTCAACGCCAACGAGGGCGTGTGGTACTGCTTCGGCTGCCGGGCCTCGGGCGACGTCATCACCTTCGTGCGTGAGGTCCAGCATCTCGGCTTCCCCGACGCGGTCGAGTGGCTGGCGACCAAGGCAGGCATCACCCTGCGCTACTCCGACCGTAACGAGGGCGAGGGCCGCAAGCGCCGGGCCCGGCTCGTCGAGATCATGGGCAGGGCCGTGGCCTGGTACCACGAGCGCCTGCTGTCGGCCCCCGACGCCGGCGCGGCTCGGCGCTACCTGCGCAAGCGAGGGCTCGACGGCGACGTCGTGCGGGAGTACCAGCTCGGCTGGGCTCCCGACGCCTGGGACGCGCTGTGCCGGGCCCTGCGGCTCGACGAGCAGGACGCCCGGGACACCGGTCTGGGCCGCGTCAACCAGCGGGGGCGCCTGCAGGACCACTTCCGTGCCCGGGTGCTGTTCCCCATCCACGACGCCGAGGGGCACCCGGTGAGCTTCGGTGGACGCATCCTGCCGGGGACCGAGGGTCCCGGGAACCAGGGCAAGTACAAGAACACCACCGAGACCCCGCTCTACAGCAAGAGCCGGGTGCTCTACGGGCTGGACCGGGCCAAGTCCGCCATCGTCCGCGACGGCACCGCCGTCATCTGCGAGGGCTACACCGACGTGATCGGGTTCCACCGGGCGGGCGTACCGCTGGCCGTCGCCACGTGCGGCACCGCGCTCACCGACGATCACGTGGCGCTGCTCCACCGCTTCGCCGCCCGTCGGTTGGTGCTGGCGTTCGACGCCGACGCCGCCGGTCAAGCGGCCGCCGAGCGCTTCTACCAATGGGAACGCCAGCACGACCTCGAGGTGGCGGTGGCCGACCTGCCGGCGGGCCAGGATCCCGCCGACGTGGCCCGGTCCGACCCCGACCGGCTCGTCGCCGCGGTGGACAAGGCGACGCCGTTCCTACGCTTCCGCCTCGACCGGGTGTTCGCCGCCGCCGACCTCTCCAGCAACGAGGGACGGGCCCGGGCGGCGGAGCGGGCGCTGGCCGCCATCGCCGAGCATCCGGCCGATCTCGTGCGCGACCAGTACGTGATGGACGTCGCGTCCCGATGCCGGATCGAGCCGGACCGGCTACGAGCCCAGCTCGAACGCCTGCGCTCGCGGGCGCGGCCGGCGGCTGGAACCGCCCGGGCTCATGCAGGGGCACGGGTCAGCGGTCGGGCCACTCCCAACGAGCCCCCGGAACCGCGGCGCGGCGACCCCGGCTCCGCTGGCGCCGCCCCCGAAGCACGCCACCGGTCGCGCGACGCTCGGCAGCCGGTCCGGAACGGCGGGCGCCAGTCCGAACAGGAGGGACCGGCGGCCGAGGTGCTGCGCCACGCCATCCACAATCCGGAGGCAGTCTCTCGCTGGCTCTCCGGCGACCTCTTCGACGACCCCATCCAGGCCGGGGTCTACGAGGCCCTGCTCCAGTCCGATACCCATGCCGCGGCCCTGGCGACCGCTCCGCCCCCGGTGGCCGGTCTACTGGCGCGTTTGCTGGTCGAGGAGCCGACGTCCGAGCCGTTCGATGCCGTCCGTCGACTGCTCACGGAGGTTGCCCGCCGCCGGATCGGCACGTTGCGTTTGGTGGGCGCAACCACCGGCGATCCCGCTCAGGCCCTCTCCGAGCTGGCGTTCCTCAACCGCGCGATCGACGACCTGCGCGATCCGGCCGCCGCGGCCGACTCGGCAGATCGGTTGCTAGCCTGGCTGGGCCAACGGGTTGGAGACGGGGGATGACCGATACGCCATCGACGCTCGACACCTGGAACGGCTGGGTGGACGACCAGCTCACCAAGCTGCTCCGGCGGGCCGGCATCCGAGGCCGGTTGACGCAGCACGATGTCGTCCGTGCCCTCCCCAACGTCGAGCTGACCCCCGAGGTGGTCGAGGAGATCCTGCGCCGCTGCCGGGAGGCGGGCATCGAGATCGATGACGTGTTCGGTGACCTCGACGACCTGCGCGGTGCCTTGTCCGAGGAGACCGACCTGCCGGGGGCGGAGTTGGTCCTCGGCGAGCGGGCGACGCCCAACCTCGTCGTGCTCAACGCCGAGCACACCACCGCCAGTGCCTCGCGCGCCCGGCGGCTGTCGGCCACGCTGCGCCGTCGTAGCCGAATGTCAGCCGATCGGGGGCTGGAGCGGGGTGTGGGAACGTCCGATCCGGTGCGCATGTACCTGCGGGAGATCGGCCGGGTCCCGTTGCTCACCGCCGTCGAGGAGGTGGAGCTGGCGCGTCGCATCGAGAGCGGCGCCGAGGCGTCCGAGCGCTTGGCAGACCTCGACGCAGTGGGGGCGCTGGGGGAGCTTCCCGCCGACCAGTCCCGCGACCTGCAGCGCCTCGCCGACGACGGGGACGAGGCCAAGAGCGCGCTGATCCAGGCCAACCTGCGGCTGGTCGTGTCGATCGCCAAGCGCTACGTGGGCCGCGGCATGCAGTTCCTCGACCTCATCCAGGAGGGGAACATGGGGCTCATGCGGGCGGTCGAGAAGTTCGACTACACGAAGGGCTTCAAGTTCTCGACGTACGCCACCTGGTGGATCCGCCAGGCAATCACCCGCTCGATCGCAGACCAGGCCCGCACCATCCGCATTCCGGTCCACATGGTGGAGTCGATCAACCGGGTGCACCGGATGCAGCGCCAGATGGTCCAGGAGCTCGAGCGCGAGCCCACGGTCGACGAGCTGGCGGACGCCGTGGGCATGACCGCCGACCGGGTGCGGGAGATCCAGCGGATCTCGCTCGACCTGCTGTCGCTCGACGCGCCGGTGGGCGAGGAGGACGACTCCTACCTGGCCGACTTCATCAAGGACGACGGTGCCGAGGAGCCCCTCGACGCCGCCACCCGGCAGATGCTGCAGGAGGCGGTCAAGGAGGTCCTCGACGAGCTCAACGAGCGGGAGAAGGAGGTCGTGGTGATGCGCTTCGGCCTCGACGACGAGCAGGCCCGCACCCTCGAAGAGGTGGGCAAGCAGTTCGGCGTCACCCGCGAGCGCATCCGCCAGATCGAGTCGAAGACACTGGCCAAGCTGCGCCACCCGCACCGCTCGCAGAAGCTCCGCGACTACCTCGAGGGCGAGTAGCGGCCGTCCTTGTCACACCCCCCAGCGGATGATGGGGTGGTGGGGTATCGGGGCAAGCTGGCGGAAGGGAGCGAGCCCGCGAGCTGCGGGCACGGGCGTGGACGATCAACGAGATCGTCGCCGAGCTCGGCGTCTCCAGGAGCAGCGTGAGCGTCTGGGTCCACGACGTCGAGTTCGACGAGGCGACGCGGCCGGGGCGGGCAGGCGCCAACCGACGGCGGGGCGCGCGTCAGCCTGGGCCCAACCGGCTGCAACAGCGGAAAAGGCCGAGATCGACGGGTTGCTCGCCGAGGGTGTAGGTCGCATCGGTGATCTGACCGATCGTGATCTGCTGATTGCGGGCACGGCGCTGTACGCCGGCGAGGGAGCGAAAACCGATGGCAGTGTGCCGTTCGCCAACAGAGATCCACGCATGGTGGCGTTGTACCTGCGCTTCCTCCGCCGGTTGTTCGCCGTCGACGAGTCTCGCCTGCTCCTGCGTCTCTATCTGCATGCCGGCCTCGACATCGATCGCGCCATCGGCTTCTGGTCCGGGGTGACGGGCATCCCGCCCGAGCAGTTCCTCAAGCCCTACCGCGCCGTCCCAGACTCTTCCATCAGGCGCGCCAAGCATCCGATGGGGTGCCCAAGCATCTGCTATTCGTGCTCGAAGACGCATCGGGCAATCATGGGACTGGTACATGCCCTGTTAAGCTGCGACGTTCGCAGTCCGGGGTAGCACAATTGGCAGTGCGGCTCCCTGTTAAGGAGATGGTTGTGGGTTCGAGTCCCACCCCCGGAGCTTCACCGGCTGGGCCTGTAGCTCAGTGGTCAGAGCAGCCGACTCATAATCGGTAGGTCGTGGGTTCGATCCCCACCGGGCCCACCTACCCTGAGCGGGGCAAACTTGCTGTCACGATGTGTCACGCTGGGCGCTCAGGAAGGCTCGTTGGTAGCCGTTTGGTAGCCGCTCGTCGACGGGCGCCGCGGCCGCTGCTACGGCGTCGGCCTGCCGGCCCGGCATCACGTGTCCGTAGACATCGAGCGCGAAGCTGGTGCTCGCGTGCCCCAGCCGCTCCGAGACGATCTTGACGTTGACGCCGGCGGCCAGCAGCTGGGTGGCGTGGGTGTGGCGCAGATCGTGCAGCCGGATGCGGGGCGGGCCGGAGCGTCGCACCGTCCGCTCGAACCACTGCGTGATCGTGTCGGGGTTGGGGATCCCGTGACCTCGGAGGACATCGGTGTGTGGATGCTGTCGGCTGGGTCACTGTCCGCGACTCGGTGGGCGAGTGCGTCAAGTGCCGAGGTCTGAGGCTGAGGGTCCCGGGGCGAACGTCCCGAAGGTAAGCGTCCAGCGACAGCCGACGGAAATGACGTGCCGGATCGGCGGTTCTATGACTCTGGGACGTGGACGGGGAGTTCGACGATGCCGCGGAAGGGGTCTTGGGTCCATGGCGCGGTGGCGGGATCTTGGGCGAGGCGAAGCGTCGGGTATCGGCTGGCGAGGTCGCGGAACGCGGTCTCGAGGACGAGTTTCGCGAGGTTCGCTCCGAGGCAGTAGTGGGGGCCGGCGCCGAAGGCGTACTGCTTGGCGGGCGTGCGGGTGATGTCGAGCTCGTTGGGGCGGTCGACGTGGTGTGGGTCTTTGCAGACGGCGTCGAAGCTGACACCAACGACTTGGCCGGCGTCGAGGTTGGTGCCTCGACATGTCGCCGGTTTGACGGGGAGGCGCACGGTGCCGGCGACGGGAGGGTAGAAGCGCAGCACTTCGGCGACGGCGCCGGGCGCGGCGCCGGCCGCGTCGGCGGTGAGTGCTGTCCAGGCGTGTGGGGTTTCGAGCAGGTGGGCCACACCGGTGGTGATCGCCTTGGCCGTGGCGTCGAGGCCTCCGAAGACGAGGTTTCCGGCAAGGCCCCGCAGCTCGCCGGCGGTGAGGCCGTGGCTGTCGTCGGTTGTCAGCGCGTGGAGGATGCTGCCGTCGGGAGCCAGCCCGGAGGTGATCAGCTCGTCGAGGTACGACACCAGCTCGGCGGCCGCTGAGTTGATCGAGTCCACGGCGTCGGGGTCGAGCAGCCCGAAGGCCCGTACGAGCTGGAGTGCCCACTCGGCGACGCGGCTCGCGTCGTCATCGGGGATGCCGACCAGCGCACATGCGCTGCGGGCGGGCAGCGGGACCGCGAAGCTCTCCCAGACGTCGACGATCGAGCCTCGGGGCCACGACGACAGCAGCTCGGCGGAGATCCGCTCGACGGTGGGACGCAGCCGACCCACCGCTTTGGGGGTGAACCTCCGGGCGACGCTCTGGCGGATGCGCTTGTGGTCGTCGCCGTCCTTGCCGAACATCAGGTCCGACCACAGCTCGTAGAGCGGTCCGTCGTACACCCCGGACAGGTGCAGCATCGCCATCGCCACCCCGGCACTGAGCTCGGGGGCGGTGAGCAGGTGCTCGGCGTCGTCGGTGGTCAAGAACCACACGACCATGCCGGCGTCGTCGGTGACGACCTCGTGGCCTTGGGCCCGCAAACGGTCCATCAGCGCCTGTGCCACCCGCGGGTCGGTGTCGAGCATGTTTTCGTCGGCGCCCAAGACATAGGGCACACGCTTCCCGCCCATGGCGATCTCCTTGCCTCTCACGCTTGTCTCTCACGCGCCCGCGGGTGCGCGGGGTCGACGTTCGGTCCCCACGGCTGGCTCTACCAGCCGCTTGGGTTCTGGCCGAACGTCGAAGGTCGAGCAGTACGACGCCAAGGCCGGCTCGGCCCACACGTCGTCAAACCTGTAGCCGTAATCGTCGTAGGAGCTGGGTGGCGCCACCCGGTGACCGTGCCGCTGGCGGTGGAGGAACGCCTCGATGCGTTCGGGGGCGCCGGCCGGTATCGGGAGCGCCAACCCCTCGAAGGCGGCGTCGGTGGCGGCGACGGGATCGGCGAGCAGATCGCGGTAGTGCACGTGCACGATGCGCTCGGCGTGCGCGGCCGAGAAGCGCTCCAATGCGGTGGCGGCGCTGGTGAGGAGCGGGAGCGTCTGACGGTCGTGGTTGCCGTCGTCGGCGAAGGGTCGTGCCCCCTCCACGCAGAAGGGGGTGCAGATCGCGTCCATGATCGCAGCCGATGACACGACCACGCGGTAGGGATCGCGATGTGTGAACACATATTTCGCCTCGGGAAAGGCCTCCGCGAACGCGTGGAGGTTGGGGGTCGTGGTGGGACTCTTCAGCACGAGCACGGTGCCGGCGGGCGGGGGGTTCTTCCACAACAGGAGCTGGATCAGGCGGCGGTACTCGTCGAAGGTCGAACGCAACGTGCGCTGCACGACATTGTCACGCCACTGGGGCATCACCCCGACACAGCCCCGTCCCAACAGACCGGTGCAGTCATAGAACCCCCAGGGGCACTCCTCGGGCTCGTCGGCGTTGATCCAGTGCATCCGTTCGAGCGCGCCTCCTCGGAGCGGCTCGATCGAGGCCTGCACCGCCGCAACACGCGCATCGGTGGCCCAGGTGGCCGCCTCCGGTGGGGGAAGCGGCCGCATCAGCTCCCACCGCAGCAGCGCTCGAGTGCCGGGATGGCATGACATGAGGTTGTGCAGCAGCGTCGTACCCGATCGGGCGAACCCCACGATGAGCACGATCTGCGGAAGCGGCACCTCGAGAATCTCGGGATGATCGGCGAGCGCCTTGGTGACCTTCAGGCGCGTGCACAGGTTCCTGACCGCGAGCCGCTCCAGGAACGCCCGTCCGCCCTCCGAGAGGAGTGGGCCGTCCAGATCGGCGGTCCAGTGCTCGAGGGGCTCCACGACGTGAAGCGACCCGAAGTCGTCGAGCCCGGTCCGGGCTGCCGCCCCTGTCTCTTATACACATCTGACGCTGCCGACGACGTGTAC
>JBKPHE010000031.1:0-31318 GCA_046744485.1 Actinomycetota bacterium | reverse complement strand
GTCTCGTGGGCTCGGAGATGTGTATAAGAGACAGCCTGTATACGGGTGAGGTCGACTGGGTCAATTCGTTGCTCCTGTCCTGTCGGTGTTCGACAAGGCGCCACGGGCCGTACAACGAGGCTCTGTTCGTCTTCTTGAAGTGCCTGTCCGCCGAGCGGATGCAGTACGCGGAAGGCTGGTACGCCGAACAGGCACCCGACGCCGACGACGTCCCGCTGGATGGGTGGGTCGTGCAGCGCCGTTGCCCCCACCTGAAGGCTGACCTGAGTCGGTTCGCGGTCATCGACGGCAACGTGCTCACCTGCCAGATGCACGGCTGGCAGTTCGACCTCGACACAGGGCGATGCCTCACCAGCGCCGATCACGAGATCCGCGCCCAACGCGCCGACTAGCCCCCAAGCGGCTCAGCGCGGGCAGGACCCGTTCCCTCCGGTTGCGAGTCCCGGCGCAGGCGATGTCCCACTTACCGGCCGGTGCGCCAGGCGCGCAGGCGTGGACGCCACGCCGGGACCGCCCCGCGGTACTCCTCGTAGGTGGCACCGAAGGTGCGGGCCAGGGTTGGCTCCTCGTACCAGTGCACGAACGCAGCGACCACGGCCCAGACCGCGGCTGCATAGGCCAGCAGGACCGGCCGCCCCAGCATCAACGCTTCGCCGACGATGACCGCGACGACCGCCAGGTACATCGGATTGCGAACGTGGCGGTACAGGCCGCCGACGACCAGGGTCTCCGTCGGCGCGATCGGCGCGGGCGTGCCGGCCCCTTCGGTCACGAACCGGACGAAGGCGACCACGAGGACAGTCGCTCCCGCCACGACCAGGGCCACGCCGAGGCCACGCAGCGGTGCCCACACCGAGCCAGCGGATCGCCAGTGCGTCAGCAACCATGGCACCCCACCTGCGACGACCCCCGGCGCGACGACGAAGAACGCCGCCGTACCGAGGGTCGCCTCCGGCTTGCGCATGCGGCCACGCCGCCGCTCAGGGGGCCACGCTGCGCATCGTCGGTCTCACGCGGCCTCGTCGGCGGGGACGTCACCGAAGAAGCCGGTGATCGCCTGCAGCCGGCCGTCTTCGGCAAGCTCGCCGACATCGGTTCCCGTGATCACGATCGTGCCGTCGGGCGCCACGAACTCGAACGTGTAGCGCGCCAGGTTGTGGTGGACGTCGACACCGCTGGTCCGGCGGAACGTGTGGCCCGGGTACTGGGCGATCACACCCTGCGCCAGCTCGTCGAGCGCGGCGTGGCCCTGTACGTCGAACAGCGGGTCGACGAAGCGGCCATCCTCTGCCCAGGCGGTGCGGATCAGTTCGGCCCGGTGGGCGACATCCGTCTCGGTCAGGCCCTCGAGATAGGCATCGACGGTCGTCTTGACATCGCTCATGGGGGTGTCTCCTCGATGTTGCGTGCAGTCTCGCCCACGAGACTGAGCCACTCGTCCGACCCGGAGCGATTACCTGGCAGGTAAGGGCGCCTGCGACCCGCCCCCGTTACCGTCGAGTCATGAGCGTCCTGTCCCCATCTCGGTCCGTCGGTGACCTCCTGCGGCAGTGGCGGCATCGACGGAGGATGAGCCAGCTGGGCCTGGCCTCCGAGGCCGACGTGTCGGCCCGGCACCTGAGCTTCGTCGAGACCGGCCGGTCGCGCCCGAGCCGCGAGCTCGTCCTCCACCTGGCCGAGCACCTCGACGTACCCCTACGCGACCGCAACACGCTCCTCATGGCCGCGGGCTTCGCCCCCACGTACCCCGAGACACCGCTCGACGACGAGGAGATGGCCCCCGTGCGCGACGCCCTCGACAAAATCCTCAGCAGCCATCTGCCGTTCCCCGCCGTCGTGGTCGACCGCCACTGGAACCTGGTGTCCGCCAACGAGACCGCAGTCGCCATCCTCAGCGACGGCGTCGCTCCCGAACTGCTCGGGCCCCATGCCAACACCCTGCGGGTGTGCCTGCATCCGGACGGGCTGGCGCCCCGCATCGTCAACCTCCCCGAGTACAGCGCCCACCTCATCGAGCGGCTCGACCGCCTGGCCGCCGCCTCGGCCGATCCCGAGCTCCTGTCGCTGCGTGACGAGCTGCGCCGGTACCCCGGGGTTTCGGCCGGCCATTCGGGTGGATCCGACGCCGCAGCCCGTCTGTTCGTGCCGCTGGTCCTAGGCGGCGACGACGGCGAGCTGACGTTCTTCAGCACCATCGCCACCTTCGGGACGGCGCACGACATCACGGTTGCCGAACTGGCCATCGAAGCGTTCTTCCCGGCCGATGAGCGGACGGCCGCCGCCCTCCGCGGGCTCTGACGCTGCGCGTAATTCGTTCGCCATCCCCGGCAACCTCCGCCAGAGTGTTTGCGTATGTCGAGACGACCGAAGGGGGTGCCGATGATTGACAGCTTCCACGAGCAGGGCTCGCTGACGATGCTGCTCGGCCGCGCCCTCGGTTCGATTCCTCCCGGAACCTGATCCCGGCGCACCGCCGGATCCCCGGCCGTCCGGTCGAGCTGCCACCCGGGGCGACCGCGCCCCGAAGTTCCACGATTCGCGCCGCCCTCGCGGGCGCGCCCTTCCGAGAGGTAACTGCCATGTTTCAACACGACTACGTGGTCCAGTTGTTGGTCCGCGACAAGCAGAGCGAGCTGCGCAGACGGGCACCACGACGCGTCCGGGCGCCGTCGTCCGAACGACGCTGGGCGCGCCCCCGCCGCCGCTAGGCGATATCCAGGGGTCCCGGCGGTTGGCCGGTCCACGCTCAGGTCGACGCTACGCTCGGCCCGCATGGATCAGCCCGCCGCCGAGGCCTGGAGCATCCAACCCAACGGCCCGCTGGTCGGCGAGGTGCGGGTCAGCGGCTCCAAGAACGCCGTGACCAAGCACATGATCGCCGCCATGCTCGGGACCGAACCCTGCACGATCACCAACGCCCCCGAGGTCGGCGACGTGGGGATCACGGCCGACATCCTCACGTCCCTGGGGGTGGGCGTCGAGATCCGAGCCGATCGCATCACGATCGAGCCGACGGTCACGCCGGACGCCAAGGTTCCGCTCGAGTTCAGCGGGCTCAACCGCATCCCGATACTCCTGCTCGGGCCGCTCCTCCACCGCAACCACGAGGCATTCGTTCCACTGGTCGGTGGCGACCGCATCGGCCAACGCCCGGTCGACTTCCACATCGCCGCGCTCGAGGCGATGGGCGTCGACGTCGATGTGACACCCGATGGGATCGCCGCCCGTGCCGACCGCCTGAGCGGCGCCCGCATCACGCTGCCGTACCCGAGCGTGGGGGCCACCGAGACCGTCCTCCTGTCGGCCGTGCAGGCCGAAGGTCGGACCGTCCTGTTCAACGCCGCCGTCGAACCAGAGGTCACCGAGCTGGCGCTGTTCCTCCAGAGGATGGGTGCGCAGATCAGCTTCCGTCCCGACCGGCGGATCGTGATCGAGGGGGTCGAGCGCCTGGGTGGAGCCGCCACCCGGTTGCAGGGCGACCGGCTCGAGGCGTTCTCGTACCTGGTGGCCGGCCTCATGACCGGCGGGCGGGTGCGGGTCGCCGGCTGCGGCCAGGACCGACTGGTGACGGCCATCGACACGCTGCAGAAGATGGGCGCCCGCTTCGAGATCACCGACGAGTGGATCTCCGCCAGCGCCGACGGGCTGCGCACGGCCGCGGTGCAGACCGACACCCATCCCGGGTTCATGACCGACTGGCAGCCGCCCCTGATCGTGCTGATGACCCAGGCTGAGGGCATGTCGGTCCTCCACGAGACTGTCTACGAGGACCGCCTGATCTACGTCGACGCCCTCACCCGGATGGGATGCGAGATCGAGCTCTACGACACCTGCCTGGGTGGGCCGGCATGCCGCTTCCACGACACCAACGCCGTGCACTCCGCGGTGGTGCGGGGCGTGTCCAAGCTGCACGGCGCCGAGGTCACCATCCCCGACGTGCGCGCCGGGTTCTCGTCCGTCATCGCCGCCGCCGTGGCCGAGGGGCCGTCGCTGCTCCACGGCATCCAGCACCTCGAGCGCGGCTACAACCGGCCCTTCGAGACGCTGGAATCGCTGGGACTCCGCCTCGAGCGGGTGCCGGTCGACGCCTGACGTCTGGCCGCCGGCTGCGTCAGCCGGAGACCAGGCTGGCCAGCGCCCAGATGGCGGCGATGGTCCCGACCAGGATCATCACGACGCTGCGCGCCACGGGCGCCTGAGCCAGCTCGCCCTCGCGAGGCTTGCTGGGGGGACGCATCAGGGCCGTGAGGCTCCCGACCGCCATCGCCGAGCCCAGCGCCAGAACCAGCCATGCCAAGAGGTCCTCGCCGAGGAACATGAACCGAGCGTACGGGTTGACCCGATGCGACCGGCAGTCGGCACGATCGTCAGGCGACACGACGGGCCGGGCCCGGCATCACCACTGTTTGGCGCCCCCGGCGGATAGCGTCCCTGTCCATGGCGACGCCGACCATCGGCTGGCGTGAATGGGTGGCGCTACCCGAGCTGGGTGTCGAGGCCATCAAGGCCAAGGTCGACACCGGAGCACGGTCGTCGACCCTGCACGCCTGGGCGGTCGAGATCGTCGACCGACCCCACGCCGGCCCGGTGGTCAGCTTCGTGCTCCATCCCCAACAGCGGGACGTGTCGCTGACGGTGGCCGCCGAGGCCCCGCTCGTGGGCTGGCGCGACGTCCGATCGAGCAACGGCACCCTCGAACGACGCCCGGTCATCCGCACACCGGTGGTCATCGCCGGTAGCCGCGTCCCCATCGAGCTGACGCTCACCCGGCGCGACGAGATGGGTTTCCGCATGCTCGTCGGCAGGGTGGCGCTTCGACGCCGGTTCGTCATCGACCCTGCGCAATCGTTCGCGGGTGGGGGCACTACATTCGCTGCCTCATCCGCTTCCTCCCGGCCGCTCGCCGGGTGGGTCTCCGCTGCACGCTGACGGCTAGCCGGCCCGTCGTGGGATCCTGTCGTGAAGATCGCCATCCTGTCGCGCAACCCCAACCTCCATTCGACGGCCCGACTCCGGGCCGCGGCCGAGGCGCGCGACCACACCGTGCGGGTCATCGACTACCTGCGCTGCTACATGAACATCACGGCCCACCGCCCCACCGTGATCGTGCAGGGCACGGAGCTGACCGACGTGGACGCCGTGATCCCCCGCATCGGCGCATCGCACACCTTCTACGGCACCGCGGTGGTGCGCCAGTTCGAGATGATGGGGGTCTTCACTGCCAACGAGTCGCAGGCCATCAGCCGGGCACGTGACAAGCTGCGCGCGCTGCAGCTGCTTGCGCGCAACGGGCTCGGGCTCCCGGTGACCGGCTTCGCCCACTCCACCAAGGACATCGACGGCCTGCTCGAGACCGTCGGAGGGCCACCCATCGTGGTCAAGCTCACCGAGGGCACGCAGGGGATGGGCGTCGTGCTCGCCGAGACCCGCAAGGCAGCCGAGTCGGTGATTGCCGCCTTTCGCCAGCTCGACGCCAACATCCTCGTGCAGGAGTACATCAAGGAGGCCGGCGGCACCGATATCAGGGCCTTCGTGGTGGGCACCCGGGTGGTGGCCTCCATGCAGCGGCAGAGCGCGCCCGGCGAGTTCCGCTCCAACCTCCATCGGGGTGGCACCGCGGAGAAGATCCGGCTCACCCCCGAGGAGCGGTCCATGGCCGTGCGCGCCGCCCGCACCATGGGTCTCAACGTGTGCGGCGTGGACCTCGTCAGATCGCGGCACGGCCCGCTGGTGCTCGAGGTGAACAGCTCGCCCGGCCTGGAGGGCATCGAGGCCGCCACCGGCACCGACGTGGCGACGCGGATCATCGAATGGATCGAGAAGAGCCACGCCGCCCGGCCCCGGAGGACCCGCCGCAAGGCGTGAGGCCCGCCCATGGCTTCGACCGCGACCCGTGTCGCCCGTAACCGGCCCGTCGAGATCGCCGGCACGACCGTGGCACCGGGACGGCGCCAGCTCGTGGAGGTCCCCGTCGCCCGCCTGCCCACGGCCACACGGCTCAACCTGCCGATCATGGTGCTCAACGGGCAGCGGCCGGGTCCCAAGCTGTGGCTCTCGGCAGTCGTGCACGGCGACGAGCTCAACGGGCTCGAGATCATCCGGCGGGTGCTCGAGGTGGTCCGGCCCCGCCGACTTGCGGGGATGCTGCTGGCCGTCCCCGTCGTGAACGTGTTCGGGATGGTGACCGAGACCCGCTACCTGCCCGATCGCCGCGACCTCAACCGGTCGTTCCCGGGGTCGCCCAACGGCTCGCTGGCGGCGCAGCTCGCGAACCGGTTCATGACCAACGTGGCGGCGGCGTGCGACATGGGGATCGACCTGCACACCGGCAGCGACCACCGCTTCAACCTGCCGCAGATCCGCGGCGACCTCGAGGACCCCACGAGCCAGCGCCTGGCGCGGGCATTCGGTGCGCCGGTGAGCGTCCATTCGCGGCAGCGAGACGGGTCGCTGCGAGAGGCGTGTCGACGGCGCGGCATCCCTGTGGTGGTGTACGAAGGGGGCGAGGCCGATCGCTTCAACGAGACCGCCATCAACGCCGGAGTCGACGGGGTGCTGCGGGTGCTGGCCGACCTCGAGATGCGGGCCGGCGATCCCCCACCGCCCGCGGCCGCCACCACGGTCGTGCGGCACACGCACTGGGTGCGGGCTCGGCGGACGGGGATCCTGCGTTCGCCCGTGCGGGCAGGCCAACGGGTTGCCAGGGGCGACGTGCTGGGGATCATCGCCGATGTCGTCGGGGACTCGCGGGCCACGATGAAGGCCCCGTTCGACGCGGTGGTGATCGGCCATACCCAGCATCCACTCGTCAACCGCGGCGACGCCCTGTGGCACCTCGCCGACCTCGATCCTGCCGCCAAGGGAACCGCAGCGCGACCGCCCCGCGAGCGCTGATCGGCGACCTCCCACGCACGGTTGGGGGCAACAGCGATTCCCAGGACCGTCGCCCAGCCATTAGCGTGCCCGGCGATGTCGAGCCGGTATCGCCTGGTCGCGCTCGTCGGACTGGTGCTCCTGGGGGCAGCCATCGCCGGGATCTTCGCCCTCATGGGCGAGGACGAGGGCCCGCCCGCCGCGGACGACGCCCGGGCCTACCTGGCCGCTTGGGAGGAGGGAGACTACGCCGGGATGCGGGAGCGCGTGCTCGACGCACCCACCTCGTTCGACGAGATCCACCAGGAGATCGTCGACAACCTCGCCATCACGTCGTCCAGCTACGAGCTCGGCGAGGTCGACACCAGCGGCGACAGCGCCATAGCCCGCTTCACGGCCCGGCTGCAGCTCGACGGCCTGGGCGAGTGGTCGTACGACGGGGCACTGTCGATGGCACTGGGCGACGGGGACCGTTGGCTGGTCGATTGGACCCCGGCCGCTGTTCATCCCCGGCTCGGGAGCGCCCAGACCCTGACCCGGACGCGAGAGGTGCCGCCGCGGGCGCCGATCGTCGACAAGGACGGCGAACCGCTGGCATCCACCGGACCCGGCCGGATCGTCGGCCTCGAACCCCAGGCCATCCAGGATCTCAACCAGGTGAAGGCGGCGCTCCAGCAGCAACTGGGAGTCGACCCGGCGGCGGTCGACAGGGCGTTGGGGGCGCCCGGTGTGGAGCCGAACCACTTCGTGCCGATCATCGCCGTGAGCCAGGCCCGGTACACACAGGCGGCGCCCGTGATCTATCCCCTGCCCGGCACCCGGTTCCGGGACACGACCGTGCGGACGACGCCGTCCCCGGGGTTCGCCGAGCACGTCCTGGGGCGCACCGGCGAGGTCACTGCCGAGCGGCTCGAGGAGCTGGGGCAGCCCTACCGGGAGGGCGACGTGGTCGGTCTCAGCGGCATCGAGGCCGCGTACGAGACCCAGCTGGCCGGCACGCCATCGGGCGACGTCCAGCTCACCGATGCCGAGGGTGAGGTGGTCGAGGTTCTGGACCGCATCGAGGGCAAGGCGCCGCGGCCGGTGGCGACCACGCTCGACCGGACCACGCAGGCCGCGGTGGAGTCGGCACTGGCCGCCACCGACCACCCGGCCGCCGCCGTCGTGGTCGACCGCGACGGCAACGTGCGGGCCGCGGCGTCGCGGCCGCTGGGCGAGTTCAACCGGGCGCTGTCGGGGAAGTACCCGCCGGGGTCGACGTTCAAGGTGGTGACCACCGGCGCCCTCCTGGCCAACGGGGTCACCCCGGCCACGCCGGTCGAATGCGCCCCGACGATCAACGCGGGCGGCCGCGAGTTCAAGAACTTCGAGAGCTCGAGCCTTGGCACCGTGCCGTTCGGGCTCGCCTTCGCCGAGTCGTGCAACACCGCGTTCATCAGCGCTTCTGCCGGGGTGCCCGACACGGACCTGGTGGCGGCAGCCGAGAGCTTCGGGTTCAACACCGACTACTCCGTCGGGCTGAACACGTTCGGGGGCAGCTTTCCGACCCCGGCCGACCCCACCGAGCACGCGGCCGCGTCGATCGGCCAGGGCCGGGTCGAGGCGAGCCCGCTGCACATGGCCACCGTGGCGGCGGCGGTGATCGATGGCACTTGGGACGCGCCCGTCCTCCTACCCGATCCCCCGGCCGATGACGACGCCGCCGGCGAGGCGGCGTCCTCGACCACGGCGACCGCAGCGGACGCCGCCCAGACGACCACCACCACCACGGGGACCGAGGGCGAGTCCGCTGCCGGCGCGGGCCCCACGGCACGGCCCGAGCCAAGGACATTGCCGGCGGGGACCGCCCAGACGCTGCTCGGCCTGATGCGCCGGGTCGTCACCGAAGGCAGCGGCCAGGAGGCCGCCATCACCGGGGTCGAGGTCGCCGGCAAGACCGGCACGGCGGAGTTCGGCCAGGGCGATCCGCTGCCGACCCACGCCTGGTTCATCGGGATCCGCGGCGACAACGCCGTGGCGGTGCTGGTCGAGGGCGGCGGTGTCGGGGGTCGGGTGGCGGCACCCATCGCCGGGGCGATCCTGGCCGGGCTACCGGGCGGCTGAGCCCAGGGAACGCGCCGATTCGCGGGCGTACCGGCCTTGACCTCAAGTTCGCTTGAGGTTCTACCGTTCGCGGCATGCACGCCATCCGTCAACACGAGTTCGGTCCCGCCGAGACCCTGATCTACGAGGAGCTTGCCGACCCGGTCCCGGTGGAGGATCAGGTGCGCATCGCAGTCGAGGCCGCCGGCGTGCACCTGCTGGACACGACGATCCGCAAGGGCCAGTCCGGCGGTCCGTTCCCGCTCCCCGACCTACCCATGACCCCCGGCCGCGAGGTGGCCGGTCGCGTCGATGTTGTAGGGCCGGGCGTCGACGAGGCCTTGTGGGGGCGCCGGGTGGTGGCGCACCTCGGCATGGCGAGCGGCGGCTATGCCGAGCTGGCGCTGGCGCCGGTAGGGGCGCTGCACGAGCTGCCCGATGACCTGGCCACCGACGTAGCAGTGGCGATGATCGGCACCGGCCGAACCACGATGGGCATCCTGGAGGTGGCGGAGCCGACGCCGGAGGACGTAGTGCTGGTGACCGCCGCCGCGGGCGGCATCGGCAGCCTCCTGGTGCAGGCAATGCACGACGTCGGTGCGGTGGTGGTCGGCGCCGCGGGTGGGCCGGGCAAGGTCGAGCGGGTCCGGAAGCTGGGGGCCGACGTCGGCGTCGACTACCGGGAGCCTGCCTGGCCCAAGGTGGTGCGGGAGGCCCTCGACGGGAGGGACATCACGGTGGCGCTCGACGGTGTCGGCGGCGAAATCGGCCGCGACGCCCTGGAGCTGCTCGGGCCCGGAGGACGGATCGTCATGTTCGGCTGGTCGTCGGGCGAGCCCCTGCAGATCTCCGGCGGCGACCTGTACGCCGGGGGCATCACCGCGTCGGCGGCGGTGGGACCGCGCATCATGCAGCGGCCGGGTGGCATGCGTGACCTCGAGACCCGGGCGCTGGCCGAGGCGGCCGCCGACCGCCTGGTGCCGCTGCTGACGCGCTACCCACTCGCCGATGCGGCGCAAGCGCATGCGGCGCTCGAGGCCCGGCAGACCATCGGCAAGACAGTGCTCCTGCCCTGAGCGGCAGAGCCTGCCGCGAGGTTGGGCCCCGGCACCCAACCTCGCGGCAGGACTTTCTCGATCAGTCCACCCGGGCCATGTTGGCGAAACGAGTGAACTGCTCGAGGAACGCCAGCCGGGTGACCCCCGTCGGCCCGTTGCGGTGCTTCGACACGATGATCTCGGCCTGCCCGCGATCGGGCGAGTCGGGGTGGTACACGTCGTCGCGATAGATGAACATCACGACGTCGGCATCCTGTTCGATCGATCCGCTTTCGCGTAGGTCCGCCAGCATGGGGCGCTTGTCGGACCGCAGCTCGAGTTGGCGGGAGAGCTGGGACAGCGCCACCACTGGGCACTCGAGCTCGCGGGCCAGGATCTTGAGGCCGCGGCTCATCTCGGACACCTCGACCTGGCGGTTCTCGGCCCTGGTCCGGCCGGTCATGAGTTGGAGGTAGTCGACGACGACCATGCCGAGGGTGCCGACCTGGCTCTTGAGCCGGCGAGCCTTGGCCCGGATCTCCATGACCGTCAGGTTGGGGTTGTCGTCGATCCAGATGGGGGCAGAGGCCAGGCGGCCGATGGCTTGGCTGATGCGGCTCCAATCGTCCTCGCTGAGCCGCCCGGTGCGCACCCGGGCCGAATCGATGCGGGCCTCGCCGCACAGCAGGCGCTGCGACAGCTCGAGGCTGCCCATCTCGAGGCTGAACACCAGCGCCGGCTGATTGGCGTACAACGCCGCGTGCGCCGCCATGCCGAGGGCGAAGGACGTGTTGTGCACGAACACGTCGGCCGCCACGAAGTTGTGCCACTCCGGGATCGTGAGGTCGTAGACCTGCTCGTCGCCCTCGTGGTCGATCGCCGTGATCTCGTCCCATGCCACGGCGGAACCGTCAAAGGCCACGCCCCCGCGTGCCGGCGTCGCCCCACTGCCGGGGTGATCGCGCTCGAGGGTGCGTTCGGTCGAGCCGCCGTCACCGCCGGTTCGCACCTCGGGCACCGCCACCAGCTCGGGCGGCCGTCCGCTGGCGAGGCCGCGCGCGTGGGCCACGATGGCACCCAGCTCGGCCTCGCAGCCGAGCAACCCGATCTCGTGGGCCAACGTGACGATCTGCGCCCCCTCGTCGACCACCAGGTCATGCGCCACCCACGTGGCGTCGTCGACGGCCACCACGGACCGACGCACCGACGCACCGACGCCGAACCGGAGGAGCAAGTGCTGCAGGTCGTGCGCGAGACCGTGGCTGCGCAGGGTCACGACCACGCGGCCTGGATCGGCGCCGGACGGGTGCCAGATCGCGGCGATCACCCCCAGGGCCCGGTTGAGGAACCGCGCCAGCTGGTCGCGCGGCAGCCGGAACACCGCCCGCGGCACCCGGCGCTCGGCCAGCGGGCCGGCGATGCCATGGCGTTCGGCGAGGTCGGCGAGGGCGCCGTTCGGCACCACGTCCCACGTCCGGCCGCCCGCCGGAAGCGTGCGGTCGATGACCCTCACGCCGTAGGCGGCGCCCCGGTGCTGGATGTCGATGGCGATCTCGCGGTTGTCGGTCCACAGCCGGGGCCCCAGCTCGTCGCTGCCCGGCGCCGCCACCAGGTGCGCCAGCATCAGGACCTCGTCGATGGGCATGCTGTCGTGGCCGAAGGCGGGGATGGCCGCCGGCACGCCCACACGCTGCCCTACCGCCAGATCGGCCAGCGGGCGCCACCCGGCCGGCGTGAGGAACGGGTGGCTGGCGGTGGTGCGGACTTCGCGGCCCGAGCGGGTTCGCACGCGATAGACGGGTTTGTAGCCGTCGTCGACGAACGCCTCAGGTTGGACCGCGCGCAGATCCCCGCCACCCGCCAACGCCAGGACCGACACGCAGCCTCCGGCGAGGCCCGTCCGATGCAGGTCGGCGGCGGTACGCAGCTCGCCGGTGGCGGGATCGACGATGGGTGTGTCCCCGGCGACGCACTTGCCCATCGACGGCCGGGCTCCCACGACGACCAGGTTGCTGGGCTGGAGGCCGGACAGCAGCTCGTCGAGGTCGACGTAACCCGTCGGCACCCCGGTGATGGCGTCTCCCCGGCCGTAGAGCTGCTCCAGCCGATCGAGGTTGAGGCCCAGCAAGTCCTCGATCTTGGAGGTGGAGTCGGTCACCCGCCGTTGGTTGACGTCGTAGACCATCGCCTCCGCGCGATCGAGCGCCTTCGTGACGTCCTCGGGCATCGAGTAGCCGATCTCGGCGATCTCGCCGGCGATGCCGATCAGCCGTCGGAGGAGCGCGTGCTCCTCGATGATGCGCGCGTAGCCCGCGGCGTTGGTGGTGGCAGGCGTCGACGCCATGACGTCGACCAGCACCTGATGCCCGCCGACCGTCTCCAACAGACCATTTCGCCGGAGCTCGTCGGCCACGGTGACGGGGTCGACGGGCTGACCGGCGGCGTAAAGGGCATGGACGGCATCGAAGATGTGCGAGTGCGCCGGCTTGTAGAAGTCGTCAGCTCGCACGACGCCTGCCGCCGCAGCGATGGCCTCAGGCTCGAGCATCATCGCCCCGAGCAGGGACTCTTCGGCCGTGAGGTCGTGGGGAGGGACGCGGCTGCCGCGTGCCCGCCGGGGGGAGGTGACGTCGTCCGCCATGGCTACGTCACCTTCCCCGACATGGCCTGTGCGTAGCTAGACGGAAAACCCCGTGGACTTCCTGTGGACGACCGCGCGGGATCTGGGGACTAACCGCGGGATCCGCCACTTTCCGTATGAGACGCCGCCGCGTCCCGCAGCGAAACCGCCGCAGGGAGACACGGCTCCTGTGGAAACTGTGGGCACGTTGTGAAAAGGCCCGGGCAGGAGTCTGGCTGGTGCGGGCGGGTGGGTCGACGATGGGCACCCACCGACCGCCCGATTCACTCCCCGACTACGTCGACCGTGACGGGGAACTCGACGTCGGCGTGGAGCGTCACCGGTACGGTGTGCGTACCCAGGGTCTTGATGGGCTCGCCCAGCACCAGCTTGCGGCGGTCGATGCGCACGTTGGCTTGCGACTCGATGGCGGCGGCGATGTCGGCGGCGGTGACCGAGCCGAACAGCCGGCCCTCGGTTCCGGCCCGCGCCGCGACCGTGAACACCCTGGGCACGAGCGTTGTCGCCACCTCCTCGGCGGCCGCCCGGTCCTGCGCGTCGCGTAGGTCGCGCGCCCGGCGCATGCTGGCCGCCTGGCTCTCGGCGCCCGCCGTCGCCTTCATGGCGAGGCCCTTGGGGACCAGGTAGTTGCGGGCGAACCCATCGGTCACGTCGAGGATGTCGCCTCGCTTGCCGAGATCGGACACGTCAGCGCGGAGGATGACCCGCATCACAGCTCCTCCCCCGCGGGCGCGTCAGGCGGCACCTCGCCATTGCCCTCGATGCCGGCGTCGGTCGGGGCGAGAACCGGTTCGTCGCGTGGCATCCGCTCCTCGCGCGGCCCGCGGTCGCCCCGGGGGCCGCGGTCACCCCGATCGCCCCGGTCACCCCGATCGCCCCGGTCGCCCCGGTCGCCCCGGTCGCCCCGATCGCCGCGGTCGCCCCGATCGCCGCGGGGGCCACGCTGCTGCGTGATGCGGGTGACATACGGCAGCAGTGCCATCTCCCGGGCATTCTTGATCGCCCGGGCGACCTCCTTCTGCTGCTGGGCGTCGTTGCCCGTGACCCGACGAGCCCGCACCTTCGATCTGTCGGACATGAACCGGCGGAGAAGGTTCACGTCCTTCCAGTCGACGTACTCGACCCCCTCGGTGGTGAGGATGCTGGTCTTCTTCTTGGCCCGGCGGGCGTTGTCCTTGTTCTTGGACCTGGACTTGGCCATCAGAATGGCTCCTCCGAGGGATCGAAGCCGGCGGCGGGCTCGTTGGATACGCTGCGGCCGCTCTGTCCCCCACCGCCGCTCCAACCGTCGCCGGTGCCCTCGCGGCGTTCATTCCGCTTGATGTCGGCCGTGGCCCAGCGCAGGCTCGGGCCCACCTCGTCGGCCACGATCTCGACGACGGAGCGCCGCTCGCCGTCCTGCGTTTCCCACGATCGCTGCTCGAGCCGCCCGGTGACGACGACACGGACGCCCTTCTCGAGTGACTCGCTGACGTTCTGGGCCAGATCACGCCAGCAGGTGACGTTGAAGAACGAGGTGCTCTCTTCCCATTGCTGGTTGTCGCGGTTCTGCCAGCGGCGGTTGACGGCCACGCCGAAGGTGGTCACGGGTGCGCCGGCGGGGGTGAACCGAAGTTCGGGGTCGCGGGTCAGGTTGCCCACGACGGTGACGTTTGACGACATGACTGCTTGCCTCCTCAGCTTGCAGCCTGCTCGAGGAGGCCGCGCCGGGCGGCCTCGGCATCGGGCAGGCGCACGACCTTGTGGCGGACCGTCTCGTCCGCGAGTCGCAGCGCCCTCTCGAGCTGGTCGAGCTCGCTGCCACCCACAAACTCGAAGACCACGTAGTAGCCCTCGAACTTGTGGTTGATCTCGTAGGCGAATCGCCGGCGCCCCCAGCGGTCTTCGCGCTTGATGGTAGCGCCTCGTTGGCCGACCAGATCGGCGATCCGCTTGACGGTGGTTTCGATCACCTCGTCGTCGAGCTCGGCGTCGATGATGACCATCAGTTCGTAGGCTCGCATCGCGAGCGCTCACCTCCCTTCGGACCCGGCAGGGCCGGGGCCCCGCAGTGCGGAGCAGGGTCGAGTTGGACCCGGAGACTGTAGCTGCCGGCTCGGCATCTCCTCACATTCGGGATCATGCCGAGGGGGTGTGACATTTTGCCGCCCCCGGCGGCGGCCTAGGTCCTCTCGGCGCAGGAACCGCCCACGGCCAGGCTGCTGTCGCTCGCCACACCCACATCGTCCAGCGACCCCTGGGGGACCTCCAGCGCGAACCGGTAGCGGCCGCCCGACGGGTAGGTCGGACAGCCCTCGACGTCGGGGCAGGGGTCCATGTCCGCCGTCGACACCAGCGCGCCGTCGGCGTCGAACCAGCCGATCGACAGCGGCGTCGGGGTGTTCCGCATGTAGAAGCTCGACGACGCGTCACCGTCCCAGACGAAAAGCATCCCGGCGTAGCCGCCGAGGTCGGTGACCTCCATCAGCCCCCGCTGGCGCTGCTCGCTGGTCGCCGCGAGCAGGACGCACCACCCGGCCACCTCGCCATCCGGACCGGTGACGGCGATGGCGACCTCCCCGAACGCCAGGTCGCCGGCGTCGAAGCTGTCGAGCGTCACGCGATCAGTCGGCCCGGGTGGTGTGTCGAGACCCGCGCCCTGTGCCGCCGGGGCATCGCCCGACAGCGCCGCCACGTCGGCGGGCGAAGGATCGGGCCCGGCGTCGCCGTCATCGCCGCACCCGACGAGCGTGGCGCCGACCAGCACGACGACGACGACAAGGACACGGCGAGTCATGGGGACGCATCCTGCCATCCCCGGGGAGCCCGGACGCGGGCGCCTACTCCGCGGACGGGGCCCCCGATCCGTAGAGGCTGAGGGTCTCGGCCACCTCGGCCGACAGGTGGTAAGTCTCGGCGTCCGCGGGGAACCGGCCGGCGCGCACGTCGGCAGCGAACGCCTTCAGCGCCTCGACCGACGCGCTGCCCAGCTCGGCGTAGCGGCGGACGAAACGGGGCCTGATGTGCTGCTCGATGCCCAGGAGGTCGTGGTACACGAGCACTTGGCCGTCGCAGTCGCCGCCAGCCCCGATGCCGATGGTGGGGACGTCGACGGACTCGGTGACCATGCGGGCCACCTCGTCGGGCACCGCCTCGAGCACGATCGCGAAGCAACCTGCGGCCGCCAGCGCCTTGGCATCACGCACCAGCTCCTGGGCTGCGTCGTGCTGGCGGGCCTGGACCTTGAACCCGCCGACGGCGTGAACCGACTGGGGCGTGAGGCCCAGGTGCCCCATGACAGGGATCTCAGCGTCCATGATCGCCTCGATCATCGGCAGCCGCTTGCGGCCACCCTCCAGCTTGACGGTCTGGGCACCGGCCCGGATCAGCGTGGCCGCGTTGCGGACCGCCTCGTCGACCGTGGTGTGGTAGCTCATCCACGGCAGGTCACCGACCACGAGCGGACGCGGGTTCTCGCTCCCGGACGAGGCCAGGCCTCGGGCCACGGCGCCGGTGTGGTGGGCGATGTCGTCGACGGAGACCTGCAACGTGTCGTCGTAGCCCAGCACCACCATCGCCAGCGTGTCGCCGACCAGGATGAGGTCGACGCCGGCAGCGTGGGCCTGGCGCGCCCCGGGCGCGTCGTAGGCGGTGACCATGACCAATGGATCGCTGCCACTTCGTACCTTCGAGGAACGAATGGCGGGCACGGTCTGCGTGCGCATCGGCACTAACCCTCCTTCTCCGTCCAGCGCCTGGATGGCTGCCGGCGGTGCTCTGGACCGTACTTGGACCGCTAGCTTCAACGCCATGTCGGCCGACGGACATTCCGACGTCCCCGAGACTCGCACCGGGACCTGTGACTCCTGCGGGGCATCCGCCGACGATCTGGCCGCCGTGCATCGGGTCTACGTCACGCCGGTGGCCTGGGACACCGAGGAGAGGGTCGACGTGCTCGACGAGGTCGAGCGCTGGTGCTTCCCCTGCCGGACGCAGTACCCGCACCAGCCGGTGGCCGGCTGAAGCGTTCGGAGGCGTCGGTCCTAGCCAGCGTCGCCGGGGCCGGGCTGCGGGAACGTCGGCACCGTCACGGTCGTCGGGACCGTGACATCGGACGACGTGGTTGTGCTGTTGGGGCCGATGGTCGTGGTGGGTCGACCGCCACCTCCGCCGCCGCCACCGGGGGGCCGTGGGAGGGTGAACGGCGGGAGGGTCATCGGCGGTGCGGTGGTCGTCGTCTCGTCGGCCGTGTACAGCTCGCCCTCGTTGATGACGGTGCCTGCGGCGATCTGCTCCGCGGTCGGTTCGACGAATGGATCGGTGGTGCCGGCGGTCGCCACCTCCATGAACCGCCGCCATATCTCGGCGGGAAGCGATCCTCCGGTGACCGTCGAGAAGCCCTCGATGTTCTCCATCGGGATGCTGCCCTGCGGATAACCCATCCAGACGACCGCAGTGAGCTTGGGGACGTAGCCGGCGAACCAGGCGTCCCAATTGTGCTGGGCGGTGCCGGTCTTGCCCGCGGCCGGCCTGCCCAGGTCCGCCCTGTGGCCGGTGCCGCCCGGCTCGAGCGGGCCGCGCAGGGCGTGCGTGACGAGGTCGGCCTGCTCGGGAGACAGGACCTGGCGCTGTGAGACCTGGCGCTCGTAGACGACCGTCGGCTTGCCGTCCTGGTCCACACGCTCGACACGGGTGACGATCTCGGGCGCCTTGTAGACGCCGCGGTTGGCGAACGTCGAGTACATCCCCACCATCTCCAGAGGCGAGGCCTCCGTCGTGCCGAGCACCATGGAGGCGTTGGGTGCGAGCTGCTGCCCACCACCGATCCCCAGCTGCTCCGCAAGGTCGGCGACGCTCTGTGGCCCGACCTCGAGCATCAGCTGCGCGAAGAACGTGTTGGACGACTGCTTGGTCGCCTCCATCAGGTCGAGGACTCCCGCGTCGCTCTCGGAGTAGTTGCCCACCTCCCAGGGCTTGCCGACTGCGTCGAGCGCCTCCGGGGAGTCGAAGGTCATGATCCCCTCCGCGTCGAAGCGCGACTCCAACGAGAAGCCGCGCCGGACGGCTTCGGCGAGGGCCAGCGGCTTGGCGATCGACCCGGTCTGCCGGCCGTCGGAGCCGAGACCGCGAACGGCGTAGTTGTTCGCGTGGGCGGCGCCGTCGTAGTGGTTGCGGCTACCGACCATGGCCCGCACCAGGCCCTGGTCGTCGACGGCCACGAGCGCCGCCTCGGGGTCGTTCGGGTTCACGAGCGTACTGGTCACCGCCTGCCAGGCGGCCTTCTGCATGTCGTAGTTGAGCGACGTGTAGACACGCAGGCCGCCGCTCGTGATGTCCTGTTCGGTGAAGTCGAGCCTGAGCAGCTCTTCCTTCACGTAGCCGGTGACGTAGTCGGTGCCGATGTAGTCGGGATCCTTTGCCCCCCGGAGGGTGTCGGTCAGCTTGAGGCTGCCGAACGGCCGGACGTACGGCTCGGTCAGCGCCACGGCGTCGGCCGCCTCGACCTCTTCGGCCGTGATGTACCCCTCGTCCTCCATGGCCGCCAGAGCCGTGTGGCGCCGCCGGGCGGCCTCCTCGGGATGCTTGCTCGGCTCGGCGAGGTTGGGGGCACGGATGAGCCCGGCCAGGAAGGCGGCCTCGGCGACGCCGAACTTCGGATTGCGTATGTCGAGGCCGAAGTAGGCCTGGCTGGCGGCGCCAACGCCGTAGGCGCCGCGGCCGAAGTAGATCGTGTTGAGGTAGCCCTCGAGGATCTGCTGCTTGGTCATCTCCCGCTCCAGCTTGACGCTCAGCACCGCCTCGTTGATCTTGCGGGTGATCGACTTCTCGCGGGTCAAGTCGAAGGCGGTCTTCACGTACTGCTGGGTAATCGTGGACCCGCCCTGTTGCACCCCCTGACCCCGCAGGTCCCGGTAGAGCGCCCGGGTGATGCCGAGCGGGTCGATGCCCTGGTGCTCGAAGAAATCGCGGTCCTCCGTGGAGATCACAGCGTCGACGAGCACGTGTGGGAGCTCCTCGTAGGCGACGTTGATCCGGTCGCCATCGTCGTCCCCCACCTTGGCGGCCATGCGGGCCATGGCGTTCTGCGCCGTGCACTGGCCGGCCTGCACATCGGCGGCGCAGATGTAGCTCGACTGCGTGAGGGCCTCGACCTGCGGGAGCTCCGTCTGGGCGAAGAGGACCCCGACGCCCACGGTCGCCGCCAACATCGCCAGGCCGACGAGGAACAGGGGCCGCCGGAGCCGCCAGATCAGGCTGCGCTTGTGGCGTCCCTGGCGACGCCCACGGCCGCCGGTGCCGCCGGGGTCGTCCGGACCGCCGGAACCGCCGAGGCCACCCGTGCGACTGGGGACACCCGGGCTCCACGGGCCTCCGCGTCCACCCGGATCGCCCGGGTCACCCCAACCCTCGTAGCCGCCAGTACCACCGAGGCCGCCCCCGCCGCCGCCGCCACCTGGACCCCCCGGGCCACGGCCGCGGCCGTTGCCTCGGCCGCTACCCGCGCCCCGGCCGGGAGGCCGGCCCCACGGGCCCTGGGGACCGGCCGCCGTATCGCGGGGAACACCGCGGGACCCGGGAACGGGCTGGGACCCACGCGTGCCATCTGGTCGCCGGCGTGGGGGTCCGCCCGGGCCGGTGGGAGGAACCGGGCGTTCGGGGCTTGGCCACGGAGGATTCACCTGGGCGCGCGGGCGGGGACGGCGGCCCGCGTCGGGCCGCCGAACGCGGTTCCCGTTGGCCTGCGGGCGCGAGCGGGTACGCGCGTCGAACGAGCGGGTGTCTTGGGTCGGTCCTCCAGCCATTCCGAGGCCATGAGACTACCGGGGCCGAGGCGGGCCGGCCATGTCACCCGAGGGGCCTGCGGGCTAGCCGCCCACCTGGAAGGCGCGCGTCAGGTGGTTCCACGCGCAGTCGGGGCACACCTCGACCACGTAGCAGGTGAAGGTCGCCGGGCCGCGGGACAGCTTGGCGATCTCCCGCGCCGTCGTGATGCAGCGCCCGCCGGCCGGCAGCCGTGGGCCGAAGGCGTAGGTGACGAGCACGACCTGCGACTCCTCACAGATCGGGCACACCTCGTCGGTGGGCCGGCTGGCCGTGGTGGCCGCGCGGCGCAGTTCGGGGTGGGCATCGCACACGTCCAAGCGGGACAGGCGACCCTTGCGGTACTGCTGCACCACCGACTGCCGCGTCAGGCGGTAGTCGACGACGGCGCCGTTGCTGCTCGCTCCGCGGATGGCCTCCGGCCGGAAGCTCATGTCTCACAACGCTAGCGGCGCGTTCGGTCCGGCGCCCCCGACGTGCAGGCCGCCCCTGCATCGGGCGGCCGGCGTCCCATGCCGACAGCGCGAGATTCCCCGGGGTCCAGGGGCAAGACGTTGACGTTCCGGCCAACGGCAGGCAAACTGAGGGGCGTTATATCGATCCGATATGACGATTCGCTCTACACATCCTCTGGTACGCAATGTTCGACCTCGCCATCCTCGGGCTTCTCGACGAGACCGACCTCCACGGCTACGAGCTGCGCAAGCGGCTCGGCGACCTGCCGGGCATTGGCCTGGCCGTGTCGTTCGGGTCGCTGTATCCGGCGCTCGGGCGGCTCGAGAAGGCCGGCCACGTCAAGGCCGTCACCAGC
This sequence comes from Actinomycetota bacterium, assembly GCA_046744485.1. Taxonomy (GTDB): domain Bacteria; phylum Actinomycetota; class Acidimicrobiia; order Acidimicrobiales; family VFJN01; genus DASQUK01. The sequence continues at coordinate 11,073 of JBKPHE010000031.1, read as the reverse complement.
CGACCGGCCGTTCCGGTGCCCACCGCGCCGATGAGTGGGTCGCTCGTCGGCGAGCTGGCGGCCTTCAGGGCCCAGCTCCGCCAGGCCGGCACCGCCGTGCGGGAAGCCGGCCGGGGCTCCCGGGGCAAGAAGGTCTACGGCATCACCGATGCGGGCCGACGTCGACTCCACGAGCTACTGGTCGACCCCGATGTCGCCGACGACCGCACCTTTGCCCTGCGGGTGGCGTTCTGCCGCAACCTCAGCCCCGCCGAGCGGCTGGAACTGTTCGAACGCCGGCGCACCGAGCTGACCCGCCGCAGTGAGTTGCGGCGCAATCCGGCCCGGACCGACGGCCGGGTCAATACCTACCTGCGCTCGCTGCTCGAGCGCGACACCGCCGCCATAGCCGCCGACCTGGCCTGGCTGGACCGCCTCATCGCCGAGGAGCGGGCAACGGTGCCCGCGGCCGGGGCCGGCGCCGACACCGAACCCGGAGGAACCCCATGAGCAAGATCCGACTCGCCATCGCCGGCGTGGGCAACTGCGCCAGCTCGCTGGTGCAGGGCATCGGGTACTACGAGGACGCCGACCCCGCAGACCAGGTGCCCGGTCTGATGCACGTCGACCTCGGTGGCTATCACGTGCGTGACATCGAGGTCGTGGCTGCGTTCGACGTCGACGCCGACAAGGTGGGCGTGGACGTCTCCAAGGCGATCTTCGCCAGTCGCAACAACACCATCCGCTTCTCCGACGTGCCGGAGCTGGGGGTTCAGGTCCTGCGCGGCCCGACGCTCGACGGGTTCGGGGAGTTCTACCGCCAGGAGTGCGAGGAGTCGCCGGCGGATCCGGTCGACGTCGCCCAGGTGCTGCGCGAGGCGCAGGCCGACGTGCTGGTCTCGTACCTCCCGGTCGGCTCCGAGCAGGCACAGAAGCACTACGCCCAGGCGTGCCTCGACGCCGGGGTGGCGTTCGTGAACGCCATCCCGGTGTTCATCGCCTCTGATCCCGAGTGGGCCACCCGCTTCCGCGATGCGGGCGTACCGATCGTGGGGGACGACATCAAGTCGCAGGTGGGCGCCACCATCGTCCACCGGACCCTGGCCCGGCTGTTCGAGGACCGGGGCACCACCATCGACCACACCTACCAACTCAACTTCGGCGGCAACATGGACTTCATGAACATGCTGGAGCGGTCGCGGCTGAAGTCGAAGAAGGTGTCCAAGACCCAGTCGGTCACGAGCCAGATCGAGGCCGGCATCAGCGACCACGACGTCCACATCGGTCCCTCCGACCATGTGCCGTGGCTCGAGGATCGCAAGTGGGCGTTCATTCGCCTCGAGGGCCGCAACTTCGGGGACGTGCCCCTGACGGTCGAGCTCAAGCTCGAGGTGCACGACTCACCCAACTCGGCGGGGGTCATCATCGACGCCGTGCGCTGCGCCAAGCTGGCGCTGGACCGCGGCATCGGCGGGCCCGTGCTGCCGGCCTGCCAGTACTTCATGAAGTCGCCGCCCTCCCAGGTGCACGACGACGTGGCGCGCGACTCGCTCGAGGCCTTCATCACCCGAGCCTGAACGACATCCGGCCATCGGCCGACCCGACGGCCCCGCCCCACGGCGGGGCCGTCCTTGTTTTTTTTCGCCGAACTGACATCCGCGCGCACCCGCGGCTCCGAATACCGCACACAGGGTGCTGTCGGGCGCTGATGTGCGGGATCACGTGCCGCGGCAGCACCCATCAACGAGAGTCCAGCCCGAACCCCACCCGCCGCCACGGGGCGGCGTCGGCCCACGGCCGCAGACGCAAGAACCATGTCTCTCCCCCCTGTCCCGGGGCCGGTCCTCCCATTGTCCAGGCAAGCCGGCCCTGGGACGGTCGCGCTCCGTGTCAGAGACGCGCGAACAGTCCTAGGCCGGGTACCGTTTCGGCGCCGGGGAGGAGAGGCGTGTACGAGAGCATCTCCCAGTCGAGCGATGCGAGCCTCGTCATCGCCATCGGCCGCCACAGCATGGCGGCGTTGGAGGAGCTGTTCCGGCGGCACGGCGGCGCCGTGGTGGCGCTGGCCCGGCGGGTCACCCGGGACCCCCACCGGGCCGAAGAGGTCTGCCAGACGGTGTTCACCGATCTGTGGCGGGCACCCGAGCGGTACGACCCCGAACGGGGTGGCCTGCGCCCGTGGTTGCTCGCGCTGACCCATCGGCGGAGTGTCGACCTGGTCCGCTCCGAGTCCGCCCGCCGCCGACGACAGGAGCACGAGGCGGCGCTGTCGCCCATGGCGGTTGAAGAGGTCGAGTCGGTGGTGCACACGGCGGCGCTGGCCGACGAGGTGCGCCGGGCGTTGCACCGCCTGCCGGCACCCGAACGCGAGCCGATCCTGCTCGCCTACTTCGGTGACCGCTCCTACCGGGACACGGCCCAGATGTTGGGCCTACCCGAGGGGACCGTGAAGAGCCGCATCCGTTCCGGCCTGGCGAGCCTACGCCGGGCCCTCGACGTCGAGGGGGTGCGGCCGTGAGCAACACGGAACAGCAGCACCCGTTCGACGAGATCGCGGTGTACGCGCTCGACGGTCTGGAGCCCGACGAGCGGGCCGCCGTCGAGGCCCACCTCGCGGGATGCCTCGTTTGCCAGGCCGAGCTGGACGGCCACCTGGCCACGCTCGCCCGGCTCACCCCCGACGAGCCGGCCTCACCGGCCCTGTGGGCGCGCATCAGCGAGTCCATCGCCGCCGAGGGCGGCGAGGTCCTCGAACCACCGCGGCTCGAGGCGGTCCCGTACCCCGGCGCTCCCCCGGAGGCAGAGCCGCTCCGGCGGCCCGGACGCCGCGGCGCACCGGGCGCGCCCGGAGCTGGTCCCCGCCACCTCGCCCGGCGGCGCCGGCCGTGGGAGAGGGTTGCGGGCTTGGCCGCCGCGGCGGTGGTCCTGGTGGCGGCTGCGCTCGGGGTCGGCTACCTGCTCGGCGACCGCGGCGAGGAGCAACCCGACCTCGCCGACGCGGCCCAGGACGCGATCGACGCCGGTGATCCGGTCGCCACGTTGGCGACCCCTGACGGCGAGGCAGTGGCCCGGGTGGTGGTCACGGACACGGGCAGCAGTTACTTCCTCGCGGACGACCTGCCGACCTTGGAGGAGGGGCGCACGTACCAGCTCTGGCAGCTCGACGGCGCCCAGCCCATCTCGTTGGGCACCGTGGGTAACGGCACGACGCCGATCACCTCGGTGGCCGTCCCGGCCGGCACCACCACGATGGCGGTGTCGGCGGAGGTCGCAGGCGGCGCGGTCGCGCCGACCCCCGACCAGGTCATCGCCTCCGGCGAGGCCACCTGACCGCTCATCCATCCCCGGCCCCGGCTCCGAACCCGGGGCATGCGAGTGGATGTCGACCGTTACCGCGACCGGGCCGCACCCGTGGACCTCGCCGGCATCGACTTCGACGCCTTCCGCGAACGGCCATTGCCCGTCGGCGCGATCCGCTGCCTGCGCTACATGCACGACATCGAGCACCACACGGTCTGCTACCTGCGCGACCTGCTCGTCACCCCGGCGCACCGCGACCCCGCCATCACCACCTTCCTCACCGTCTGGAGCTACGAGGAGATGTGGCACGGGCAGGCGCTGGGCCGAGTGCTCGCCGCCCACGGCGAGCCCCACGGCGCCGCGCGGATCACCGAGCTGCGTCGGCGTCTCGGTGTCCGTGACCGCCTGTCACCCATGCTGCACACCCTGGGATCGACGCTGGCCGGCGACACCTTCCCCGCCGTGCACATGGCCTGGGGCGCGGTCAACGAGTGGACGACCCAGGCCGGCTACGCCCGCCTGATCGACCGGGCCCGTCACCCCGTGCTCACCGACCTGCTGTCGCGCATCATGCGGCAGGAGGGCCGGCACATCGCCTTCTACGCCGCCGAGGCCGAACGACGCCTGGCGGGCAGGCGCCGCGCCCAGCGCCTGTGCCGGGCGGCGCTGCGCCGGCTGTGGCGGCCGGTGGGTGCCGGCGTGATGCCGCGCAGCGAAGTTGCGTTCCTGGTGCGCGAGCTGTTCGGTGACGACGGAGGGCGGGCCATCGCCCAGCGGATCGACCACCGCGTCGACGGCCTTCCCGGCCTCGAGGGCCTGCGCCTGGTCGAGCGGGCGGTCGACCACTACACGGCCGGTGCGCCGAGTGCCCCCGGGGCCGCGCCGGCTGTACGCGCCGCGTTGCCCGCTCCTGCCGCTTCGCAGCGGGTCGCTCGGGCTTCGACGCTGCGTTCTCCGCTCTTGGCGCTTCGCGCCGGGCCGCTCGGGCCCGGGGCCGCGCCTACCGGCGCTGCCTCTAGGCCGGCACGGCCCGCAGCGTGAGGACGGCCATGTCGTCGGTGGGGTCGTCGTCGACGAAGGCCACCGCCTCGGACTCGATGAGGTTGGCCAGGTCGGTCGCCGACAGGCCCTTGCCCTGGTAGATCGCCTTCACCACGCCCTCCTCGCCAAAGGCCCGCGTGCGACCCCGGCGGCGATCGATGAGCCCGTCGGTGTAGCAGACCAGCGCCTCGCCGGGATCGAGGTGGACCACCGTGTCGGTGAGGCTGACCTCGTCGGTCACCCCCAGCAGCGTTCCCGGCACGCCCACGGGCTCGACCCGGCCGACGGCCCGACCGACGAGCGGCAGGGGGTGACCACCAGAGCACACGATGAGGTCGACGCCGCGCGACGTCGGCTGGGCGGTCCCCACCAACACCGTGCAGAACCGGGGGCTGATCGGCACGCGGTCGTCGTCGGTGTTGGCCCATTCGGCGGTGTGGCGCAGCAGCATCTGGTTGAGGCGGGCCAGGATCGCCGACGGCATGACCCCGGCCATGGCCGACGAGCGGATCGTGTGCCGCACCAGCCCGGTCGTCGCCGCAGCCTCGACGCCGTGCCCGCACACGTCACCCACTGCGAAGATCCACCAGTTGGCATCGGCCTGGAAGGCGTCGTAGAAGTCGCCGCCCACGTCGAGCCCGCGTCCCGCCGCCCGGTAGCGGGCGCCCAGCTCGATCCCCGGGATCTCGGGGAGGCTGCCGGGGAGCAGGCTGTCCTGCAACGCACGTGCCACCACCGATTGCTCGTCGAACAGCCGGGCGTTGTCGACGATCACCGCGGCGCGCGCCGCCACCGACTCGGCGAGCTCGAGGTCGTCGGCTGCGAAGGCGCGCCCGGCCCGATTGCCGAACCCGATGGCACCCAGCAGCCGGCCGCGGGCCCGCAAAGGGAAGATCGCCAAGCCGTCGACGCCCACGTCGTCCAGCGCCCGGTGGCCGTCGCCGTCGCCGTCGGGGAACAGCGGCCGCAGCACCTGCCCAGCCTGCGACCCGCGGATCAGCGGCCGGCCCGCCCGGAGCGCCTCGCCCAGCTGCCCGATCTGTTCGAGGTCCCGCGGTATCCACTCGGCCAGACGTCGCAGGGCCGCCACCTGCTCGGGATCGACGTGAGCGACACCGACGACCGGTCGCGGGTTGGTGGCCGACTCGACCAACCGGACGACGCACCAGTCGGCGATCCGCGGAACTGCGAATCCCGCCAGCTCGGTGAGCGTGGCGTCCAACCTCAACGTGCTCGACAGTGCACCACTCAGCCGATCGAGGAACCGCAGCCGCTCCTGGTCGCGTTCTGCGGCCACGGCCAGGCGGGCTCGATCGAGCGCCAGCGCGCACTGCGCCGCGACGTCCTGGATCAACTGGGGGTCATGGCTCCGCAGGGCGCGCTCGTCCTCGAAACCGATGCCCAGCACCCCGAACGGGCGCCCTTCGGCATCGTTCAACGGGACGACCCCGAAGGCCTCGGAGTAGAACATCTCGGGCGCGTCGAGTTGCGGATAGCGGTGCCGCCGCTCTGCGGGGTTGGCGATCGTCACCGGCCGGCCCGTCCGCATCACCTCGGCGGCAGGCAGCGGCGAACCGCGGGCGATGCGGCCGAACCGGGCGTGCAGGACGTCCTCGGCAACACCAGTGGCGCCCGCGACCACCAGCTCGTCCTCGTCCGACAGCACGTACACCACGCCCGTGGCTCCACCCAGCAAGGGGATGCCCTCGTCGAGCATCGCCTGCACGATCTCGTCGGGATGGCGCAGCCGGTTGAACCCTTCGACGAGCCTGGCCGTCCGCGCCGCGGCACCGACGGACCGGGTGGCATCGACCAGTACCCCGGACGCACCCGTGATGCCCTGTGCCCCACCGATCGCCTGGACCCGCAGCACGGCCCAGCGCTCGCCGGTTCGGAGTCGCAGTGGTTCCTCGCGCGCCCCTCCCCCGGCCTCTCCGGCCAGGACCGTGCGCACCGCCTCGGTGGCGGTCGGTCGATCGTCCGGATGGAGCAGCTCCAGCCACGCGTCGGCGAGGAGCGCCGGTTCGTCGGCCTTCGGGAGGGGCGCGCCGCCGAGGCGCGCCTGTCGACATTGGCCGGCGCCGTCCCACGTGAGCAACACGGCCAGCGCACCGGAGGGCAACTTTCCGCTCTCACGGTCGGAAACCGATGCCGGCGCGGCCCCGGCGAGCGCCAGCAGGTCCCGCGGCTCGGTGGCCGGACGAGCGCCCATCTCGGGCCGACCGTGGGGGTTGGGCCGAACAGTCATGCGGTGTTCGAAGTCTCCCACCGCTGGCAAATCCCGCACCAAGAGTCACATCATCTCCACGGAGAGCGCCAGCGAGACCGGCATGGGTGCGACAGACTGGCGTCAGTGTCCCCCACACGCTTCTCGCCCGGGCGATCGGACGGTACGGCATTGGCGTCCGATGTCCTCCAGTACGGACCCGGGCTGCCGCCGGAGAGCGAGCTCAAGCTGCTCGGGCATGTCGACGGACGGCGGATCCTGGACCTCGGGTGTGGCGCGGGTGCCGGTGCGGTCGCGCTGGCGAAGGCGGGTGCCCGGGTGATCGCCGTCGACGAGGACGTCGCCAACGTGGGCGCGGCCCGGGACAACGCCGAGCGCGAAGGCGTGAAGATCGAGACCCACCACGGCCCGCTGCCCGAGCTGGCCTTCGTGCGGGCCGACACGATCGATGCGGCCGTGTCGGTCTACGGCCTGGCGACCGCCGACGATCTCGATCGGATCTTCCGGCAGGTCCACCGCGTGCTCAAGCCCGAGCGCCCGTTGGTGTTCTCACTTCCCCATCCCGCGTTCACGCTGCTCGACCCCGGCGGCGGCGAGCCCGTGCTCCGCCGGACGTGGTGGGACCCCAGCCCGGTGGCATGGTCGGTGGCTGCCGGCGGCACCGACCCCGACCGACCCCACACGCTCAGCGGGCTGTTCGCGAGCCTCGGACGAGCCAACTTCCGGGTGGACGCGCTGGCCGAGCCGGAGCCCGACCGGGCCGCCACCGGCGAGAGCTGGTCGGACGCCATGCGGTGGGTCCCGCCGACGCTGATCGTCCGCGCCCGCAAAGTCGCCTAGGACGCCCAGCGGATAGGGCGCTCCGGAGCGCACCCCCCGCGTGGGAATTTGCTGCTGGGTCGCAGCTCAACAGCTGGGCCTCCGGCAGCACTGAGGACCGCAGCCCGCAGGACGTGCCTGTCTGCTCAGGTTCTAGGCCGGCCTACGTCCCGCGCCGACGCTGCCGTTCGTCCCACCAGGCCAGCAACCGGCGTTCCGCCTCGGCCTGACCCAACGGGCCCTCGTCGAGGCGTGCCTCGAGCAGCATCGACAGCGCCTCGCCCACGATCGGGCCCGGCTTGATGCCGAGCAGCTCCATGACCCGGTTGCCGTCGATGTCGGGCCGGATGCGCTCGAGCTCCTCGCGCTCCCGGAGCTCGGCGATCCGGGCCTCCAGGTCGTCCATGCGCTTGGCCAGCAGGCGGGCGCGATGTTCGTTGCGCGTGGTGCAGTCGCAGCGGGTCAGCTCGTTGAGGTCGTCGACCAGCCGCCCCGCGTCCCGGGCATAGCGCCGCACCGCGGCGTCCGTCCACACGTCGTCGCGGTAGCCGTGGAACCGCAGGTGCAGGAACACCAACCGCGACACGTCCTCGACGATCTCGTTGGAGAACCGCAGCGCCCGCAGGCGGTCGCGGGCCATCCGGGCACCCACGATCTCGTGGTGGTGGAAGCTGACGCCCCGGGGCCCGATCGACCGGGTCTTGGGCTTGCCGATGTCGTGGAGGAGTGCGGCGAGGCGCACGACCAGCCGAGGCGACGTCTTGGCCACGACCGCGATGGTGTGCGTGAGCACGTCCTTGTGGCGGTGAATCGGATCCTGTTCCAGCCGGAGCGCCCGGAGCTCGGGCAGGAACTCGTCGGCCAGCTCGGTGTCGACCAGGAACCACAGACCCGCACTCGGGTCGGCGACCACCAACAGCTTCGACAGCTCGTCGCGCACGCGTTCGGCAGACACGATCTCCAACCGGTGACGCAGCTTGCGGACGGCGGTGACCAGCGCCGCGTCGGGCGCCAGCCCGTACCCGGCGATGAACCTGCCCGCGCGCAGCATCCGCAGCGGATCGTCGGAGAAGGACACCTCGGGGGCCAGCGGCGTACGCAGGACACCCTCCGCCAGGTCGGCCACGCCACCGAACGGATCGATCAGCTCGACGTCCGGCAGGCGCAGCGCCATGGCGTTGACCGTGAAGTCGCGGCGGGACAGGTCGTGCTCGATGTCGTCGGCGTAGACGACGTGTGGCTTGCGCGAGTGCTCGCGGTAGGCCTCGGCGCGATGGGTGGTGATCTCGAACGTCACGCCCCCCTTGCGGGCGCCGATCGTGCCGAACTCCCGGCCCTGCGTCCACGTCGTGTCGGCCCAGCCGTCGAGCACCGCCAGCGTCTGCTCCGGCCGGGCGTCGGTCGTGAGATCGAGGTCGGCCCCGTCGTGGACGCGACCGAGGACCACGTCGCGCACGATCCCGCCCACGAGGTAGATCTCATGGCCCGCGGCGGCGAAACGCTCGGCCAGGGGCCGGACGTCGTCGAGGATGGGCTGCAGCCGCTCGGGGATCACGTGGCGCGAGGGTAGGCGGTGGCTACGTGGAGTCGGCCCTGTGTTGCCGCACCCGCGTGTGGACGAGCGCCGCAGCGTCCACCACCTCGCGCCCGGGCCCGCCCGAGGTCGGCGCCTCGGGGCGCAGCCGATCGCCGGCGAGCGCCACCAGAACGGCGGCGGTCGAGTCGCGCAGCGCCTCGAGGTCGTAGCCGCCCTCGAGGAACACCAGCCGGCGGCCCGGAGGCGCCAGGGCCAACAGGTCGGCGGTGACGTCGGCGTAGTCCCCGGATGTCAAGGCGAGGTTGGTCAGCGGGTCCGCCCGGTGCGCGTCGAAGCCGGCCGACACGAGGAGCCACGTCGGGCGAAAGTCCTCGGCCAGCGGCACCACCACCTCGCCCACTGCGGCTCTGAGAACGTCCCCGGTGGCGCCGGGCGGCACCGGCACGTTGGCGGTGGTGCCCTGCCCCTCATCCGCCCCGGTCTCGAGCACCGATCCGGTGCCCGGATACAGGGGGTGCTGGTGGACCGAGACGTAGGCCACGCGGGGGTCGTCGTAGAACGTCGCCTGGGTGCCGTTGCCGTGGTGAGCGTCGTAGTCGACGATCAGGACCCGCTCGCCCCGGCCGGCCAGTGCCGCCGCCGCCACGGCGACGTTGTTGAACAGGCAGAAGCCCATGGCGCGGCTCGCGAGCGCATGGTGACCCGGCGGGCGCACCGCGCAGAACGCGGCGCTGAACTCGCCGGCGTCGAGACGGTCGACGACGCTGGGACCGGCACCGGCGGCGAGCAGCGCGGCGTCCCAGGAGGCGGCGGTGGCACGGGTGTCCGGGTCGAGCAGCCCTCCCCCGCTTCGACAGAACCGCTCCAGCGCCTCGACATAGGCGTCGTCGTGGACGAGCTCGATCTCCGCCCTGGTGGCCGGCCGGGGCGCGACGGCCACCAGCTCGTCGCCCAGCCCGGCTCGGGCGACGCCGTCGTGCACGGCCCGCAAGCGCTCGGGGCGCTCGGGGTGACCGACCCCGGCGTCGTGGGCCAGGTACCGCGGATGGGTGACGAAGGCGATCGGCATCCGCCGATGACGGTAACGGGTATCGCCAGGTTGCCTACCCTTTGGGACGTATGAGTGTCTTGCGGGCGCCCGCAATCGGTGTGGCGCGGCTCCGGGCCCGAACCTGGGCCGCCGACCACCGCGTTGCCCACATCACGCCCGCGGCCGACGGGTCCGGCCCACTCACGACCGAGGAGATCCGGCGCTGCATCGCCGCGCTCCGGCGCGACGGATACCGGGGGGCGGTCACGGCCGCCATGGGCCGGGCCGACCAGCCGCCGTTCCTCGAGGCGGGCTTCGTGCCGGCCGAGCGCTTGCACCTGCTCCTCCACCCCCTCGACCAGCTCCCGAACCCGGTGCTGGCAGCGCCGGCTCACATACGTCGGGGCCGGAGGCGCGAGCTGGACGACCTGCTGGCGGTGGACCACGCCGCGTTCAGCGGGATCTGGCGCCTGGACCGAGCCGGGCTCGACGAGGCCCTGAGCGCGACGCCGACCGTCCATCTGCGTGTTGCCCGCGACGCCGGTGGGACGATCGGCTACGCCATCTGCGGGCGCGCTGCTCACCACGGCTACGTCCAGCGCCTGGCGGTGCATCCCCGCTCCCAGGGCCAAGGCCTCGGCGGCACCCTGCTCCTCGACGGCCTGCGCTGGCTCCGGCGGTGGGGCGCCCGTGACGCGCTGGTCAACACGCAGGAGGGCAATGACCGGTCGCTGCGGCTCTACCAGCGCGTGGGGTTCGTGCTCCAACCCGAGGGGCTCACCGTTCTCCGGCTCGATCTCGGTGGCGTCCCGTGACGCGACTTCCCTTCGGCCTCCTTCGCTGTGTCGCCGCAGTTGTCCCCGCTGCCTTCGTCGTCCTCTCCTCGGTCGGGGCCGGGCCGGCGGTCGCCGGTCCCCGGCAGCCGGCATCGTCCATCGAGCTCGTGGACCAGACGACCTGGGTGCACAGCGGCGAGCGGTTCGAGGTGAACGTGCGTGTCGCCGGTGCGCCCGCCGGCGCCGCCCTCCGGCTGGTCGTGCACGACCGGCTCGAGTCACGATCCGACTTCCGGGACAAGCTCGATGGCGACCTGGGAGTCGTCGAGCGGACCCTGGATCCGGAGCCGCTGGCATCTTCGGG
>JBKPHE010000224.1:0-29537 GCA_046744485.1 Actinomycetota bacterium | reverse complement strand
GCGAAGGCGATCGAGCGGGCCGATGCCGATCTCGTCCTGACCGCCACCGAGTCGACCGACGGCTACACCGGCACGATCCCCGAGCAGGTGGCCGCCCTTCTGGGGCGGCCGTCCGTCACGTTCGCCAAGCACGTCGAGGTGGCCGACGGCACGGTCAAGGTCCAGCGCCAGACCGAGCTCGGCTACGACGAGGTCGAGGCCCCGCTGCCCGCAGTCGTGTCCGTGACGGCCGGGGTCGTGGAGCCCCGCTACCCGAGCTTCAAGGGGATCATGGCCGCCAAGTCCAAGCCGGTGGATCAGCTGACCCTCGCCGACCTGGGCATCGACCCCGCGACCGTGGGCTCGGCCGGCGCCGGCCAGGAGATCGTGGCCGTGGACGAGGCCCCGGCGCGCGAGGCCGGAGAGATCGTGGAGGACGACGGCGAGGGCTACGCCAAGGTCATCGCCTTCCTCGAGAACCTCAAGGTCATCTAGGCCCTCGGCCGCATCCGGCACGGACACGTAGGAGACGATTGACGCAATGGCTCTGAACCGGATCTGGGTCCTCGCGGAGGCCGCGGAGGGCAAGGTTGCCCCCATCACCCTCGAGATGCTCACCAAGGCCCGCGAGCTGGGTGACACCGTCGAGGCGGTGTATGGCGGCGGCGACGCCGATGCCATCGCCGACAGCCTCGGCGCCTACGGCGCCACCAAGGTCTACGCCACGGGCGACCTGGCCGGCAGCCTGCTCGGCGCGCCGGTCGCCTCCGCCATCGCCAAGCAGGTGGCGGACGGCAACGCCCCCGACCTCGTCATGATCGGCACCACCTACGACGGTCGCGACGTCGCCGGCCGACTGTCGGTGGCGCTCGACAAGCCGGTCCTGACCAACAACGTCGAGATCGCGGTCGACGGCGACTCCGTGGTCGTGACGACGCCGGTGTTCGGCGGCAACAAGCTGGTGCGCACCCGCTTCACGGCGGGCGCCCCGTACATCGCCCTGTTCCGGCCCAAGTCCTTCACGGCCGAGTCGTCCGGGGGCGGGGCTGCGGAGGTGGCCACCATCGAGGTCACCGAGCCCGGTACGGCCAAGGTGCAGAACCGCCATGTCGAGGAGGCGACCGGCCCCAAGCTCGACGAGGCCGACATCGTCGTCTCGGGTGGGCGGGGACTGGGCGAGGCCGGCAAGTACGAGATGATCGAGCAGCTGGCCAAGGCGCTCAAGGCGGCCCCGGGCGCGTCACGCGCGATCGTCGACGCCGGCTGGGTGCCCTACAGCTACCAGGTGGGCCAGACCGGCAAGGTCGTGAAGCCGACGGTCTACATCGCCGCCGGCATCTCGGGGGCCACCCAGCACCTCGTGGGCATGAAGGGCTCGAAGAACATCATCGCCATCAACAAGGACCCCGAGGCCCCGATCTTCTCGGTCGCGGACCTCGGCATCGTCGGTGACGTGCACAAGGTCCTCCCCAAGCTCCTCGAAGCCCTGCAGAGCCGCTAGTCGGCGAGCGCGGGCCCGGACGCAACCTTTCGGTGACGGATCTGGGTGGGAGCCAGCCACATCCGTCACCGATTCGGAGCAGGCGGCGGATCGACCCGCTCACATACTCCGGGCGGTCGAGGATGTCCTCGCGGGTGAAGTGCGCGATCCGCCACCGTTCGATGGTCAGCCGAACGTCGCGCTCCGCGTCGGCTTGCCGGTCCTGCGGGGTGCTGTGCGTGCCATGGCCGTCGGCCTCGACGATGAGCCGAGCGTCGTCGTAGACCAGGTCCACCCGAGCCTTTCCGCCAGTGTGATGCAGCCGAGCCTGGGGACGCGGCGGCGGCAGACCTGCGTCCGCGATCAGTCGCAGCAACCGGGTTTCCAGCCACGTCTCCTCGACGCAACGCCGAGGCTGTTCGGGCACGACAGCCAGGACCTTCGACAGGCCGGCACGCCCGTGACCACGCAGCTCGTTGACGCGCCAGCGCAGGTAGGGCGGCCAGATGAGGCGGTCGCGGGCTGCGTGCTCCACAACGTTCCGGATCTGCTGGTACGTCAGGAGGGGTGCTGCATCGATCAGCGACCGGCTGGGGGTGGTGACAGGGATCGATCCTCGCCGTCCGACGTCGACCGCTCCAAGGTCGCGGACGCGGTGCACGACAGCGGGCACCGTGCGGGGGCGGCGCGACCTGGCGACGCTGATCTCCACGCCGTTGCAGACGACGCCATCGAGGCGCCACCGGGCGCATGCAGCCAGGTGGGAGACGACCGCTCCGTCGCCCGCCTCCAGTGTGGCCGTGAGCAGCCGCTGCTGGAACGACGGCGCATGCCCGGCGAGGCGCAAGACCCGGTGCCCGAGCCGTTCCAACGCGCCGCGCGCCACGAGGGTGCGTTCAGTCTGCCGACTGACGTCCAGAGCTCGAAGTTGATCGGTCGTGACAAGACCGAGCTGTTGGGTGGCCCGCTCGGCGATGGCCCGCATGTCGCACACGTGAGCCATGGGGCAGCATCCAATCACGCCCCTGTGACAGCGACGCCCCGCCGGCAGGTGCGCCGATGTGATTCAACCGAACGTGTCGCACTGGGAGCTCTCGCCGGACTCGAAGCCGCGGTCGAACCACTCCTGGCGCTCGGCCGCCGAGCCGTGGGTCCAGGTCTCGGGGTTGACCGACATGCCGGCCTGCTCCTGGATGCGGTCGTCGCCCACCGCCTCTGCCGCGGCCAGCCCCTCCTCGATGTCGCCCGGCTCGAGGTCGCCCCGGGCGTAGACCGAGTGTGCCCACACGCCGGCGAGGCAGTCCGCCTGGAGCTCCAGGCGCACCGACCACTGGTTCGCGTCGGCCTGCGAGCGGGCCGCCTGCTGGCGCTGGCGCACCTCGTCGCTGATGCCAACCAGGTTCTGCACGTGGTGGCCGATCTCGTGAGCGATCACGTAGGCCTGCGCGAAATCGCCGGGCGCGCCGAACCGGTCGCTCAGCTCGCGGAAGAAGTCGAGGTCGATGTACACCTCGGCGTCGACCGGACAATAGAACGGTCCCACGGCCGACGTCGCGGGACCGCAGCCGGTGTTCACCTGGCCCGTGAACATGTTCAGCCGGGCGTACTGGTACTGCCGTCCGGCCTGCTGGAACTCGGCCGCCCACACGGCCTGCGTGTCCTCGGTCAGGAACTTGACGAACTCGGCTTCCTGGGACTGGGCCTCGTTCGCGACCTCGTCGGACGACGAGCCCTCCGGCACCGCCCCCGGGAGCTGGTCGATCATGCTGCCGAGCCCGCCACCCCCTCCGCTCAGGAGTGCGATCAGGATCGCGATGATCCCCACCAGCCCACCGCCGGCCGCCAGCGGCACGCCCATTCGGCGCCCCATGCCACCCGCACCGCGGAGGTCGTCGACGTGCTCGCTCTTCGTCCGGCGCCATTTCATGGCTGACGCGTACCCCAGAGTTTCATGGCTAAGGCGTACCGTGCCGCCATCGCCGGCGCCAGCGGTTGGTCGCCGGTCCTAGGCTGACCCGCCATGTCCGCCGCCGCGACGACCGCCATCACCCGGGCCAGCTGGACCAACTGGGGGCGCAACCAGGTGTGCGCGCCCGCGGAGATCCGGCGGCCCGCGACTGAGGCCGAGCTGGTGGACCTGGTGAAGCAGGCGGTGGCCAACGGGCAACGGGTCAAGGCAGTCGGCGCCGGCCATTCCTTCACCTCGATCGCCTGCACCGACGGTGTGCTGGTCGACCTCGGGAGCTACGCGCGCATCCTCGGGCACGACGCCGCCACCGGTCGCGTCACCGTCGAGGCAGGGATCCCCCTCAACCGGCTGTCCGACGAGCTCGACGCCCGAGGCCTCGCCCTCGAAAATATGGGCGACATCGACCAGCAGTCCGTCTCCGGCGCCACGCAGACCGCCACCCACGGGACCGGACTGCGTTTCCGCAACCTGTCCTCGCAGATCGTCGGCCTCCGCCTGGTCACCGCCGATGGCGCGGTGCTCGAATGCACGGAGTCCGAGAACGCCGACGTGTTCGACGCCGCTCGGGTAGGGCTCGGGGCTCTGGGCCTGGTGTCGACGGTGACGCTGCAATGCGTCCCAGCGTTTCGACTGCACGCCGTAGAGGAGCCGGTGCCGGTGGAAGACGTGCTCGCCGACCTCGACGAGCTCGTGTCCGCCAACGACCATTACGAGTTCTACTGGGTGCCGCACACACGCTGGGCGCTGACCAAGCGGAACCAGCGCACCGACGAGCCCGCCCGGCCACGCCCGCGTGTCCGCGAGTGGATCGACGACATGGCCCTCAACAACTACGCCTTCGGCGTGCTGTGCCGGGCGGGGCGCTGGCGGCCGTCGCTCATCCCGCGCCTGGCGAAGATCATCCCCAACACCGGCCGTCTCGACTACGTGGACCGGTCCGACCGGGTCTTCACCAGCCCCCGCAGGGTGCGGTTCTGGGAGATGGAGTACGGCATCCCCCGCGATGCGCTCCCCGAGGCGCTCAACCGCGTCCGCAGGCTGGTGGACGAGATGGGCATGCAGATCAGCTTCCCGGTCGAGGTGCGGGTGGTGGCGCCCGACGACATCCCGCTTTCGACCGCGCACGGCCGCGAGACCGGCTACATCGCCGTGCACGTCTATCGGGGCACGCCGTACGACGCCTACTTCACCGGCGTGGAGCGGATCATGGACAGCTACGGCGGCCGACCCCACTGGGGCAAGCTGCACTTCCAGCGGGCCGAGACGCTCGCCCCCCGGTACACGCGCTGGGAGGACTTCCAGCGTGTCCGCGCCCGGCTCGACCCCGAGGGCCGCTTCGCGAACCCGTATCTCGACCGGGTTCTCGGCCCGGCGGACCGGCGCCCGAGCGGCTGAGAGCAGGTTCGATCCGCACCCGGGACGGGCCGGGAACGGCTCGGGAGGCCGCCGGGTGTCGACCCGAAATTCCGTCCGAACCCTTGACCTGGGTGACGTCGTAAGGCACCGTGCCCGGGCGGGCCTAGCGGCAGCGGGGAGGCGAGGGTGACGGTCGACGGGTCCCGTCGTGGCGAGAACGCCATGCTTGTGGTCGCCGTCGCCCTGGCCGCCATCTCCGTGTGGGTGCTCATGGCGACCGCGGCCGGCGACGGCCGGATCGCCGACGCATCGCTCGATCTCGGCTGGCTGTGGCTGGTCGTCGCCTTCGGGGCGTGCGAGGCGTTCGCCTTGCGGGTCGAGCGCCGGCAGGGTGAGCAGTACGGCTTCACCGCCGCCCAGGTCCCCCTGGCCGCGGGGCTCATCTACGCCGAGCCCACCACGCTGGTGCTCGCCAGGTTGCTGGGCGTGGCGCTCGTGCTCCTCGTCCTGCGCCAGCGACGACCAGCCGAGGCGGCGTACGAGCTCGGCGCCCAGTTCGCGCAGACGGTGGGGGCGATCGTCGTGGTCCGCGCCGTGCTGGGCGGCGCCGAGCTGGTGAGCACCCGTGGTGCCGTGGCGCTGGCGTTGGCATTGCTGACGTCCTACGTGGTGGCGCTGGTGGCCCTGGCAGCGCTCATCGCCACCGTGACGCGGAGCCTGCCGGGCTGGCGGGGGATGCTCGTGCTGGCGAAGAGTGACCTGCCCGCCGGCATCCTCAACGCCGCCATCGGCATCGGCCTGGCGCTCGCCCTGTGGGACCACACCTCGGTCGAGCTGCTGCTGGTCGCCATCGTGCTGGCCTGCATCACGTCCAACCGCGTCTACTCCAGGCTCTACGAGCGACGACGCGGGCTCGAGGCGCTGCACGAGTTCACCAAGACGGTGGTCCGGTCGATCGACATGTCCCAGATCGCCTCCTCCGTGCTCGGCGGGGCCCGCTCCCTCCTCAACGCCGACGACGCCGTGCTGCTGATCGAGACGGTCGCCCCGGGCGATCCGGGCCGGCGGTTCACGCTTGGTTCCGGCGGGCGCGGCGAGGAATGCATCTCGCTGGTCGAGCTCCACGGCGATCTGCGCGCTGTCATCCCCGACGGGACGCCGCGCCGGTTCGAGGTCGGGCCGCTGTCCCCGGCCTGGCTCCGGGCGCGCACGTCGGTGGCGGCCCTGGCGGCTCCGATCACGCGGGCCAACGGGTCGGTGTTCGGCGCGCTCGTGGTCACGCAGGCCCGGCGCAAGGCGGCGTCCCACTTCGGGGACAACCACACGCGGCTGCTGGGAGACCTGGCCGATCAGGCGTCGATGGCCATCGAGAACGGGCTGCTGTTCATGGTGCTGGAGCTGGAGGCGGCCGAGCGCGCCCACGAGGCGCTCCACGACCCGCTTACCGGCCTGCCCAACCACGCCCATCTCAGCGACGTGCTGGAGGCGGCGCTCCAGACGGCGTACGCCGAGCGGGGGCGGGTCGGATTGATCGTGATCGACCTCGACTCGTTCACCCAGGTGGTCGACGCCTTCGGCCACCAGAGCGCCGACGGCCTGCTCGTCCAGGCCAGTGGCCGGATGCGCAGCCTGCTGCCGGAGTCGGCGACGTTGGGACGCCTGGGCAGCGAGCAGTTCGCCGTGGTCCTTCCCGGCGTCGCCGACGCGGAAGAGGTCGTGGCCGCGGCCCGCCTGCTCATCGCCGGCTTCGATCCGCCGTTCCAGTCCGAGGGCGTGCTGCTGGCGCTGGGCGTCAATGTCGGTGTCGCCGTCTACCCCGAGCAGGCGATCGACGGCCATTCGCTCATGCAGCGGGCCCACATCGCGGCCGACACGGCCCGCCACCACCGCAGCGGTTGGGAGATGTACGACCCGGTGCACGACCCGGCCACCCCGCGGCGCCTGGCGTTGGGCGCCGACCTGCGGGAGGCGCTCGAGAGCGACGACCTCGACGTGTGCTTCCAGCCCAAGGTCGAGCTGGCGACCAGCATCGTGCGGGGCGCGGAGGCGCTGGTGCGCTGGAACCACCCCCGGCTCGGGCGCGTGAAGCCCGACGAGTTCATCACCATCGCCGAGCACACGGGCGACATCCGGTCGCTGACAATGACGGTGATGCGCAAGGCGCTGAGGCAGTGCCGCTCGTGGCGTGACCTGGGCCTCGACCTGTCCGTGGCCGTGAACCTGTCGGCCCGCAACCTGCTCGACCTCCACCTGGTCGACGACGTCAGTGGGGCCGTCGAGGAAAGCGGCGTGCCCCCCGAGTCGCTCACCCTCGAGCTGACCGAGAGCATGGTGATGAGCGAGTCCCAGCGTTCGCTCCACGTGCTCGGCGGCTTGGCCGAGCTGGGCGTGTGCCTGTCGTGCGACGACTTCGGCACCGGCTACTCGTCGCTGGCCCACCTCCGGCGACTGCCGATCGGCGAGATCAAGATCGACAAGTCGTTCATCGCCAAGATGACCGTCGACGAGAGCGACCGCGCCATCGCCCGCTCGGTGCTGGCTCTCGGTCGCGACCTGGGGCTGGTCACCGTGGCCGAGGGCGTGGAGTCCCGCGAGGGATGGGACCTGCTCGCGTCGATGGGTTGCGACCTCGCCCAGGGCTTCATCGTCTGCCCGCCGCTCACGTCCCGGCAGTTCCGCGAGTGGCTCGACCGCCGTCCACCGGAAGAGCTCGCCGTGCTGCCGGCCGCCGCCGGCGATGGCGACGCCGAGGGTTCGGGCGAGACCGACGTCGAGGCCGAGGCCGAGGCCTGACCCTTCCTGCCGCGGCAATGGTGGCCGGAGCAACCAGATCCGCGGCAGGTTTCCTCACACGAGTGGCCAGGGATAGCGCCGGCCCGTGTGATCGATCGGGAACGCGGCGCGGCTGGCAACCGCGGCGGCGCGACGCACCAGGGCCCTGCGTTCCGCCGGGTTCAGCAGCGCCTCGAGCGCGGGGGGCGGACCCGCCTCGGCCAGGCGCCGGAGGTCCGCGACCAGGTGATCGGGGATCGGCTGGCCACCGAATTCCCAGATGACCGTGCGGAGCTTGGTGTCGCAATGGAACGTGAGGCCGTTGTCTACGGCCCACAGCCTTCCGTCGTCCCCGGCGAGGCAGTGCCCGCCCTTCCGATCGGCCGAGTTGGCCACCAGGTCGAAGCAGCAGATGGTGCGAAGTGCGTCGTGGCGCGCCTGGTCCTCGACCAGGGTGAAGTAGTGCTGCTCGGGGTCGAAGTCCACGAAGCGCTGCAGCGAGCCCGCCCCGAAGGGGAGGCCCTCGTCCTCGCGCAGGACCGTCTCCGGCACGATGTTCCATCCCAACCACGACGACAGCTCGTAGGCGGCCACCTCACGGCGGTCGAGGCCATCGGGAAAGTCCCAGAGCGGGCGTTCCCCCCGGCGGGGCTTGTACACCGCCCGCAGGCAGTCGGCGCCGTTGCGGACCTCGACCAGCAGGGTGGCGTTCGAGCTCCACGGCATGCGGCCGAGCACGTCGACCTCGCCGCAGCGCAACAGTTCGAGGGTCACCAGGGAGCAGGCACTCAGTTCATCCGGGGACACACGTGGCCCTCGGTGTCGACGGGCTGGCCACAGAAGCCGCAGTTGGGCCGGCCCTGGGCCACGAGCTCCAGCGCGAAGCGGGCGAAGGCGGCGGCCTGCGCCAGCGTGAAGCAGAACCGTGCGGTGGCCGGCGTCTCGTCCTCGCCGGACAGCTCCTCGAGCACCACCACGATGCGCTCCTCGGGCTCGTCGTACTTCACGCCGATCGAGCCGACGTCCCAGTCGAACGGCAACGGTGTGACCTTCCCGTGGCCCTCGACCGGCTCGACGTCCGGCGACAGGTCCTCCAGCAGGGCGAGCAGATACTCACCGAGCGCAGCGACCTGCTGCTTCTCGCAGCGCAGGTACACGACCTCACCGTCGGATCCCCCGGCCAGGAAGAACACCCGCTTGCCGGGTGGGCCCTCGGCCCCGGGCCAGAAGATCTCGGCCTTCGGGAAGTCGTACGACTCGGACATGGTCAAGACGGCACCAGCGCTCCGCCGGTCTCCACACTGGAGTTCACCGTGAGCACCATCGGGCCGCCGGCGCCATAGGCGATGGCGGTCAGCGAGCACGGCGAGATCACGACGCGCTGGAACAGGTCGAGGTGGGTGCCCATCGCGTGGGCAACGGCGGCACGGATGGGGTCGGCGTGCGAGACCGCCACGATCATCTCGCCCGGATGGGCGGAGCGCAGCCGTTCGATGCAGGCGACGATGCGGGCCTGCATGTCGACGAAGGATTCGCCGCCCGGGAACGTGAAGCCACTGGGGTAGCGCTGGATGGTGGCCCACTCGGGGCGCTTGCGGGCGGCCTTGAGCTCGAGCCCGGTCCAGTCGCCGATGTCGAGCTCGACGAGGCCGTCGTCGACCTGCACCTGGCAACCGGTGGCGCTGGCGATGGGCGCTGCGGTCTCACGCGTGCGCTCCAGTGGAGAGCTGTACACGGCGGCGACGCTGCGGCGCTTGCGCCCGTTGCTCGACGCCATGGCGGCGATGCGGGCCGCCACCGCCTCGGCCTGGGCCCGGCCCGCGTCCGACAGGTGCAGGCCGCTGGCGCGGCCCGGCAGCTCCGTGCCCGTGGTCGTGGTCGAGCCATGGCGCACGAGCAGGATCACGGTCGGGGCCCGTGGCTTGCGTCGGCCACCGGGCCGCCGGTCGGTCCGCAGGCCGCCGACGCGTGGGGCTCGCTCGGCTCGGGACACTCGTGCAACCTATCGTCGGCGCCTGTGGATGAGGTCGGTCCCGCAGCCCCGGGAGCGCTCGAGGGCCTGGAGCGGGAGATCACGTGCTGCCGGGCCTGTCCGCGCCTGGTGGCGTGGCGGGAGCAGGTGGCCCGCGACCGCCGGGCTGCCTTTCGTGACCAGGATTACTGGGCCCGTCCGGTGCCCGGCTTCGGCGACCCCGCCGCCCGCGTCGTCATCGTGGGACTGGCGCCCGCCGCCCACGGCGCCAACCGGACGGGACGGATGTTCACGGGCGACCGGTCCGGCGACTTCCTCTACGCCGCCTTGTGGCGGACGGGATTCGCGAGCCAGCCGACGGCGGTGCACCGCCACGACGGTCTCACGCTCGACGGCGCCTGGATCACCGCCGCGGTGCGCTGCGCGCCGCCGGCCAACAAGCCGGCACCCGACGAGCGGGACCGCTGCCGGCCGTTCCTGGAGCGGGAGCTGGCGCTGCTGCCCGACGTGCGGGTGTACCTGCCGCTGGGGCAGTTCGGTTACCAGGCGCTCTGCCGTGTCCTCGGGCTCCGTCACGCGCCCCGGTTCGGGCACGGCGTCGAGCTGGGGCTGGACGCCGGGCGCGCGATCGTGTGCAGCTACCACGTGAGCCAGCAGAACACATTCACCGGCAAGCTCACCGAGCCGATGTTCGACGCCGTGCTCCGGCGGGCCCGCAAGCTCGCGAGCTTGTAGCCAGGTCAGGAGCCCAGGGCGGCGATCTCGCCGGCGGCGTATGCGATCGCGGTCACACCCAGGAACGCCCCCACCGCCACGTGCAGGCGGCGATCCTCGGACCGGATGGTGAGCGCTGCCCCCAGGCGTGCGCCGGGGATCATTCCGACCGTGAGCAACAGCGCGAAGCGCCAGTCGATGTTGCCGAGGAGAGCGTGCGTGATCGTGCCTGGCACGGCGAAGATCCCCACGCACGCCAGGGAGGTGGCGATCGCCCGCTTCAGCGGTAGCCCGGCGATCTGGGTGAAGCCAGGGACCATCACCGTGCCGCCCCCGATGCCGAGCAGGCCCGACAGGAGGCCCGCGAGCGTGCCCACCGCCGCCAAGCGCATCGTCGTCGGCCGGCCGTGGGGCCTGTCGCCCACCGCCACCACGAGGTCGCCGGGCACCCCATCGGTTTTCCCCGCGGGAGTGGCCGTCCTGGCGACCGTTCCCGCGGACAAAACGGGTGGTGGGGGGGCCTGGTCCGCGTTGCGGATCATCCGCGCGCCGCTCACGGCCAGCAGGGCGGCGGTGGTCAGCATGAGCGCGTGTCCCTCGCCGGGGATGACCTCCGTGAGCAGTGCGCCGGCCACGGCGGCGACGATGCCGACCGGTGTGGTCGCCCGCACGGCCGGGCCGTCGACCAACCCCTCGCGGGCGTAGCGCAGGGTGCCGCTCGCCGCCCCCGGGATGATCGAGGGCAGCGTCGTGCCGATGGCCGTCTGGGCGGATGCACCGAGCGCCCGGATCCCGGGTGTCGAGATCACCGCGCCCCCGATGCCGAACAGGCCCGACATCGCCCCGGTGGCGACGCCGACCGCCACGGTCAGGGCGTCACGCAGCGGTCCGGGATCCACGCGCCCGCGTCAGTCACGCCTGCACTGGTTGGGCCTTCTCGAGGCGCTTGCCGTTCTTGGCCGGTCCTCGCGGGTCGTCGACGGCGAACCCGGGCCAGCGCTCGCGGCTCTTGGCCGACAGCTTGTGCATGAGTGCGATGGCGCCGGGATCGTCGTCACCGGGACGGGCGATGATCGACCCGTCGGCGATCATGCGGCTGATGATCTCGCGGCCCAGGTCGGTGCGGACGATCGTAAGCGTCCAGTCGTTGTCCTTGCCGATGCCGCCGGTGGAGATGTCGGCGTGCTCGGCGGCGAAGTCGGGGCAGTAGGTGCACCCCTCGCGGGTCCAGGCGTGGCATTCCTTGAGCGGGATCTCGTAGTAGCGGCCGTCCCGCGTCCACAGTTGGAACACGCCCTTGATGTTCATCTTGACGATGTCACGCTTGTCGAGCCCGTACTTGGTCCAGAACAGCTCCTCGAAGATCGAGTCGTCGAACGTCTTGGAGCAGAGCAGCCCGATGTTGAACAGGAACGGCTTGGAGACCTTGCCGACCTTGCGGCTCCACATGACGGGCGGCACCGACGACTGGCACGACATCCCGACCAGCGCCAGGCGGCTGTGGCCGCGCTCGAGCGCCTCGCTCAGGGCCAGGGTGTTGGCCGAGTAGGTGTAGCGGCTGCCCGCGCTGTCGAGGATCTCCTCCTTGCTGGCGGCGACGCCGGGCCGCGCCTTCCACTCGTGGCCGTCGCCCTCGAGGTAGGAGACGAGGGCGGCGTCGATGTAGTCGTTCTCGAGCGACCAGATGAGCAGTGCCGACACGAGGCCACCGTCCTGGCCCATGCGGTGCACCATCTCGTCCGACGCCCGTGTCAGCAGGATGTCCTGGTAGATGCCCGACTGCTCGTCGGGCCGGCGCACCCGGGCGAACAGGTGCTCGTCGGATTGCGGCTCCCAGGCCCGAAAGCGGGGACAAGCGCGGGTGCACGAGGTGCAGCCCTTCTCCCCGTGGATGCAGTTGTCGAGGCCCAACTCTTCCTCGAGGTGGAACGGCTTGTAGGCGCCGGGCTCGTGGTCGTAGCCGATGACATCGTGCGGGCACGAGATGACACAGCCCGCGCACCCGGTGCACAGGCCGGTCTGGATGACCTCGGCGTACAGCTCCTTCCACTGCGCCGTCCAGCGCTCGCGGGGGCTGGCGGGAGCCGGTGCATCGGTCACGGAATTGCAAGCTAGCGGCGCGCCCGCGGCGCGGCCCATCCGGTAGGTGCCGTGACGACTTTCGAGGCGGCCCGGCGGGTAGCCTCGTCCGGTCATGTCCCGCGATCCCCGGCACCTGCGCGCCTCCGGTCCGCCGCCGGGCCAGCGCCCTCCCCCCGCGGCGTGGGATCGCGCGCGCCGGCGCCCGGCTGCGCCCGGCGAGCAGGGCCGCGGACCCGGCGATCGGGGTCGTGGTCCCTCCGCCGGGCCCCGGGCTGACGGGAGGCCGGATCCCGCCCCCGGTGTCCGGACGCGGCGCTCGTGGCGCCAGCGGGTCATCCTCGCCGCGCTCACGTCGATCGTGGTGGTGTGCCTGGCGGGCGCGTCGGTCGGCGGCTACGTGCTCGTCAAGTACGGCAGCATCAACCGGGTCGACAACCTGAGCCTCGACCAACCGCCCGCCGGCGACCCCGAGAACTACCTGATCGTCGCCGTGGACACTCGCGAGGGGCAGGAGAGCAAGAACACCGACACGATCATGGTGGCGCGCGTCGATCCCGAGTCGGATCGGCTGGCGTTGACGTCGTTCCCTCGCGACCTGATGGTGACGATCGCCGACACGGGCGAGTTCGGGATGATCAACTCGGCGTACAGCCGGCCCGACGAGGGGGAGGGCGAGCAGAACCTGATCAACACGCTGCGCCAGAACTTCGGCGTGCCGATCCACCACTTCGTCGAGGTCAACTTCGAGAGCTTCAAGCGCGTCGTGGACGAGGTCGGCGGCGTGTCGATCTGGTTCCCGACGGCGGTGCGCGACAAGTCGGCCGGGCTCTACGTCGACCGGCCCGGTTGCCTGCAGCTCGACGGCCAGACGGCACTGGCCTTCGCCCGGTCGCGCAAGCTCCAGATCATGACCTCGGATGGCTGGGAGGGGGATCCCCGCTCCGACCTGAGTCGCGTTCAGCGCCAGCAGATCTTCATCCAGCGGGCGCTGGACAAGGCCCTGTCGCAGGTCCGGTCGAACCCGCTCAGGGTCACCGACCTCGTGAACATCGCCGTGGACACCGTGCGCTTCGACAAGGAGCTCGGGGTCCGCGACATGATCGACCTGGGCAACCACTTCAGCGAATTCGACTCCGACAAGCTCGAGACCTACAACCTGCCGACCCTGCCGTATCCCCCGAACGAGAACCGGGTCCTCTTGGACGAGAAGCACGCGCAGCCGGCGCTGAACGTGTTCCGGGGGCTGCCACCCGGCGAGCTCAGCCCGGTGCAGGCGACCGTCACCGTGCTGAATGCCACCACCAAGGAGGGCTTCGCCCGGGACATCTCCGGGGCCCTGCAGCGGATCGGTTTCGAGATGACCGAGCCGGACACCACCGAGCCCGCCGCCACCACGACCGTCCAGTACGCCCCCGGCCAGGCCGACCATGGGCGGCTCGTGGCGAGCTACCTCACCACTCCGGCCACCCTGATCGAGAACCCCGAACTGGGTGACGGCGAGGTGGTGGTCGTGGCGGGCGCCGACTTCACCACCGTGCACGACCAGCCGGCACCGACCGACGAGGCGACGACCACGGAAGCGTCGCCGCCCGCGGCCAGCAGCACCACCACCGTCGGCGACAGCACCACCACGACGGCCGCGGCCTCGTCGCCGACCACGACCACGACCGAGACCAACCCGTTCATCATCGGCGAACCCCCGCCTGGCGAGACCTGCGAGTGATCGCTGCCGCCGGTTCCCCGTGTCCGGGCCGCGACGCCCGGGGGTAGCCTCGCCCCATGGACGACGCCGAGGTGATCAGCCGCATCGGCGCGCTGGTCGACGAGGAGCACACACTTGAGCGCGAGGCCGGCGAGCACGGGCCCGAGTCCGACGCCGCCAGCCGGCTCCATGAGGTCGAGGTGGCGCTCGATCAATGCTGGGACCTGCTCCGCCAGCGCCGCGCCCACCGGGAGATGGGGCAGGATCCGGACGACGCCCGCGTGCGACCGCCCGAGGTCGTCGAGCGCTACCAGCAGTAGCACGGCCTCCCTCTGTGGTCGCGGCGTGCGGACGCCGCGATTCGGCGGCCAAAGCGTTGAGCGGCGTGGCGCGAGTAGTTAGCTTTGCGGCGCTTCTACCCGCCGACGGTCAGGGGGACCGGTGGAACTGTTCAATCGTTTCTTTGATCCCGCGGGCGCCTGGGACATGCTGTCCCGCTATGCCCACATCCTTTCGGGCATCACGTGGATCGGGCTCCTGTACTTCTTCAACTTCGTGCAGACGCCGGCGTTCGCCGAAATGTCCGCCGAAGGGCGAACCGAGGCGCAGCGCAAGATCACGTGGCGGGCGCTGTGGTGGTTCCGCTATGCGGCCCTGCTGACGTTCCTGTTCGGCCTGTCGATCATCGCCGTGCAGGACGACATGGACGACTACTTCTCGGGTCAGCGCGGCACCGCGATCCTGACGGGCATGCTGCTCGGCGTCACCATGTTCCTCAACGTCTGGGGCGTGATCTGGCGGGCGCAGAGGGTGATCATCGGCTCCGCCGAACGGGTGGCCCAGGGCGGCGAGGCGGATCCCCGGGCCGCGTCGCTGGCCAAGCCCGCCGCCCGCGCCTCGCGTGCCAACACCCTCTTCAGCATCCCGATGCTGTTCTTCATGGTCTTTGCCCCCCACGGCCTCGGGTTCTGGGAGGAGGCGATCAACAGCACCGTCATCTACTGGATCGTCGTCCTGTTGATCTGGGCGTTCATCGAGGCATCGGCGCTCGGTTACATCGGCGGGTACGACAGCGCCTTCAACAAGCTGGCGTTCGACGACCACCGAAACACGATCATCGGTGGCTTCGTGCTGCTCGCGGTGCTCTACCTGATCGGCTGGGAGATCATCCTCCAGGCTGCGTAGCCGTCGTCTCCACGTTCCGCCCCACCCCGGTTTCCTCCGTGGAGGCGGCGCCCACCCTGGTCATTCGACCGTGAGCGTCGCCTCCATGCTCTCGTGGCCGGGGATGTCGCAGTAGATGCGGTAGTCGCCCGGCTCGAGCTCGACAGTGCCCTCATCGGTGTCGCCGCTCGAGGCCACCGACAGCTTGAAGTCGTCGACCCCGTCGATCAGCAGCGTGTGCGTGAGGTTCCCAGCGTTCTCGTAGTCGATCGTCACCTCGCCGGCACTGGCCGTGTAGTCGTCCCGGTCGAAGCGGAGCGAGTCCTGGGCGACGACGGTCACGGTGCCGCCACCGTCGCCGCCGCCTGGTCCGGTGGACAGGCCGTCTCCGCCTCCGCCGCCATCATCGTCGCCCCCGCAGCCGGTCAGGACGGCGCCGGTGATCACCAGCGCGCCGATCAGCGTCAGTCCCTTGTTGGTCACGGGCGGACGATACACACGGTCGTGACGGCGTCGGTCATCCGACCCCCCAGCCACCCCATGACGGCATCGGTCTTCGACCGACTCAGTTCACCCAGCCTTCGACCAGGCCGGCGATGTCGCCGCAACTGGACACGTCGTCGCCGTCCTCCCACGCTGGGTTGATCGAGATGGGGAGCAGCGGCACCCGCCACGCGGCCGCGCCGGCCCGGATCACCGTGTCCGTCGCCTCCCACCAGCCGTATTTGGGCGACACGCCGCCCTCGAGCAGCGTGCGGATGGTGCCTTGGACGGCCGGGTTGTCCGCCAGCCCGCCATGGAACGCAGGCACGACCGCACTGGGGACGCCGTCCAGGTGGGGCTCTGCTCCCGCCACCGCGTCGGCCAACGGGAAGACAGCCAGCTGGTCCACGCCCTCGACGGGGCAGGCCAGCATCTCCCGCAACGCGGGGGCCTCGTCGGCGATCGACCGGAACAGGCCGTCGTCGCTGGTCACTTCCAGGGGCGACAGCGACCGTACGACGGCGGTGATCCACCGGAGGCCCAAACCGCCCGCCACCCCCCAACCGTCGTCGCCCGCCGGTGGGTAGTAGGCGCCGCCGGGTTCGACGAGTGGGCTCAGCAGCACCAGGGTGTCAACGGGCGCATCCGGGTGCGACATCAGGTAGGCCTTGGCGACCAGCGCCCCCTCGCTCTCGGCGACGATGGTGACCGGCTGCTGGACGTCCGCCCGGAACGCCTCGACCTGCCCGGCCATCAGCGTCACCGAGCGGGAGACGTCCTGGTAGGTGTCGGCGTCCTGGTACGGCAGCGGGCGCCCGTTGCCGTCGACGCCCCGGTACGAGAAGCGCCGCGCGTCCGCCCAGATGCCGATCCCGTCGTCCTGTCCGGCGTAGCGGCTCCCGAACCCCGACACCAGCAGCACCGGCCGGCCGGCCGTCGCATTCACCGCCTTGCCCATCCCGGCTGCGGCTCCGGCGCCGGCGGTGGTCAGGTGGGCCACGCCCGCCAGTTGGTTGCTCGGTGCGGAGACGGAGAACCCGACGCTCACGCCGAGGACGATGACCCCGACCAGGGCGGCCACCCCGAGGGGTGCCACGGGCATGAAACGTCGGGCCCGCCGGCTGCAGCTGAGCGTGTGGACGATGCTGTGCCAGGCCCAGGCGTTGAACAGCCCGGCGGCGCCCACCGCCGGCAGGCGCAACGGCGCAGGCGTGAGGACGACCACGGCGCTCGCCATCGTGAGGACGAGGAACGACAGGAGGACCCACGCGACCGTGCGGCCCGGTGGGCGCTCCCGCCACCACGTCGGCACGACGGCGCCGTGGTGGAGGAGCGCCGCCACGCCGAGCACCGACGGGACTGCGATGAAGAACAACCACGACAGCGACACGATCGCCATGCCCAGGAGCAGGGCGGCGAACGGCAGGAGCACCAGGGCGGAGACCACGGTGAACGCCAGGGAGCAGGCCGCGAGCCGCGCGGGACTGGGCGCCTGCTTCCCGATGGGCCATGCGGCCCGGAGGATGAGGGCGGTGATCGTCGATCGGACCGCGATCAGGGCGGCCAGCTCGACCGCGACGGCGTGCCACGAGGGATGGAAGACCAGGAGCCAGCGCAGGTCATGGAACACGCCGAACGGCGCCGGCGCCGACGCCTGCGGCGCCAGGGCCTGGGCACCGGAAGCTCCGATCACCCCCAGGATGAGCGCCTCGAGCACGGGCAGTGCCACGGCCAGGACGATGAGTCCGGGGTGGGCGCAGAGCGACGGGCAGCCGCAACCCATGGCGCGTCCTCGCCGGACGGCGACGCCCGCGATCGACGGAGAACGTTGGCACGCGACGTACCGGTCGCCGGTCCTGCCCGGCGGCGCGTCTGCGGTTTGGTCGGGCGACTCGACCCCGCTGGGGGGAGTGAGCATCGAGAACCCTTCCGTCCAATAGCCCGAACATTCTCGCGTCCTCGATCGGCCGCTACCCGGAATTACGCGCCGGCAGACATCGCCCCATCACCCACGGTCACCCGATCGGGGACGGCGGGCGACCGGCGACAACGAACCGTTCCGCCGGCGGCGGACGCCGGTACGGTCGACCCGTGGCGAAGTCTCCGGCGACCGAGATCCAGGTGGGGGAGCGGACGGTGCGGGTCTCGAATCCCGACCGGGTGTACTTCCCGGAGACCGGGGCGACCAAGCTCGACCTCGTCGAGTACTACCTGGCTGTCGGTCCCGGGATCGTCAACGCGCTGCGGGAGCGGCCGTGCATGGTGCACCGCTTCCCGACCGGCGTGAGCGGCGAGAAGGTCCACCAGAAGCGCGTGCCGGGCGGCGCCCCGCCGTGGCTGGAGACCGTCCGAGTCCACTTTCCGCGCTACGGGCTCCACGCGGACGAGCTCTGCGTGACCGAGCTCGGCCACGTGATCTGGGCGGTGCAGATGTCCACGGTCGAGTTCCACCCCTGGAACTCGCGGCGGGCCGACGTGGAGAGGCCGGACGAGTGGCGGATCGACCTCGACCCGATGCCGGACTGTCCGTTCGCCACGGTGCGACGCGTGGCCGGCGTCGTGCACGAGGTGCTCGACGAGCTCGGCGCCGTCGGCTGGCCGAAGACGTCGGGCGGCAGGGGGATGCACGTCTACGTGCGCATCGAGCCGTCGTTCGGGTTCACCGACGTCCGTCGTGCCGCCCTGGCATTCGCGCGTGAGATCGAGCGCCGGGCACCGCAAGACGTGACGACGACGTGGTGGCGCAAGGACCGTGACCCGGCGGCGCTGTTCGTCGACTACAACCAGAACGCCCGGGACCACACGATGGCGGCCGCGTACTCGGTGCGAGGCTTTCCGGACGCCGCGGTGTCGACGCCGATCACCTGGGACGAGGTCGACGATGTCGAGCCGAGGGACTTCACCATGGCGACGGTTCCCCGGCGGTTCGCCGAGCTCGGGGACCTCCACGCAGGCATCGACAGAGCGGCCTTCGCGATCGACGAGCTGCTCGACTGGGCCGCCCGCGATGACCGCGCCGGCGCCGTCGATGCCGGCATCCCCGATGAGCAGGAGTGATGGCGCAGACGGCCTGGATGCTTCGAGTGCGGCCGCGCTATGGCTTGGGGGCCTGGCGTCGCAGCGCGTTCCGCGCGTGCTGCCGCCAGCCATCGGGGACGAGCGCGTGGTCCGCGAGGCGGCGAAGGAGGCCGACGTCTGCGTCTTCGTGGGCGGCTATGAACTCCGCAATCGTCAGCACCTCGTCCGGTCGCGCCAGCCGTCGGGCCCCGTCACCAGCGGCGATGCTGCCCGAACCCTCGATCGCGAAGTAGGCACCGAACCGGCGGGCGGCCGCGAACCGCTCGACGAAGCCGGCATCGCCCATGCGGATGCCGAGCTTGAAGCAGGGGAAGCGCGGCTGCGTGACGCGGAGCCGCGCCGTGCCGACGGCCCAGGTCTCGCCGACCGCACGCGCGTGGAGGTCGACGCCCTCGAGCGTCAGGTTCTCGCCGAACGTTCCCGGCGCCAGCGGCACGCCCAGCTCCTCCGACCACCATTCGTAGTCCTCGACCGCGTACGCATACACGGCCATGGCGGGCCCCCCGTGAACACGGCGGTCCGCCTGGTCGTCGCCATCGAGGTTGACGCCGGCAACCGGCACACGCCCGGCCACGGGCTCCTTCCAGATCGCCGTGGTCACGCGGCGACCGAACCAATCGACGACGCGCGGCGTGCCGACGTTGACGGACACGACGCGACCGAGTCCCGCAGCACCCCTGGCGTCCGACAGGTCGACTTCGGCTGCGGACATCGCCACGCTCCTCGATCGTCTAACCACTGATCGTCAAAGCAGAGGTTAGCCGTCGCGGCCGGGTCGGTGCAACCTGTATTACGGCGTTGTACGGTTAGTCGCATGCCTGCGTCGCCGCCGTTCCTGTGGACCGGGAACCATCCGGCCACGGATCTGTGCAACACCGAGCCGGTGATGGACGGCGAGCGCGTCGAGCTCCTTGCCGACTTCGACGCGGTCGTGTCGTGGGCGCACCTGGCGGGCGTTCCGAGCCGCGGCTATTCGTTCGAGGTCACCGATGCCGAGGCGGCGCGGACCTTGCGGTTCGTGCGTCGCCTGCGGGCGAGCCTGCGGGCCGCGCTCGATCCGAGCATCACCGAGCCGGACGCGATGCGCGACCTGAACGAGGTCCTGCGCGAGGCGCCGGGGGTCCTGCACCTCGAAACCTCGTCCCGGCGCATCGGCGTGTCGTTGGCCGCGACCGCGCCCGGTGCCCAGCTGCGGCTGGACATCGCCGCGGCAACCATGGACATCTTCCACCACGATCCGAACCGGATACGACGGTGCGCCGGTCCGACGTGTGTCCTGTTGTTCCTCGACGTCAGCAAGAGCGGGCGTCGCCGCTGGTGCGACATGGCGGTCTGCGGCAATCGAGCCAAGGTCGCAGCGCACCACGCTCGTGCCCGTGCGTCGTGACCCGCACCGGAGGATCGCACCGGATCGCACGGGAGGATCGGACCGGAGGATCATTGGCCCGATGCGGGTCGCTGCCCGATCTCGACGGTGACGGTCGCCTGCTGAGTCCCTCGCTGGAGGACCACATCGACGTGGCTGTCGGGCTTGGCGTCGGCGACTGCTTGGGCGAGGTCGTCGGCCGTCATGATGTCGCTGGAGCCGAACCGGAGGATGACGTCGCCTTGCTGGATGCCGGCGGTGGCGGCGCCCGAGCCGGGCGTCACGGCGACCACGAGGGCGCCGTGGTCGACCGACAGGCCGAGCTGGTGCTGGAGTGTCGCCGTCATGTCGACGCTCTGCACACCCAGGAACGGATGGGCCGGGGTTTGACCGTTCTCGAGGTCCTTCAGGTCCTGCTTGGCCTGATCGATCGAGATGGCAAAGCCGATGTTCTGTGCCTGGCCGGCCACGGCGGTGTTGATGCCGACGACGCGGCCCTGGCTGTCGACCAGCGGACCGCCCGAGTTGCCTGGGTTGATGGCGGCATCGGTCTGGAGGACGTTCTGCAGGCGGACGCCGTTCTCTTCGGAGATCGTGCGATCCAGCGCCGACACGATGCCGTCGGTCACGGTCGGCCCACCCTTGAGCGCCAAGGCGTTGCCGATGGCCACCACGGGGTCGCCGACGTGCACTGCGCTGGAGTCACCCAGCCGGACGGTGGGTAGACCCTGGGCGTCGATCTTGAGCACCGCGAGGTCGGCCGACGGATCTGCGCCCAGGACCTTGGCCGACTTGGTGGAGCCGTTGGCGAGGGTGACCTGGACCTGTTGGGCGCCGTCGATGACATGGTCGTTGGTGACGATCTTGCCGTCGGCGCTCACGATGAAGCCGGTGCCGGCGCCCTGTTGGACTGCGGGAGCCAGCAGATTGTCGAGGCTCATGCTCTGCGTCTGGATCGACACCACCGCCGGCTGAACCTGGTTGAGGACGGCTGCGACATCGAGACCGTCGATGGTCGCCGAGCTGTGGGCGACCGAGGTGGTCGTGGCGCTGCTGGTGTTGTCGGTGGCCAGAGCGATGGAACCGGCGACCAGGGCGCCCGCCACCGCACCGGCGAGTGCTCCGGCGATGAACCCGCGGCGGGGCCTGTGGGCGTCGGTGCCGGGCGGACGCGAGGGCGGCGGCGCCGATGGAGGCGGCTCGGGCGTGGGGCCAGGTGCGGAGAGGTCCGGTGGCTCGGTGGTCACGGTCATGGGGTCTCCTCGGATCGGTTGCGAGTCGAACGAGTCCGATTCGCAGGGTAAGGAAGGCCCCGTCAGCGATCGCCTGGCATTCGGTAACGCTTGGGTCAAGCTTGGGTCGGCGGCGCTTCTGCCTCCGCCTCCGGTGCCGGCAGCCGGAGGCGGAAGACCGGTGGCCGGGGGATCACGAGGTCGAGCGATCCCATGTCCGCCTGCGCCAGCTGGCGGGCCAACGGCAGTCCGATGCCATGTCCGTTCTTGCGGTTCGAACGTTCGAACAGCCGGGGAGCGGCCTCGGCGTCGACGCCTTCGCCTTCGTCGGATACCTGCACGACGCCGCCGCTCGGCTCGGTGCGGATGTGGAATGCCACGCGCCCGCCACCGTGATGTAGGGCATTGCCCAGCAGGACGTCGACGATCTGACCGACGGCGCCAGGGGTGGCGTGGACGGAGACCGTCCCTTCGCTTCGCACCTCGATGCTTCGCTGTGCCTGGCGGAAGCGGGGCTGCCAGTCGCGCACGTGCTCCCGGACCAGGGCGGCCAGGTCGAAGGTCCTGCGTTCGCCGGCGCGGCCCGTCCGGGTGAGGCGGAGCAGCTCATCGATGGTTGTATCGAGACGCGCCACCTGGGCGAGCGCCTCGTCGGCCTCGGCCCTCGTCTCGGCGACGGGCGAGCTGGCGAGCTCCTCGAGCCGGAGCGTCAGCCCGGTCAGCGCCGAGCGCAGCTGGTGGCTGGCATTGGTGGCGAATTGGCGCTCGCTGTCCACCAACGCGGCGATCCGTTCCCGGCTCGAATCGAGCGTCTCGGCGAGGGCGTCGAGCTCCGCAATGCCCGAGCGGGGCGGGCGGGCCGAGAAGTCGCCGGCGCCGAGCCGCTGGGCGGCCCGGGCCAGCTCGTCGATGGGACGCGTCAGGCGTCGCGCCTGGACCGTCGCCAGCACCAGTGCCGAGACGAGGCCGATGGCCGCCACGGCCGCCAGGGTCAGGACCGAACGCCGGACGGTGTCGATCACAGGGGTGGCCGGGGCGACCAGTTCGACGGTGGTGCCGGCGCCCGCGTTGGTCTCGACCGAGATGGTGGGGCCCGTCGTGCGCTCACCGGCCTCGAAGCGGCCACCGTCGGCGGTGTGGACGACGGTCTGGTCGCCGGGCGGCGTGAGCTGCTCCAGCAAACGTGGATCGGGTCGCGCGCCCGCGGCGACGGTCGGTTCGATCGCCACGGCGACGGCGGCCGCCGACCGTTCGAGCCGGTTGACGGTGGCTTCTCGTGCGAGCCGGTCGAGCACGAAGCTGAGGGGCACCCCGAGCAGCACGATCGCGACGAGAGCGATCAGGATCGTCGATACCAGGAATCGGCGCCGCACCGGACCGCCGTCAGTCGGGCTCTAGCCGAAAGCCCACGCCGCGAACGGTGACGATGCGCG
Organism: Actinomycetota bacterium; assembly: GCA_046744485.1. Lineage (GTDB taxonomy): Bacteria > Actinomycetota > Acidimicrobiia > Acidimicrobiales > VFJN01 > DASQUK01. The sequence continues at coordinate 6,755 of JBKPHE010000224.1, read as the reverse complement.
GGGGGTTGGCCGGGTTGTCGCCGAGCTTGCGACGCAGGGCCGAAACGTGCATGTCGAGCGTGCGGGTCGAGCCCCACCAGTGCTCGTCCCATACGTCCCGCATGATGCGGGTCCGCGTCACCGTCCGTCCCGCCTCCGCGGCGAGCAGGCTGAGCAGCTCGAACTCCTTGGGCGTCAGCTCGAGCTCCGCTCGGTCGAGGAACGCGCGGTGGGCGGCGCGATCGATCCGCAGGGCACCGGCGGTGACGACGTCCGCCTCGGCCGGGTCAGCGGATACGTCTGAGGTGACGCGCAACCGGGCCCGCAGCCGTGCGACCAACTCGGCCACCCGGAACGGCTTGGCCACGTAGTCGTCGGCACCGGCATCGAAGCCGACGACCACGTCGACCTCCTCGCGCCGCGCGGTCAACATCAGGATCGGCAGCGCCGGGTGGGTCGATCGGATCTTGCGGCACACGTCGAGCCCGTCGACGTCCGGCAGCGTCAGGTCGAGCACGACGAGGTCGATACCGCCGGCACCCACGCGGTCGAGGGCGGGCTCGCCGGCCTCGACGTGCTCGACGGCGAAACCCTCGCGTTCCAGCGCCCGCACCAGGGGCCGGGCGATGGCCGGATCGTCCTCGACGAGCAGCAGGCGCTTCACGACGGGTCTCGACACCGGGTCCCGGCGCCGACTCCTGGCTCGTCGACACGCCGCCCGATCTCGTCCAGCAGGCGGGCGTGGACGTGGAGCAGCCCGAGGATTTCGTCGACCTCGGCCTCGACCCGCTGATTGACCTCGAAGTCGTTCTCGGCGACGAGGCGGTCGTGCTCGGCGGCACGGTTCTGGCTCATCATGATGATGGGGGGCAGCGTAGGCAGCCTGGAACGACAGCATCAGGTTCAGAAGGATGGACCGTCCGATGCCGGCGGCTGAACCGGCGGGCGTGCTCGTCGGCCACGTTCGTTGCCAAAGGCGCGGTGAGGGAGCGACGCCGGTACGCGAGCCTCGCCGCCCGCTCGAGCCCGTGCCGGTGGTGGGCGCTCGGCGCATGACTGGACCTCGGGGCTCAGCCCACCTGGCGTAGCCGGCCGGTCTCGGCGTGCAGGCGTGCGATGCGTTCGGCAGTGGGCGGGTGGGTGGCGAACAGCTGGGCGAACGCGACCCGGCGCCCCGTGAGGGGGTTGACGATGTAGGCGGTGGCGTGCGCCGGGTCGACGTCCATTGGCACCGCTCGGGCGGCGGCGTCGATCTTCGCCAGTGCCCCGGCGAGGGGCTCGCCCGTACCCAGCACGTCGGCACCCGACCGATCGGCCTCGAACTCCCGGCTGCGGGAGATCGCCATCTGCACGACGATCGCGGCCAACGGGGCGAGCAGCGCCATGGCGAGCACCCCGATCGGGTTGCCGCGGCGTCCCCGTCCCCCACCGAGCAGGGTCCCCCACATCGCCATGCGGGCCACGACGGTCAGCGCCATCGCGATCGCGGCCGCGATCGACGCGATGAGGATGTCGCGGTTGGCGACATGCGAGAGCTCGTGCGCCACCACGCCGCGCAATTCCTCGTCGTCGAGCAGATCGAGCGCCCCTTGGGTCACGCACACCGCGGCGTGCCGGGGGTTGCGGCCCGTGGCGAACGCGTTGGGCTGCGTGCTCGGGGCCACATACAGCTCGGGCGCGGGCAGGCCGGCCCGCGTGGACACGCCGGTGACGATCGCAGCCAGTCGGGGATGCTCCGCTGCGGTCACCCGGCGGGCGCGAGCCGCCCGGACGGCCAGCCCGGCGCTGAACCAGTACGACCAGCCAACGAGCAGCAAGCCAAGGGCGAGGCCGACCAGTGCGCCGGCTCGCGATGCGATCAGGGCACCGACGAGGACGAACAGGCCGCCCAGCGCGGCCAGCAAGACGAACGTCTTGAGCGTGTTGCGACTCACCGTCACCTCCAAGCTCGGGCCTCGGTTGGGACGGTAGGGACGGGTGCGTCAGCGATCGCCCGGCGTCGTGTCAAGTTTCGGTATCTCCCGCGACGCGCGGCGCGATACCGGTCGACACGCTTTACCTGGTCGTGGCCAAACCTTGACGGTCCCTCGATAGATCGAAGGACGGCAGATCCCTACGGTCAATGGCCGACGACGTCCGTCGAAAAGGACGGAGCAGAACATGACCAAGCAACGTAAGCGCGGTAGGCCGCCGCGCACGGTAGCGCTGGGCGCTGTGACGCTCCTCGCGGTACTCGCGGCCGGATGCAGTTCATCGAGCGCAAGCACGCCATCGACCAGCAGCGAAGCGGCCGTGGCGCCGCCGAGTTGGGCGCTGACCGGAAGCTACAAGCCATCGATCGACCCGGCGAACTTCGTCGCCACGATCGATAACCCGTATTTCCCGCTCAGGCCGGGCACCGCTTTCCATTACCAGGGCATGAGCGAAGGCACTCCGCAGACCGACGACATGGTCGTCACCGACCGAACCAAGCAGATCCTCGGGGTCACGTGCACCGTCGTCCGGGACACGGTGTCGGAGCACGGCAAGGCGATCGAGCGGACGTTCGACTGGTATGCGCAGGACAAGCAGGGCAACGTCTGGTACATGGGGGAGGATTCCCTCGAGCTGAAGCACGGTCGCCTCGTGCGGGCGAGCGACTCGTGGGAGTCGGGAGTCGACGGTGCCGAGCCGGGGATCATCATGCTCGCCGATCCCAAGGCTGGCGATGTCTACCGGCAGGAGTACTACCCGCCCGGCAAGGCGCTCGACGAGGCACACGTCCGTGGATTCGAAGCCGACGTGAACGTGCCATATGCAGACTTCAGGCGGGCACTCGTCACCGAGGAGTGGAGCCCGGTGGAGCCCCAGCTCGAGCAGAAGTCGTACGTTGCGGGCATCGGTGAGGTCGAAGAGCATTTGACCGAGGGTGGCAACGAGCACTTCGACCTGGTCGGCGTGACGCGCTAGTCGCGTTCGTTGGCAGCCGACGTCTGACGACCGGGCCGCGACCCGCGTGGGAATCCTTGACGTTCCATCGGTCGAACGTTGACACGGCAATCCGTAGGTTCAAACGCGTGACCGATCATCTCGACGGCATGGACCTGGCACCGGGGGCTGACCTCGACGGGGCGAGGCGGGCTGCTGCCATTCACCGGCGCCGCTGGTCGACGCTCGCCGTCCTGTGCGTCAGCCTGCTCGTGATCGGGATCGACAACACGATCCTCAACGTCGCGCTCCCCACGTTGGTCGAGGACCTGCACGCGACGGCCAGCCAGCAGCAGTGGATCGTCGACACGTACGTTCTCGTGTTCGCCAGCCTGCTGCTCACCGCCGGCATGCTGGCGGACCGGTTCGGGCGGCGCGGTGTCCTCCAGGCCGGCCTGGTCGTGTTCGGTCTCGGCTCGGCGGCCGCTGCCTTTGCCGGCTCCTCCGGTGCGCTCATCGCGGCGCGGGCGGTGATGGGCATCGGCGGCGCCGCCATCATGCCGGCGACGCTGTCGATCCTGACCAACGTCTTCACCGACGCACAGGAGCGCGCTCGCGCCATCGGCGTGTGGGCGGGGGTGGCGGGGCTGGGAATCGCAATTGGGCCCGTCACCGGCGGGTGGCTCCTGGAACACTTCTGGTGGGGATCGGTGTTCCTGGTCAACCTGCCGATCGTCGTGATCGCAGTGCTGGCCGGCCAGGTTCTCGTGCCCACGAGCCGTGACCCTGCACCGCGACGCCTCGATCCGGCAGGCACCGTTCTGTCGTTCGTCGGTCTGGCCGGCGTGCTGTACGGAATCATCGAGGCGCCGTCGCAGGGCTGGACCCATGGCTCCGTGGTCGCCGCCTTCGGCGTCGGATTGGCCATGCTCGCGACGTTCGTGGCCTGGGAGCTGCGCAGCGATCACCCGGTGCTCGACATGCACTTCTTCCAGAACCCCCGCTTCTCGGCGGCGTCGCTCGCCATCACGCTCGTGTTCTTCGCCCTGTTCGGGACGATCTTCTTCCTCACCCAGTACCTCCAGTTCGTGCTCGGGTACGGGACGCTGCGGGCCGGGCTGGCCATTGCGCCGATCGCGCTCGCGCTCATGATCTCGGCGCCGGTGGCCCCCGCCCTGACCGCCCGCATCGGCACGAAGGCGATGGTCGCGACCGGGCTCGCGGTCGTGGCGGGTGGCCTGGTGATCCTGTCAACGGCGCAGGTCGACAGCGGGTACGCCCTCGTGCTCGCCACGATCATGGTCCTGGGCATCGGCATGGGCTTGGCGATGGCGCCGGCCACCGACTCGATCATGGGCTCGCTGCCCCGAGAGAAGGCGGGGGTGGGCTCGGCCGTCAACGACACCACGCGCATGGTGGGCGGGTCCCTCGGCGTCGCGGTGCTCGGCAGCCTGCTCAGCGCCGGCTACCACGCGACGATCGACGGCTCGGCGGCCATCGCCAAGCTGCCGCCCGCGGCCGCGGCCACCGCCCACGACTCCCTGGGCGGCGCCGTGCAGGTTGCCGCCCGGCTCGGCGGCACCGGCGGCCAGTCGCTCCTGAACGACGCCACCCAGGCCTTCGTCGACGCCATGAGCCACGCCGTGCTCGCGGGTGCCACGGTGGCGCTCGTCGGCGGCCTCATCGCTCTGATCTGGCTGCCAGCCCGGGCGACGACGCCGACCGAGGTCGGGGCAGCGGCGCCCCCTGGCGTCGCGGCGGTGTCCGCAGCGCACGAGCCCTGGCCCCGACCGCCGCACGGGTCCCAGCCGGCGGCGGACCTTGCCCTCGTGCGGTCGAGCGCCGACACAGCCGTCCGTCGGGTCCGTGCCGGCCGCCTCTACCCCCGAAAAGCGACCAGGAGGTCCTGACGTGGTGAACGGGCTCGAGCCGCGAGCGTTGATCGGGAATCACGCCAGCACGCTCCATGCTCGAGGGATCAGGCCGGTGCTCGACGAGGGCGCCGTCATCTCGGTCCGTGGCCTGCGGAAGAACTATGGCCGGAGCGAGGCGGTCCGCGGGATCACGTTCGACGTCGCCGCTGGCGAGGTGTTCGGCTTCCTCGGTCCGAACGGCGCCGGCAAGACCACGACGATCGAGATACTCGAGGGCTACCGGGAGCGAACCGCGGGAGAGGTCCAGGTGCTCGGGGTCGACCCTGCCCGGCCGACGCGGCGCTGGCGGGAACGGATCGGCCTGGTGCTCCAGGAGTGCGAGCTCGACCCGAACCTGACGGTGCGCGAGACCGTCGCGCTGTTCGCCAGCTTCTACCCGTCGCCTCTGGCGGTCGACGAGACGATCGAGCTGGCCGGCCTCGGAGACAAGAGAGGCGCCCGCATCGGCACGCTCTCCGGCGGCCAGCGGCGGCGGGCGGACGTCGCACTCGGGATCGTCGGCAACCCCGAGCTGATCTTCCTCGACGAACCCACCACCGGCTTCGACCCGTCAGCCCGGCGCAGTGCCTGGGAGATGATCGAGGGGTTGCGCCAGCTCGGCAAGACGATATTCCTCACCACCCACTACATGGACGAGGCACAGCACCTGACCGACCGCATCGCGATCCTGCGCGCAGGCGAGCTGGTGGCAGTCGGAAGCGTGGACGAGATCGGCGCCGGGCTGGGTGCCGATGCCATCGTGCGCTTCCGGCTACCAGCGGGTGTCACCGCGGCCGAGATCGCATCCGTGGCCGCATCACCGGTGGAGACGTCGGGCGACGTGGTGGCAATCCGCGCCCGGGACCCGCAGCCGGTTCTCTACAGACTGACCACCTGGGCCGAGGACGAGGGCCACAGGCTGGAGGACCTGGAGGCACTGCGACCCAGGCTCGAGGACATGTTCCTGGAGCTCACGGCTCGGGAGCCCGATCGTGGCTGACTTGCGGCTCGTCCTGGTCCAGACACGCGCCCAGCTGACCAGCATCGCCCGAAACCGGAGAGCGATGATCTTCAGCGTCGTCTTCCCGGTCGTCATGCTGGTGTTCTTCGACTCGGTCTTCGCCGGTGGGAACGACACCGTCGACCTGGCAGGCGCGACGATCACTGCCCACGCCTACTTCGCCGGCGGGATGCTCGCGTACGCGATCGTCCTGTCGGCATTCACTACGCTCGCCATGGGGCTGATAACACAACGCGAGACCGGACAGCTCAAGCGCTACCGCGGCACGCCAGTCCCGGCATGGACCTTCGTCGCTGCGACCCTGCTGCGCGTGATGGTCGTGGTCGGGTCGATGACCTTGACACTGGTCGCGATCTCCCGCGTGGCCTACGGCGTCGAGATCTCCGGCGAGGCGATCGGGGAGATCGTTCTCTACATCCTGCTCGGCACGGGAACGATGTGCAGCCTCGCGATCGCGGCGACGACGGTCGCAACCGACATCGACAGCGCCAGCGCCGCATTGCCGCTCGCCATCGTGCTGCTCTCGTTCATCTCCAGCATCTTCGTCCCCGTCGACCAGCTTCCCGGTTGGCTGGCGGAGATCGGCCGCATCTTCCCCCTGTATCACGTGGCAACCGGACTGCAGACCGCGCTGGGCGTCGCCGGTGACACGTCGCTGCACACCGGGAACGTCGCGGTGCTGGCCGCCTGGGCGCTGGGCGGCGCGGTCGTCGCGGTCCGCGGCTTCCGCTGGGAACCACAGGCGACGCCGGCGTAGCCGACCGCAGTCCGCCGCCACGACCCGCCAGTACGTCCCACGACGCCACCGACGACTTGGACACCCCGCGATCTCGGCGGTGAGCGCCCTCGGCGGTCTGTGAGTTCAGGACATCGTTCACACGTGTCTCGGGACATCGTTCACACGTGTCGAGAAGGGGTGAGCGATGGGGATGGCC
>JBKPHE010000144.1:0-7769 GCA_046744485.1 Actinomycetota bacterium | reverse complement strand
GTTCATCGGTCGGTACGTGGCCCGGGTCTACGACACGGATCGTCCCGCTCCGGGCGACCAGTTCTTCCTGCGGATCGAGCGGCCCATCTATCGGATCTGCCGCGTCGACCCCGGCCGGGAGCAGCGCTGGACCGTCTACGCGTACTCCGTCCTCGCGTTCAGCGTCATCTCGTTGCTGCTCCTCTACCTGCAGCTGCGCATCCAGGACTCGTTGCCGTTCAACCCCACCAACATGCCCGCAGTTGGCGAGCACCTGTCGTTCAACACGGCGGTCAGCTTCGCCACCAACACCAACTGGCAGTCGTACGGCGGCGAGTCCACGATGAGCCACCTCAGCCAGATGCTGGGGCTGGCAGTCCACAACTTCGTCTCGGCGGCCGCGGGCATGGCGGTCATGGCGGCCTTCATCCGCGGGCTGGCCCGCCGGCGGGCATCGACGCTCGGGAACTTCTGGGTCGATCTCACCCGCACCACGACCCGGATCCTGCTGCCGGCGTGCTTCGTCTTCGCCCTGATCCTGGTCAGCCAAGGCGTCATCCAGAACTTCCACGGCTTCACCGAGGTCACCACCGTCGACGGCGGCTCGCAGCTGATCCCCGGTGGCCCCGTTGCCAGCCAGATCGCCGTCAAGCAGCTCGGCACGAACGGCGGTGGCTTCTTCAACACCAACTCGTCGCACCCGTTCGAGAACAGCACGCCGTTCAACAACTTCCTCGAGACCTATGCGATCGTCATCATCCCGTTCGCGCTGGCCTTCACGTACGGGTACATGGTCAAGGACCGCCGGCAGGGACGGGCGGTGTTCGCCATCATGGCGGCCATCTGGCTCGTCATGTGTCTGACGGCCATGGGTTTCGAGACCAACGGCAACTCCGAGCTCGACCGGTTCGGCGTGGATCAGGTGGCCGCGAGCGACCAGGCCGGCGGCAACATGGAGGGCAAGGAGGTCCGCTTCGGCCCCTCGGCGTCGGGCCTGTGGGCGGCTTCCACCACCGGCACGTCCAACGGGTCGGTGAACTCCATGCACGACAGCTTCACACCGTTGGGCGGCGGCATCCCGCTCATGCACATGATGCTGGGCGAGGTCAGCCCCGGGGGCGTCGGTGTGGGCCTCAACGGGCTGCTGATCATGGCGATCCTGGCGGTGTTCATCGCCGGCCTGATGGTCGGGCGAACGCCGGAGTACCTGGGTAAGAAGATCCAGGCACCGGAGATGAAGCTGGTGGTGCTGTACGTGCTGGCCATGCCGGCCGTGCTGCTGGGGTTCGCTGCGGCATCGGTGCTGCTCGACTCGGCGCTGACCACCAACAACGCCGGGGCGCACGGGCTGACCGAGATCCTCTACGCGCTGACGTCGACGTCCAACAACAACGGGTCGGCATTCGCCGGCCTGACGACGGCCACCCAGTGGTACGACACGGTGCTGGGCATAGCCATGCTGGTGGGCCGGTTCTTCCTCATCATTCCGGTGTTGGCCATCGCCGGCTCGATGGCCCGCAAGCAACCGGCACCGGCGACCGCCGGCACCTTCCCGACGCACACGCCCCTGTTCGGCGGGCTGGTGGTGGGTGTCGTCGCCATCGTTGCCGGCCTCACCTTCTTCCCCGCGCTGGCGCTCGGCCCCATCGTCGAGCAGCTGTCCCTGTAGGAGTGACATGAGCACCGTGACGGCGCCGGCCGGCACCGGCGAACCCCGCGCCCCGAGACGGCCGACGCAGCAGCGGTCGCTGTTCGACTCGGCCATCGTCAGCACCGCGGTGGTCGACAGCTTCCGCAAGCTCCATCCGCGTACCCAGGCCCGCAACCCGGTCCTGTTCGTGGTCCTGGTGGGCAGCGTGCTGACCACCATCCTGTTCTTCCGCGACCTCGGCGACTCGACGGCAGCGGAGAACGTGTTCACCGGGCTGGTGGCACTGTTCCTGTGGTTCACGGTCCTGTTCGCCAACTTCGCCGAGGCGATGGCCGAGGGACGCGGCAAGGCGCAGGCCGACACCCTCCGCAGGGCCCGGGCCGAGACCATGGCCAACCGACGGCTGGCCGACGGCTCGCTCGAGCCGGTGCCGTCGTCGCGGCTCGATGTCGGCGACGTCGTGGTGGTCAACGCGGGCGAGATGATCCCCTCGGACGGCGAGATCATCGCCGGCATCGCCTCGGTGGACGAGTCGGCGATCACGGGTGAGTCGGCTCCGGTCATCCGCGAGTCGGGCGGCGACCGCTCGGCGGTCACGGGCGGCACCCGGGTGCTGTCCGACCAGATCGTCGTGGAGATCACAGCGCGGCCGGGCGAGACGTTCCTCGATCGCATGATCTCGCTGGTCGAGGGTGCCGAGCGCCAGAAGACCCCCAACGAGATCGCCCTGAACATCCTGCTCGCCGGGCTGACCATCATCTTCCTGCTGGCGGTGGTCACCCTCCAGCCGTTCGCCATCTACTCCGAGGCCGAGCAGCAGGTCGTGGTGCTCGTCGCCCTGCTGGTGTGCCTCATCCCGACCACGATCGGCGCGCTGCTGTCGGCCATCGGCATCGCCGGGATGGACCGCCTGGTGCAGCACAACGTGCTGGCGATGTCCGGACGGGCCGTCGAGGCGGCCGGCGACTGCTCCACCCTGCTGCTGGACAAGACCGGCACGATCACGCTGGGCAACCGGCAGGCGGCCGAGTTCCTGCCGCTCCCCGGGGTGTCGGAGGACCGGCTGGCGGCCGCCGCCCAGCTCGCCAGCCTGGCCGACGAGACGCCCGAGGGGCGGTCGATCGTCGTGCTGGCCAAGGAGCGCTTCAACGTGCGCGAGCGCGACGTCGGTCACGCCACCCTGGTGCCCTTCACCGCGCAGACCCGCATGAGCGGGCTCGACATCGACGGTCAATCGGTGCGCAAGGGCGCCGCCGACGCCGTCCGCCGCTGGGTGTCCGAGCTCGGCGGCACGGTGCCCGACGAGCTCACCCCGCTGGTGGAGGGCGTAGCCACCGCCGGAGGCACGCCGCTCGCGGTTGCCGAGTCCAATGCCGAGGGGATCGAGGTGCTCGGCGTCGTCCACCTCAAGGACGTGGTCAAGGAAGGGATCCGCCAGCGCTTTGCCCAGCTCCGGTCCATGGGCCTGCGCACGGTGATGATCACCGGGGACAACCCGCTCACCGCCCAGGCCATCGCTACCGAGGCCGGCGTGGACGACTATCTCGCCGAGGCCACGCCCGAGGACAAGATGGCGCTCATCCGCAAGGAGCAGGAGGGCGGCCGGCTCGTGGCCATGACCGGTGACGGCACCAACGACGCCCCGGCACTGGCGCAGGCCGACGTGGGTGTCGCCATGAACACCGGCACCCAGGCGGCCAAGGAGGCCGGCAACATGGTCGACCTCGACTCCAACCCGACGAAGCTCATCGAGATCGTCGAGATCGGCAAGCAGCTGTTGATCACCCGGGGCTCGCTGACCACGTTCTCGATCGCCAACGACGTGGCCAAGTACTTCGCCATCATCCCGGCGATGTTCTCGGGGGTCCTCCCGCGCTCGACGAGCTCAACATCATGGCGCTCGACACGCCGCGCTCCGCGATCCTCTCGGCGGTCATCTTCAACGCCCTGATCATCGTGGGCCTCATCCCGTTGTCGTTGCGGGGCGTGAAGTTCCGTGCCGAGAGCGCGGCGACGATGCTGCGCCGCAACCTCGGCATCTACGGGCTCGGGGGGCTGGTCGCGCCGTTCGTCGGCATCAAGCTCATCGACCTGGTCATCTCCGCGATGGGAGTCTCGTGATGCGCCGCCAACTCTTCCCTGCCCTCATGATGATGCTGGTGTTCACCGTGATCACCGGGCTGATCTATCCCCTCGCGGTGACCGGTATCGCCCAGGGCATCTTCAACGACAAGGCCGACGGATCGCTCGTGGAGAACGCCGACGGCGAGGTCGTCGGCTCGAGCCGCATCGGCCAGTCGTTCGCCGAGCCCCAGTACTTCCACCCGAGGCCTTCCGCGGCCGGCGACGGCTACGACGCCAGCGCCAGCTCGGGATCCAACCTCGGTCCCACCAATGACGAGTTCCTCGCCACCGTCGACGAGCGCGCCAACGCCTACCGCCAGGAGAACGGCCTCGACGCCGACGCCGACGTGCCGGTCGACGCCGTCACCGCCTCGGCCTCGGGCCTCGATCCCCACATCTCGGTGGCCAACGCCGGCCTGCAGGCGCCGCGGGTGGCCGATGAGCGGGGCCTCGACGTCGGCACGGTGATGGAGCTCGTCGACGACCACACGTCGGGCCGCGACCTCGGGTTCCTGGGCGAGAAGGGCGTCAACGTCCTCGAGCTCAACCTGGCTCTGGACGAGGTCAGCCCTACGTGAGCAGCTCGTAGACGGGGTTGAGGATGGCGAGGCGGCCCCGATGCTCGCCGGCGACGCCCTCGGCGCGCACGCGGCTGCCGATCTCGATCCCGGGGATCTTGCTGCGGCCGAGGAACACCAGGGACATGGCACCTGTGTCGTCCTGGAGGACGCATTCAAGGGTCGAAGTGCCGGCGAGCGGCTGGACCCGAACTGTTCGCACCCGTCCCTCGATCTGGACGCGCTGGCGCCAGGTGACCGTGGCGATCGCTACCGCACCGTCCGGTCGTGCGGGGGCCGGCGACGCCGAGGCGGAGGAGGAAGCCGCGCCCGGTCCGTTGGCCCGTGGTTCGTTCGCGGCGGCGGCGGCCGCGGGTTCGACGGCCTCGCCGGTTCCCCGCGCCGCCTTGCGGGAGGCGAAGTGGAAGGGGACGGTGGTGACGTTGGCGTGGGGCAGGCGGGACACGGCACGTTCGATGGCGTCTGCGGTCTGGTCGTGGAGGAGGCGGCGCCAGAACCCGCTGTACTTGCGGTCGGGCATCAGGACGCTGACCTCGGTCTCGCTGTCGGCGAGGTCGCGGGCCACGAGGTCGACGGCGGCCCGGGCCAGGCGTCGGTCGGGGCAGTCCGCGATGTCGAGGGCGATGCGGGTCATCCCGTGCCGGGCCCACCCCTCGGCCAGCTCGTTGGCGCGCTGTTGATCGAGTGCGAAGTGGACGGCGCGCAGCTCGTCGGGCACCAGGGTGCGGGCGTATTGGATGGCTCGGGCGACTGCCAGGTCGAGGCGGTCGACGAACACGAGCACGACGTGGCGCCGGAGGATGGGGGCGGCGATGGCCTCGGGTACGTTCTGCTCGAGCTGCTCGGCCTCGGTCTCGTACTGCCGGGAGAGGCGTACGAGGAACACGACCATCAGGGGAACGAGCGCGACGACGACCCAGGCGCCGTGGGTGAACTTGGTGATGGCGATGACGATGTCGACGATCAGGGTCATCACCGCGCCGACGCCGTTGATCACAAGGCCGCTACGCCAGCCGGGCTCGCGCTCGCGCAGGTGGTGGCGGGCCATGCCCGCCTGGGAGAGCGTGAACGACGTGAACACGCCGATGGCATAGAGGGGGATGAGTCGGTCGACCTTGGCTCCGGTGAGGATCACGAGCAGGATCGCGAAGCCCGCCAGGAAGAAGATCCCGTTTGAGAACACCAGCCGGTGGCCGCGCTTGGTGAGCTGGCGGGGCATGAAGTTGTCGCCGGCGTGGAAGCTGGCGAGCCGGGGGAAGTCGGCGAAGCTGGTGTTGGCCGCAAGGACCAGGATCAACATCGTTCCGGCCTGGAGTGCGTAGTACAGCGCTTGACCGAGCGGGATGCCTCCGTAGACCAGCTCCCCGATCTGGGAGATGACCGTCGGCGTGCCCTCGGCGAACGGTGCGACCTTCATGTGGGCGCCGAGGATCGACAGGCCGAGGAACATGACGCCCAGCAGGCTGCCCATGATGACCAGCGTGGTGCGGGCGTTGCGCCACGCGGGTTGGCGGAAGGCGGGCACGCCGTTGGAGATCGCCTCCACGCCGGTGACGGCGGCGCCCCCCGACGCGAAGGCGTGCAGGACGATGAAGAGCGACGCGCCCATGAGCAGCCCGCTCCCCTGGCTGCCGAAGTCGAGGAGGCCCTCCTCGCCATGCAGGGCGCGCGGGAGGTCGCCGAAGAACAGGCGACCGAGTCCCAGGCCGAGGAGCAGCACCATGTTGAGGATGAAGAAGTAGGTGGGCGCCGCGAACACCCGCCCGGACTCTTTGACCCCGCGCAGGTTGCCGTAGGCGATGAGGCAGATGCAGCCCACCGACAGGGGCACGGCGTAGGGCGTGAGCGCCGAGAACGCCGAGACCATGGCGGCCACGCCGGCGGCCACAGAGACGGCGACGGTCAGCACGTAGTCGGTGAGCAGCGCCACCCCGGCGACCTGGGCGGGCAGGATCCCGAAGTTGTCGCGGGTGACCATGTAGGCCCCGCCCGCGGTCGGGTACGCCTTGATGGTCTGGCGGTACGACAGGATGAGCACCGCCAGCACGGCCAGCATGGCCACTGTGATGGGGACGACCAGCGAGAACGCCGCGATCCCGATCGCGGGGACCAGGACTCGCAGGATCTCCTCGGTGGCATACGCCGAGGACGACAGGTTGTCGGAGGCGAAGACCGCCAGGGCGGTCGGTTTGCCGAGACGCTCCTCTTCGAGCTGCTCGTTGTGCAGAGGGGGTCCGAGCAGCCGACGTTTGACGCGGTAGCCCAACCCGTCGGGTGGAAGCCCGATCCCCGGATCGAGGGCCACCGGAGCCGGGGCGCCATCCGCGGGGGCAGCGTCGGGGGGACGGGTGGCGACGGTGGACATCGGGGGGCGCACGAACTCCCTGGTTGGCGAGGTTCGAGCCTCCCCCGATCAGAGCGCGATGCGCGCTAACGAGCCGTTCAGAAGTGCGCGATGCGCGCTAAGAAGCGGTGAAGGTGCACCGCGGGCCTGGTTGCTTGGGAGGCTGCCGATCCGGCCCGCCTCTATAACGACCACATGCACGATGGGCATCGGTGGCCGCTGCGGGTCGGCGTGGCGCTGCTCGCCCCAGCCGTGGTCGCCGTCGCCCTGGTGCCGCTGCGCACTCACACTCTCAACACCAACCTCGCCCTGCTTCTCGTCGTGGCGGTGCTGGGAGTGGCGGTGGCGGGCGGCCGCGTCGCCGGGGTGGCCGGTGCGCTGTCGGCCGCCCTGTCCTACGACCTCTTCCTCACCGTCCCCTACGGGTCGTTCAAGATCGAGCACGGCGACGACATCGAGACCACCGTGCTGCTGGCGGTCATCGGCTTGACCGCGGGTGAGCTGGTCGAGCGGGCGCGTCGCAGTGAGGCCGCCGCCATCGCCCGGCGGCGTGACCTCGAACGGATCCACCGCCGCGCCGAGCTGGCCGCCGGCGGCGAGCGGCCCGGACGTCTCATCGAGCAGAGCGCCGAGGAGCTCACCGAGCTGCTCGACCTCAAGCTGTGCCGCTACGTTCCCGAGCCGCCACCCGAGACGCTCCCGGTCTTCACCCACGACGCGATCCGCGTGCCGAGCGACATCGACCATGACGCGCCGCGCAGCGCCGTGGCCTTGCCGGTCCGGGCCCATGGACAGGATCTCGGTCACTTCCTGCTGATCTTCCCGACCGAGTCGTGTGGGGGCGGGGCTTCCGGCGACGTCAAGCACAAAACCGGAACCTCCGAGTGCGTCGTAAGCCTAATCGAGGCAAGGAAAAACCCCAGCGAGACACGTCGATTGACACCTTCAGAGGGGACGAGTATGATACCAACACCGATATCCGTTCGGACGTCTCCTGCCACAAAGGTGTGATCATGCTGAAGCCAGCCATCATCGAAGAGCTGCACCGCATCGTGGGTCCTGCCAATCTCCTCACAGCGGCGGAGGAGAAGCT
>JBKPHE010000011.1:0-30228 GCA_046744485.1 Actinomycetota bacterium | reverse complement strand
TCTTTGTACACGATCGCCAGATCGGGACGACCGAGCGCATGCCGCTGCCGCCGCCAGGTGCTGTGTACTCGAGCAATCCGGCTCTCCGCGATGAAGCGTGGGGGCGTGCACGCTGGGCTCTGAGCGATAGAGGGTCCGCGGGCGCGCTCAGGGGCCTCGCTATTGATGCGGCTGTTCGACGGCAACATCGACAGGAGGCCCCTGATGCAACGCGACGGTAGCGGCGTGTCCGCGCTGGTCGGGCTCGACGGGTTCGTGGTGACCGCGCAGCTGCTTGAGGAAGCCAGCGGCGAGTGGTGGCTGGCGATCGAGACCACGGCCGAGCGCGCCTGGTGCGAGGTCTGTGGGGTGCGGGCGGTTGGACACGGCCGCCGGCGGGTGACGGTGCGTGATCTGCCGCTGGCGGACCGCCCGGCGGTGCTGGTGTGGGCCAAGCGGCTGTGGCGCTGTCCCGAGGCCGCGTGTGCGGCGGGCACGTGGTCAGAGGAGTCCGACCAGATCGCATCCCGAGCGGTGCTGACCGAACGGGCGCGAGCCGAGATCTGCCGGCGGGTTGGTCCCGGCGAGCAGTCCGTCGCCCGAGCCGCCCGGGACTTCGGGGTGTCGTGGCACACGGCGATGGCCGCGGTGTGGGATCACGGCCGGCCTCGGGTCGATCACCTGGCCCGGCTCGGTGCCCCCGGCGCGATCGGCCTAGACGAGACCTCGTTCCTGGCCGCCACCGTGCAGCATCCGAGGCTGCTCGTCACCGGGATCCTCGATCTGGACCGGAGTCGACTCGTCGACGTACTGCCAGCACGCAGCGCCACCGCCGTGCGAGCGTGGCTGGCGTCCAAGCCGGCCCGCTGGCTGGCCGGGATCGACCACGTGGTCATCGATCCTTACCAGCCCTACGCCACCGCCCTCACCGCCGAGCTGCCCGACGCCCGGCTGGTGGTAGATCACTTCCACGTGATCCGCCTGGCCAACGCCGCGCTGGATGACGTCCGCCGCCGCACCCAGCAGACCAGCACCGGGCACCGCGGCCGCAAGACCGACCCGCTCTACCGGATCCGCCGCCGGCTCCTGGCCGCCCACGACCGGCTCGACCCGACCGGCTTCGCCCGCATGCTCGGCTGGCTCGACGCCGGCGACCCCGACGGTGAAGTCGGCGCCGCCTACCTGGCCAAGGAACTCCTGCGCGAGACCTACCTCGCCGACGATGTCTTCGACGCCCGCCACCGGCTCGTCGGCTTCTACCAGCACTGCCAGGCCAGCGACGTGCCCGAGCTCGAACGCCTGGCCCACACCATCGCCCGCTGGGAACGATCGATCCTGCGCTGGCACCCCACCCGGCTCACCAACGCCGCCACCGAGGGCACCAACCTGGTCATCAAGAACATCAAGCGCCTCGGCTTCGGGTTCCGCAACTTCGACAACTATCGACTCCGGCTCCTGCTGCGCTGCGGTGCTCCATGGCAGACTCCCTCGGTCGCACCAATACAACCCCGCCAACCACGCTTCATCGCGTAGACCCCCATCCGGAAGGTGATCTGCGAAGGTGTCGCCGTCGTCGTCGAAGCCGGTGTCGGCCCCTACCTCGAGAACGGCGAGCCGTCCGTCTGGAACCGGATCGGCGAGCGTTACACCGGCCCGCGCTACCTCGGCGCCGAGCGGCCAGCGACTATCGCGGCTCGGTGAACGTCGAACCGTGCTGGACCTACAAAATCGTGCCCCGCATGCTCACCACCTGGCAGGGGTTCGCCTGGGCCAAGCGCTGCCGGCACCCCGAGCTCCACCCCGACGAAGCCGGCAAGGCGACCGTCGAGCGCAGCTTCCCGCCTGACGATCCGATAGCTCACAGAGAGGTGGCGTTGGTGGCAGCGACTTGCCGGCGATTCGGTGGCCGTCACACGCATCGCGCCTCAGCACTACGGTGGCGGCTGCCGTTGGTGTCTCGCCTGATTGAACGCGCTCATCTCGAACGCTATGTGCGCATGCAGGCCTGCGTTTGCCCCTGGCGATGCAGGTTGTGCTCGATCTCCAGCAGAAGCCGCTCAAGAAGCCGTCGTTCGGCCGTGGCTTCGGCTCGAACACGATCCCCCGCTCAGCGTCCGCGGCTGCCGCCATCTTTCCGCCATAGGAGGCGCGAGATAGGTTCGAGGGCCCGCCAGTCGTCGTCCTGTGGGCTACAAAGCACCTGGTACCAGGGTTGCAGACCCGTTCGGGACGCAGAGGTCGGGAGTTCAAATCTCCGACGCTGGCGCCGTGGCCTGCACGCCAGTCGTCAGCTTATACGCCCTCATCGGCCCTCATCGGGAGGGACGTTGCTTGCTCAGGCCGGACTATCAGGGGATCCAGGAGCGCTCGCATCTCTTCCGAGTACCACTCCCGGCGCCGCTTCCAGAACTCACAAAGCACAGGACTGCTTGTGGTGACGCTACCGAAATAGGTTCGCCACGGCTCGGCAAGGTTGCTCGGTAGTAGCGGCATCTGGGTAAGCACGTTGTCGATGAAGTTGATGAACAGCTCGGCGGTTGCCTCGACCCTTTCACGCTCCTCAGGCGATTCATCAGTCAGTTCCTTCTCGCCATAAAAGTAGGGGCGCAACAAAGGTCGGTCTATAAAGAGGCGATTGATCTGCAGCATGTTGTCGTTCATCGCTTGATATACCGAGGCGAGCGTGGCGCGGGCTCCGTGGCTCGATTGCTTCGCCATCTCTCGGACTTGTAGCCCAACAAGGATAACGGACACGATCAACACAAAGTTTCCGAATAGGGCTACGGCGAGTGCTGGATCCAACGTGAGTCCTTTCAGCAGACGAGTTCGCCTAGTACTCGCGACAGCCTCGCGTCGCGCGCATGCATGTCAGAGCTCACAGTCCAAATCTTCATGATGATTTCGCGCAATGCGCGGCCGAATCGCATCTCCGACACCCAATGCGAATGCCACAAGGAGCATCGGGACGCCCCCCGGGCCGGCGAGGTTTGGCAGGGCGTAAGCGGGTACGCACGCGACCAGCCCACGGCGCCATAGCGCTGATAAAACTCAATTCGCCGCGAGCTCCATTCGTCCACGTTAACGGCAGGATCCACTTCAAAGGCAAGATATCCGAACATCGCCGATCTCGGGGCCGCACCAACCCTCAGTGGCGTCGCTTTGATCGCGGATCTAAGTCGATGTGATGCGTGCGACCTTGACACCTTCTCCAACCTCGTCGGCTCAGGGCAGCCCGTAGCCCTCCCCGCCGAGGCGCTATGGACGTGGACACCAAGACCGTGCCACCGGCGTGCCGCTCGAGCTCAGGCACGCAGGGACCGCACCCACCGCCGCCTCGTCGACGGCGAGACCGGCCAGTGATGCGGCGGCTGTTCCGTTGGCTGCACCTCGTCGGTGACGCCAAGGCGATCGCCAAGGGCCGCTACCCGTGGCGCGAGGAACTACACCCTCGAGGGACCCGACCTGCGCTATCCCGCGCCCGTCAACGATCTGTCCGGCATCGTCGTTGAGTGGTCACGGGCCTACCCGCGGGGCCCGGGCGACCTTGCTCGCTCACACCCCCGCGCTCGTGGCATGGCTCGAGTCGCGGCCACCGGCCAGGGCCCAGCGTAGGGAGCCCGCTAAGTCTCCAGGAGGTTCCGGGCACCCCCGCCAGGCCGTCGGCCGGTACCTGAAGGACCAGATCAGGTCGTCGACCCGGCGCCCGCCAGGGTCAGCCACCCGTCGTTGAAGTCGGCGTCTCGGTTGTGGAAGGCGTGGTGATCGTGGTCATCGTCGTGGACGGCGGCGTCGTTGTGCTCGGCGTCGTGGTCGGCGTCGTCGTCGTGGTGGTGGTGGTCGTCGTCGTGGTCGTCGGCGGTCGGAGAAATTCGGTGGATCTGCATCGAGGTAGACCTCGATGCGTCGCCTGAACGCCGCCTCGTTCACGAGCGCATAGGTGCCCGCTGCGGGCGGAGGCCGCCTGGCGGAGCGTCAGCGCAGAACGACGCTGCACGAGATCGTCGGTTCTGTGCTCATGAAGGGGTAAGGATCTGAGAGACTATGACGAACCCTGACTCGAACGGACAGGACTTGCCGAAAGAGCCTCCGGACGCGGGCGACGAGATCGAGACTCTGTTGGGCGCCCTCGAGCGGCAGCGGTCGTACCTTGCGTGGAAGTGCGGTGAGCTGGATGCGAAGGGCCTTCGGGCGACGCTCGGCCCGTCGTCGGTCACGCTGGGCGGGCTGCTCAAGCACCTGGCGCTCATCGAGGACTACCGCTTCTCCCGGCGGCTGCGCGGGCGGGAGCTCGGGCCGCCATGGGACACGGTGGACTGGGACGCCGATCCTGACTGGGAGTGGCACTCGGCGTCCGAGGACACGCCGGAGCAGCTAATGGCGCTCTGGCAGGACGCCGTGGCTCGCTCCCACGCTGCCATCGTGGCGGCGCTGTCCGACGACGGTCTGGATCAGCTGGTCCAATACACCCCGCCTGACGGTCGGGCGTGGAGCCTGCGGCGACTCCTGATTGACACCATCGAGGAGTACGCCCGGCACGTCGGCCACGCCGACCTGATCCGTGAGTCGGTCGACGGGCTCGTCGGAGAGGACCCGCGGGACATGGAGGCGTGACCGAGCGGATCACACCGGCGACGGCACTGGGCCGACCGCGTGCTGGCCGCCGACGTGCCGCCGCTCCACGTCGCCCGGCAGCCTTAGAGAGGACGCCGAAGCTCGGCGAGCCAGTCCTGCATGACTCGCATGCGGGCACGGTTCGCCGATGAGGGTGACGGTCGGAGAAGCTGCAGCCCCGGCGGCGCCATCACCGGCTATCTCCTCACTGGGTCGCTACGACGAAGCTGATGTCCGTGGCGATGATCCCGGGGCTGAGCACGGCCTTCCGGCATCTGCCCCCGCCCCAGCCGGCCCCGGTTCCACGATCACGTCCCGCTGTCCCGCTTCGAGCCTTCCAGCTTGTCGAAATGTGGGTCGCCCAGGTAGCAGATGACGAGGCGGTCATCGACCTCGCGCCACGACTCCTGTGTCGGCGTGTAGTACTCGTACTCCCACATGGAGTCCAGGTAGTCGATGCCAACGTATGTGGCGAACTCGTTCTCACACAGCTCATCGCCGAGTCTGGCGATTTCGTCGTCGCCTGGATAGGACGCGCCTGGCTCGCCGGGCAGTGTCACCAAAGCAAACACCTCTGCGTCGTGTAGTGAGCCACATTCCACCCGCCTGATCTCGCCTGAGAACTCCTCGGATGTGCCGTAATTGGAATCATCAAAACAGTCACCGAGATGAAGTTCGTCGAGGAACAGGTCCGTGTCGGTCTCCGTAGCGCCCGGTGACTCGCTCGTAGGCGTCGTGTTCGGCGACTCGCTCGTGGTCGTGTCGCGCTCTGCGTCCACGACGGCCGACCCGTCATCGGCTCGCTGTGGCAACGCAATCACGGCGATGACGAGAAGCACAACAGCGAGTCCAGCCACCACCCCCGCCAACACGCGGGGCGCTGGGTTCGGTGAACGAGGTGGATACGAGCCCGACGCAGGTGGCGGCGCCGCACCCTCAGGCCCCCGGTACTCGGTCATGGTCACCCCTCTGCCTGTCCAAAGCCATCATTTCACGACGTCACGCAGCGCACCGTGTGTGCCCCGAGGGGCATGTGCGGCGACGATCGGAGACCCTGCCTCCAGGGCCGCATTTCCTCTGCCAAACGCCAATCGAACGCGAGGGACGCCCCTGGCGTGGGCGACCCGGTTGCGGACGTCGATCTCGACGGCATCGCTTGCGCCGCGTAGGTCAGACGCAGGAACGTGGCAGCGGTCCGAGGGTCCCGCAAAGCATGCGTACGCTTGCGATGGGACTAGGAGCGGACATCATGACGGATAGCTTCTCGATGGTTCGGCCCGTCGAACGGCCGACGATTAGGTTTTGTAGGGCTTGTGGTGGTGGTCGTTTCCTTTGCTTCGTTGCTGGTTGCGAACAGTGTTGCGTACGCCAACGCTTGCGTTTGACTGCCCTGATCTGTCGGTTGTGGAGCGGCCGAAATGCGATAATGCGAACTCGAGGCATGTGGCTCGGCCCTCCATCGGGGTCTCGGTTTCACCGGCGCTGGTTCGAGCAGGCGTTCACAGGAAGTGGCCGCTGGCCACATACGGTGACGTGTCGGTCATGTCGCGCACCGCGAGGTATCCCTCCTGGCCGATGTCGAGACGGACCGTCAAGCCGACATCGATCGCCCACTCGTTGGCCGTGGTGATGCAGTTGACAAGGGTCTCGCCGCGCGCGGATGCCAAGGCCTCCCACAGCAGGTCCACCGCAGTCTCCGCGTGGGCTGCAGCCAGCAGCGTCGCCGTCCGCGCTCGTCGACATAGACATATCCCGGCCGGTCCTTCGCCGAGGACATCACGAGGCGCAGCGTGTCGAACATGTAGCGATGGTCGGGCCAGTGACCTGCACGGAGGCCAACGCTACTGAGAGCAATGTCGCCCGGGCCGTGAGCTGCGGTGAGGCCTAGGGGCTGAGGTATCGATCGAGTACCTGGACCGCCGTCGGCAGCGATTGGTCGCAGCCGGAGCCGGCGATCTCGACGACGTAGGGGAGGAACTCTGCGGCGTCGAACGGGCCGCGGGACGCCAGGTCCAGCAGGCGGTCGAGCGCCAGGCCCACGACGTCATCGCCACCCCCTGTGTTCAGGACATCGCAGACGGTGCCTTCGACACGGTCGGGGACTTCCGTGGCTCCGGGAGGGAGCGCGGGCCCCGGTTCGAGGACCCGGTACACCTCGGCCAGGTAGAAGTCTCGCTCCCCGGTGGTCGGCCCCCGAGGGCACACCTCGGGGGTGCCGGAGTAGCGGAGCAGGCGGTTGGCCGGCCCCACCATGGCGACGTTGGTCACAATCAGGCCCTGGAGCCACGACGTCGTGACGTCCGGGTCGAAGGCCGAACCGCAGAGCGTCGTGGCCACGCTTCCCACCTGGTCGGCCGTCACCGGGGTGAGCCCGAGTGCGCTCACGTCCTCGGCGATCGCCTCCGGAGTCGCGGCGAGAAGCTCGCGGAGATCGGCAGTCGCTCCGTCGACGTCCACCTCGGCGGTGTCGCTCGACGTCGTGCTGGAAACCGCGTCCTCGTAGCCGTCGTCGTCATCGCCATTGCATCCGGAGATCGAAACGATCACCGCGGCCGCGAGCGCGACGACGGGGAACCGTCGAACTGCGGCCAGAGGATGACCTACCCCCACGCGTCCGCCACCCCATGACCTCCTCCGCCCAGGCCGACGTTACCCCCGCGTTCCGGGCTGCGCTGTGGGTGGCGACGGGTCGTCCGATGCCGCGTGGTCAGGGCGGACGCGCCGCGATTCCGGTGCTGCGCCGACCCCCAGGCGGGGGATGCCCAGGGGCCGCGCGCGGGCGACGACGTGCGCCGCCACCGGGCATCGCACAGCGGCGGTTGAGCGATGCCTCTACAGAGACCGCGTTGGCGCCTGCCCCCGTTACAGCCGCGGCGACCGGTGGGCCGCCGAGGCTCCGTAGAGATGGTGGCGGGGGACAAACGCCGCACCGTGCGGCCGGCCGCCGTCGTTCCCCGGCGAGCCGCGCGATCACCTAGCTTCCGCTTCGTGGGCTTGAGTCGCAGCGTTGCTGGCAAGGTCGTGCTCGTGACGGGTGCAGCGAGCGGCATGGGCCGCGCGATCGCGGAGGTCTTCGGCGCCGAGGGCGCCGCGGTCGCGGCGACGGACCGCAACGCCGACGACCTACCCGGCACAGCCAACTGGCGCCTCGACGTCACCAGCCACGACGCGATCACCGACATCGTGGCCGGGATCGTCCAGACCCTGGGGCCGATCGACGTCCTCGTGAACTGGGCCGGCGTGAGCGTTCCGGCAGCAATCGACGCCGACGGCTACGGGGAGGCGTGGGACGTCACGCTCGCCGTCAACCTGCTTGGATACGTGCAGATGATCAGGTCGTGCCTGCCCTACCTCACGCGCGAGCGCACCGGCCGCATCGTGAACATCGCCTCGACCGAGGGCCTGGGCGCCACGCCCTTCCTGAGTCCCTACACGGTGAGCAAGCACGGCGTCGTCGGGCTCACGCGCTCGCTCGCCTGCGAGCTCGGTCCGCAGGGCGTCACGGTGAACTGCATCTGCCCCGGTCCCATCCACACCGGGATGACGGCATCGATCCCCGACGGCGACAAGCAGGAGTTCGCGCGTCGTCGTGTGCCGCTGCGGCGCTACGGCGACCCGGAAGAGGTCGCGCAGGTGGTCCTCTCGGTCGCACTGCCGGCGTCGTCGTACCTCAACGGTGCGATCATCCCGGTCGACGGCGGCCTGACGGCGAAGTTCGGGTAGGGAGGTCCGGCGATGGCTCTGCCGCGTGGGCTCGCTGCGTTCAATCGGCGCGTGACGAACCATGTCACCGGACCACTTGCGAGGCGGCTCCCGGGCTTCGGCATCGTCGTGCACCGGGGCCGCCGATCGGGGCGCGAGTACCGCTCGCCGGTGAACGTGTTCGTGGCCGGCGGCGGCTACGTGGTCGCGCTCACCTACGGCGCGGACTCCGACTGGGTCAAGAACGTGTTGGCCGCTGGCCGCTGTGAGCTCGAGACCCGCGGCCGGACCGTCCGGCTCACGGCACCGGAGCTCTTCCACGACGAGACGCGACAGCACGTGCCGCGCCTGGTACGCCCGATCCTGCGGGCGATGGGCGTCGCCGACTTCATGCGACTGTCGACTGCTGCGTCCTGAGGGAGGACGGCGCTTGCCGCGGGTGCCGCCCGGCGACCGTGCGGCTCCAGGGGTTTGCCAGAATCGGCCCATGCTGAGGATCGGGACGGTCGTGGTCGGGGTCAACGACATGAGCCGGGCGGTCCGGTTCTGGGAGCAGGCGCTGGGGTACGTCCCCCGAGACGAGGTGGAGGACGACTGGGCGGTGCTGATCCCGAGCGACGGCGGCCCGGACACCCATCTGGCTCTCCAGCTCAGCGAGACACCGGTGCTGGGGCATCCCCGCGTCCACCTCGACCTGTACGCGGGCGATGCGGCCGATCAGGCCGCGGAGGTGGAGCGGCTCGTCGCCCTGGGAGCGAAGCGTGTCGACTGGGACCTGTACCCGGACGACCCGGACTTCATCGTCCTCGCCGATACCGAGGGCAACCGCTTCTGTGTCATCGACACCGGCCGCGGCTGACGCCGTGCCCGAGGCTGGTGGCGGCGGCTACTTGTCGATCGACCGCTGGTACGCCCGCACTGCCAGTGGCGCGCAGACCGCGACGATCCCCACGATCCAGATGATCGAATAGGCCATCGGATGGGCGATCGACCAGGGGTCGCCCGGCGCCGTCGGCGTGTTCGGGTTACCGAACTGGACCCGCACCGCATCGGCCAGCGTCGTCACCGGGTTCCACTCGGCGACCGTGCGCAGCACGCCAGGCATGGTCTCTGTGGGTACGAATGTGCTCGCCACGAACGTGATGGGGAACAGGGCAACGAAGGCGATGCCGGTGACCCCCTCGGGGGTGGCAACCAGGCTCCCGAGCAACACGCCAACCCAGATCATGGCGAAGGCGAACCCGATGAGCAGCAGGAAGCCCCCGACCGCGTCGGGGACGCCGTCGCGAATCCGCCACCCGATCGCCAAGCCACAGATGGACATCAGCCCGATCGGCAGCAGCGACTTGATGAGGTTGGCGATGGCGTGACCCCCGAGCACCGCTCCCCTGGCGATCGGCAGCGAGCGGAACCGGTCCACCGCCTGGTTCTTGCGGTCGTTGGCCAGCGACAGCGCCACACCGAAGGCGGTGAAGACGATGGTCTGCGCGAAGATCCCGCCCATGAGGAACTCGCGGTAGTTGCCGCCCCCGGGGACGTCGATGGCGCCACCGAACACGTAGGCGAACAGCAGCACGAACATGATCGGCTGGATCGTGGCGTCGCTGAGCTGTTCGGGCTGGCGCTTCATGTGGACCAGGCCCCGCCGGGCGATGACCCACGTGTCGTGGAGCACGCCGCGCGGCGGGTGGACGCTGGTGCCGGGCGTGTCCCTGCGGGCGGCGGGCGTCGTGACGGGGGATGGATGTGGCCGTGGCGCTCACAGCGTCGCCTCCTGGGGCTCGAGCTCGTCGTCGGGCATGGAGCTGGTGATCGTCAGGAACACCTCGTCCAGCGTCGGCTGGCGCAGGCTCAGGTCGTCGACGGGGATCCGGGCCTCGGACAGGGCCTGGGCCACCGCGACCAGAGCCTCCACGCCCTGGCTGGTCGGGGCGACGACCGACCGGGCGGCGGCGTCGACGCGGGGCTCGGCGCCCGTGACCGCCGCCAGGATGCCGGTCGCGTCGGGCACGTGCGCCGGCTCGACCACCACCGCGTGGACGTGGTCACCGCCGACCTCGCGCTTGAGCTTGCGGGCGTCGCCGCGGGCGATGATGCGACCCCGGTCGATCACGATGATGTCGTCGGCCAGCCGCTCGGCTTCCTCCAGGTACTTCCTCCAGGTACTGCGTGGTGAGCAGCAGGGTCGCGCCGTGGTCGACGAGCGTGTCGAGCACGGACCACAGCTCGGTGCGCGCCCGGGGATCGAGCCCGGTCGTCGGCTCGTCGAGGAACAGGACCTCGGGGCGGGCCACCAGGGTCGCCGCCAGGTCCAGGCGCCGGCGCATGCCGCCCGAGTAGCCGGAGGTGACGCGGTCCGCGGCGTCGATGAGGGAGAACTGGGCGAGCAGCTCGGTGGCTCGTCCGGCCGCCTCCTTGCGGCTGAGCTGATGCAGCTCGCCCAGCATGATCAGGTTCTCCCGGCCGGTCAGCAAGGGATCGACCGTGGCGTCCTGGGCCGCGAGGCCGATCCGGCGCCGGACCTCGGTCCCCTGCGTCCGGACGTCGAACCCCGCCACGGTGGCTTCACCCTCGTCGGCATCGGCCAGGGTGGTGAGGATGCGTACCGCCGTGGTCTTGCCCGCACCGTTGGGCCCGAGCACCGCGGTGACGGTGCCGGTGGGTACCTCCAGGTCGACGCCGCCGAGGGCGATGGTCGACCCGTAGCGCTTGACCAGGCCGCGCGCTTCCACGGCGTAGCTGTCGGGCATCGGTGCTCCAGGGGGACAGGGCGGGCGTCTCGTCGGACGCTAACTGCTGAAGTCAACTTGAAGTCAACGCCTCGGGACGTGGCGTTGGTCACCCGATCGACTGCGGCGGGACCTGCTCGGCAGACTGACCGGAGTGCAACACGCTAGCGAGCAACCCGGCGCCGACCGTCCGGTATTTCTGTACGACGGCGACTGCGCGTTCTGCACCTCGTGCGCCCGGTTCATCAGCCGGCACATCCCGACGACCGCAGCGGTGACACCGTGGCAGTTCGCCGACCTCGACGCGCTGGGTGTCTCGCAGGTTGACGCCGAGGCGTCGGTGCACTGGATCGACCCGCGTCCCGGCAGGCCGCTCCGGGCCGCGGGACCCGGTGCCATCGCCCGGCTGCTGGTCGACGCAGGCTCGTACTGGCGCACGCTCGGCTGGTTGATCGACGTGCGCCCAATCCGCTGGCTCGCGGGTCCGGCCTACCGGCTGATCGCCCGCAACCGCCACCGCCTGCCCGGTGGCACGGCCGCGTGTCTCCGCCCTCAACTCAGGGGCGAGAACAGGTCCGGGCGCCCTTCCTCGCCCTCGCCGATCAGGCCGCCGCTGGGCAGGGCCAGCGAGTCGAGCCGCCGGGCCAACGACTCCTCGGCGGCCGGACGGGCGGTCACCCGGGCCACCCGCTCCACCACCCACGCCAGGGCGGAGAAGACGACGCCGGCGCCGAGCAGGACGGGAACGAACACGGACGTCTCGTCGGGGCGCCTGGTCAGCCAGGCGAACGGTTCCGAGGGCGCCGGCGCGGTCTCACGCAGGCGGTCCAGCACTGCCGGATCGGGATGGCTCGCAGGGCGCCGTTCGGACTGGTCGATGCGGCGCTCAAGGCGACCGAGGCGCTCGATGACGAGCGTGCCGATGAGGGCCACCTCCGCGGCCACGAAGATCACGCCCGCGATGACGGCCCGATTCCACTCCCAGCGGTAGAGGTAGGCGAACAGGTACCAGCCGGACGCGCCGAGGGTGGCGGCGAGCGCCAGCAGGCCGAGGCGGCTCACGCTCACGCCGCCCTCCATTCGTCGTCGCCGACGGCCTCGAACGCGCCGCTCGTGCCGTCCACCACCACCCACGTGCCGTCGGCGAACAGGCCGGTGGCGCCGGCCAGACCGACAACCGTGGGCACGCCGTACTCGCGGGCGAGGATGGGCGAGGTGCGACAGCACGCTGCCCGTCTCCGCGACGAGGCCGCCCAGGCGAGGCAGCAGCGGGGCCAGCGAGGGATCGAGCGTCGGCACCACCAGGACGGCGCCGTCGGGCACGTCCGAACCGGCCGGATCGGCGTCCGCCAGCGCGGGGCGGTTGTGGACGGGAGCCGAGACCCGTCCCCCGCCGGCACCGTGGCCGCTCGCGCTCATGGGCACGGCCACAGGCACCACGACGCCGGCTCCCGCCAGCCGGAAGGCGGCCGGCAACGGTGCCGCCGCGGTCGACGGCCTGACGACCGCGGGCGCCCCACCTGCGACCGCGTCACGCAGCGCAGACATGGGCAGGTGGCGGACATCGGTCGGGTCGCCGAGGGCACCCCGGGCGACGAGCGCGCGGCCGACGGCCAGTGCCGCCCGGGCCGTCAGCTCGTGGATCCAGCGGATCCGCAGCCGCAGGGCCTCCCGGACCACGCCCGGATCGGCCCGTCCGTCATCACGCAGCCGTGACCCCGCGGTGGGCCGGGGGAGGAGCGCGGTGGTGGGAGGCAGCCTTCGTCCCGGGTCGATCGCCGGCGGCAGGAGCGCCAGCAGCACCGGGTACCGGGCAATCAGCTCGTCGTCGTCGGCCTCGGGCTCGGCGGCCCGTGCCTCGGCGAGAACGCGCAGCGCCGCCGATGCCCCGGTCGGCGACTCGGTCGCGGTGTTGAGCAGCTGGCCCGCCAGCACCTCGTAGCCGTGAAGGCTGACCAGCTCGTCGCCAGCCCGTTCCAGGAGGCGCACGAGCTCCGGCAGCGTCAGGCCCTCCAGCGCCGGGACCTCGGCGAGATGGGCGTCGACCGTGGCGAGGACGTCGGTCGCCAGCCCGGGGAGGGCGGCGCGCAGCCGACCCACTCGCCATGCGGCGCCCAGCCGGCGAGCGGGGCCCCGGGGGTCGAGCTTGCGCCACACGGATCGCCGCCGCGGCGCCACACCGAGCAGGTCGAGATCGGCTGCGACGTGGCCCTGCACAGTGACGACGACGGGCGACCGGCGCAGCTCCCCGGCGCGAGGCCACGCCCGTGAGTGCCAGCGCCCGCCGGAGCCCGGTCCGCAGCGGTGGGATCCAGAGGTCGTCCTCGAGCGGCGACAGCGGCGCGGGGAAGGTCTCGGCCACCGGCCCCGGTCCGAGCACCGGTCCGTCCGGCCGCGCCTCGCCGCCCAGGGTGGTGATCGGCCGGGACTGGAGCAGCACCACGCGACCACCGGCGTGAACCGCCCACTCGATGTCCTGGGGGCCACCGAACAACCGGGCCGCGTCGCCCGCCAGCCGCGCCAGGCGCCGGCGGGTCGAACGGCCTACGTGCGCGTCACCCGCGCGGCCGTCCACGAGGCGACCCCGCGGCGACAACGTGAGCTGCGTCCCGTCCACGTCGCCGCTCACGAGCCGGTCCGGACCGCCGGGAACCGCCGAGACGACCAGGCGGTCGGTGCGGCCCGTCACCGGGTCGGCGCCGAACAGCACGCCCCCGAGCTCGGGCCTCATGAACGGTTGCACCAGCACCGCCATGGGCCCCCCGCGGGCCGAAGCGACCACCTGGTCCACTGCCGACAGCAGGTCGGTCCAACCGTTCACGTCGAGGACCGAGTGGAACTGTCCCGCCATCGACGAGCTGCTGCCGTCCTCGTGTGGCGACGAGGAGCGCACGATGACCGGCCCGCCCGCCGGCACGAGCGCCAGCCACGCCATACGCAGGGAATCGGCGGTCGAGTCAGGGAGCGGCGTGCCGCGGGCGGCGTTGGCCACGTCGGTGGCGATGCCCACGGGGATGGTGAAGCCGTCGAGCACCGGGAGGCCGGCGGATCTGGCCACGGCCAGCGCGGCGGCCTTGGCGCCGGCGACCGCGGGGTCGCGGCTCAGGGGATTGCTCAGACCGAGCACCGGCGGCGGAACGGTGCCGAAGGACGTGCTCGTCGGGGGCATCTCTGTTGTTCTCCACGCCGAGGGGGATCGGCTACCAGGCGTATTCCGGCGACGACGAGGGCCCGACGAGTGTTCCCATTTCGTTCAGGTTGTTCACAGGAATTTCGCCCGTGCGTGTCGAAGCTGCTTCAATCGTGCGTCTGGACGCCCGGGATCGCCCGCTGGGTGCAATACTCGGTACCCGGCCCTAGTGCCGCCGCTCATGGAAACGACTACCGCCGCCGCCGCTTCCACGTCCTCCACCTCCTCAGAGGGTTGCGTGGGCCATGTGCACACCGCCCCGCCGTTCACGCCGTCGTCCGTGCTGCTGCGGCGCCGTCGGTTGCTGATCGCGCTGGGCGCTCTGCTGGTCGCGCTGGCCACCGCCGCCGCCCTGCGCAACGGCCAGGCGCTGCTGACCTGGGACGAGCCCATCCAGAGGGAGGTCGAGGCGAACCGGACGTCGGCGCTCAACGACCTGTTCCTGTCGGTGTCGCGTCTGGGATCGACCGTTTTCGTCCTCGTCGTGGGCACGTTGGGTGCGATCCTGACCTGGCGTCGCTGCCGCGCGGTGGCCACGGCGCTGCTGGTCGCCACATTTGCCCGGCCCGCCATCGAGTTCATCGTGAAGGGCCTGGTCGGGCGCGACAGGCCGGACTTCGATCGGCTCGTGGCGGGCACCGGATACTCGTTCCCGAGCGGTCATGTCATGGCCGCCGTCGCCCTCTGGGGCCTGTTGCCGGTGGTGGTGGCGCTCTACACGCGCCGCCGCGCCATCTGGTGGGCGTCCGTGGCCGTGTCGGCGACCCTGATCGCCGGGATCGCCGCCAGCCGCGTCTACCTCGGCGTCCACTGGTTCTCCGACGTGACGGCCGGCCTGGTCGTGGGGACGTTCTTCCTGCTCGGGGTGGACAAGGTGCTGATCCGCGCCCACCGCCGCTACCCGTGCCGGATGCTGGCCGAGCAGGCGCAGCGCGAGCAGGCGCAGAGGGCGCCGGCGGCCCCGGTGGCGCGGCCGGCGAAGGTTCCGGTCGGCTCCGCGGTTTAGATGCCCAGCGGATGGGGCGCTCCGGAGCGCACCCCCGCGTGGGAGTTTGCTGCTGGGTCGCAGCTCAACAGCTGGGCCTCCGGGAAGCACTGACCACCGCAAGCCCGCAGGACGTGGCTATCCGCTCAGGTCGTTGGTAGCGCCCCCAGCCGAGACGGCGCTCCGGAGGCGGCCACGGTGGCCGTGACCGGCAGGTGGTCGGAGATGGCCGCGAACCGGGCGAAGTCGGGTTCGCCATGCCGCGGCACAGACACGGCCGCCGGGTCGAGCCCCCGGGTGACGAGCACGTAGTCGATGCGTTGGCCCGGCGGCCTGGGTGTCCCTGCCACCCAGCCCCGCCAGTGGGTGGGGCCCGGGTCGTCGCCCCGGAGGGCTGACCACACGTCACGCAGCCCGGCGGCGCGGAAACGCGCGTGCACGTCCGCTCCCGGACGATCGTTCAGGTCGCCGGCGACCACCGCCTGCCGGCCCCCCTCGGCGATCCGACGGACGACTGCCCCGGCCTCGGCCGCGCGGATGGCGGCGGCATCACCGGAGCTGAGGTGCACGTTGACCAGCGTGACCTCGGGGCCGGCCTCTGCGTCGAGGCGCGCGGTGGCCACCTGGAGGATGCGACGCCGCCAACTCCAGGGCATCCGGCGATGCGTGATCGCGTGGGTGCGTGCCGGGGCCGGCCGGGTCACGCCGATCACGGCCATGCCCTCGGGCCACGTGCGGATGGGCCAGTGCTTGAAACCCCACCGCATGCTCCTGGCCCCGAGCGACCGGGCGATGGCGCGGGCCTGGCAGCGCTGCACCTCCTGGAGCACCGCGACGTCCGCCGCCATCGCCTCGATGTGGTCGACGACGGCGCGAACGTCGACACCCTTGCCACCCTTGAGGTTCCACGACACCAGGGTCAGCGACATCGAGGCCACGCAGTCCTTGAAGGAGAAGTGGTGCTGTGGCCCCGAGGATCTTCAAAGACGAGGCGACCCGCCGGCGACCAGCAGCTCGGCGATCTGGACGGCGTTGAGCGCCGCGCCCTTGCGCAGGTTGTCGTTGGCCACGAACAGGGCGAGCCCGTGCTCGACGGTCGGATCGCGGCGCACCCGGCCCACGTAGCACGGGTCGGTCCCGGCCGCCATCAGCGGCGTCGGCACGTCCACCACCGCCACGCCGGGTGCGTCCGCCAACAGCTCGAGCGCCCGTTCCGGGCTGAGTGGCCGTTCGAATGCGGCGTTGATCGAGAGGGAGTGCCCGGTGAACACCGGCACCCGCACGCACGTCACCGACACCGCCAGGTCTGCTATGCCGAGGATCTTGCGGCTCTCGTTGCGGAGCTTCTGCTCCTCGTCGGTCTCACCGCTTCCGTCGTCCACGATCGAGCCGGCGAGGGGCAACACGTTGAAGGCGATCGGCGCCGCGAACTTGACCGGAGCGGGCATGTCGATTGCGGCCCCGTCGAAGGCCAGTGCCGCGGCCCGATCGGCCACCTTGCGGACCTGCTCGTCGAGCTCGGCGGTGCCGGCGAGCCCGGCCCCGGAGGCCGCCTGGTAGCTGCTCACCACCAGCCCCCGCAGGCCGGCCTCGCGGTGGAGCGGCGCCAGCGCCGGCATGAACGCCATCGTGGTGCAGTTGGGATTGGCGACGATGCCCTTGGGGATGCGGTCGAGCGCCTCGGGATTGACCTCGGACACCACCAGGGGGACGTCCGGGTCCATGCGCCAGGCCGAGGAGTTGTCGACGACCGTCGCGCCGGCGTCCGCGACCCGGGGCGCGAGCACCTTGGACGTCGACTTACCGGCCGAGAACAGGGCGATGTCGAGGCCCGACCAGTCGGCGGTGTCCGCGTCCTCGACGACGACCTCGTCGCCCTGCCAGGGAAGGGTCCGGCCGGCGGAGCGTGACGAGGCGAAGTACCTGATCTCCCCGACCGGGAAGGCGCGCTCCGCCAGCACCGAACGCATCACACCGCCGACCTGTCCCGTGGCGCCGACGACGCCCACACGCACCTGAGAACCCATGCCCGAAGGGTACGGGCAGGCCGGTCCGGCGCCCAACCGGGTTGCGGCGGTCAGCCCTCGAGCGTGAAGGCGGCGTGCAGGCTCTGGACCGCCTGCTCGATCTGGTCTTCTCGGACGACGCACGAGGTGCGGATGGCCGACGTCGAGATCATCTCGATGTTGATGCCGTTGGCGGCCAGCACCTCGAACATGGTCGCCGCCACGCCGGGGTTCGACTTCATGCCAGCGCCCACGATGCTGACCCGGCCGATGTCGCGGTCGGACGACACCCCGGTGGCACCGATCTCGGCCGCCAGGCGCTGGCACACCTGTGTTCCTGTCGCCAGGTCGCTCTTGGGGACCGTGAACGAGATGTCGGTCACCCCGTGGTCGGACACGTTCTGGACGATCATGTCGACGTTGACGCCGACGTCGGCCAGCTCCCGGAACAGGCGGGCGGCGATGCCCGGCTTGTCCGGCACGCCCGACACGGTGACCTTGGCCTCGCTCACGTCGTGGGTGACGGCGGAGACGATCGCCTGCTCCATCGACGGGTCCTCCTCGGTGATCCAGGTGCCCGGCTCCCAGGTGAAGGCCGAGCGTACGTGGAGCTTGACCCCCCAACGGCGGGCGAACTCGACCGAGCGCATCGCCGGCTTGGGACAGCCGGTGGCGGTCATCTCCAGCATCTCTTCGAACGACACCTGGGTCATGCGCCGGGCCTCGGGCACCAGGCGGGGGTCGGCGGTGAACACCCCGGACACGTCGGTGTAGAGCTCGCACGCCTCGCCCTCGAGGGCGTGACACAGGGCGACCGCGGTCGTGTCGGACCCGCCGCGGCCGAGGAACGTGATGTCGTGGTCTGTCGACACCCCCTGGGCGCCCCCGACGACGGGCACCCGGCCCACCTCGATCGCCTTGCGCAGCCGGTCGGGGCGCAGCTCGACGATCTTGGCGTTGGTGTGGTTGGTGTCGGTGATGAATCCCGCCTGGCTCCCCGTGAAGCTGTCCGCCGGCACGCCGATCGAGTGCAGGGCGATGCACAGCAGCGCCATCGCCTTGCGCTCGCCGGCCGTGATGAGCATGTCCATCTCCCGGCCGGGCGCCAGGTCCGAGACATCCCCTGCCAGGCGGATCAGGTCGTCGGTCTCCTTGCCCATGGCGCTCACGACCACGACCGGGTCGTCACCCCGCCGCTGGGTGCGCGCCACGTGGTCGGCGACCTCGCGGATGCGTTCGGGATCGGCGACCGACGTGCCGCCGAACTTCTGGATCACGAGTGCCACGAGCCGTGAAGGTACCGGTGGCGGGGCGCGGCGATCGAACCCCTTCCCCACGTGGGGAAGGTCGGATGGTGAGAAGGGTGCCCGCCTACGAAGTGTCAGCCGAGGTGGGAGGGGCTCTCGACGAGCGCCCTCCAGCCCTCGAGCCGCGCGATGGCATCCGGCACGTCGAGCTGCAGGAGCGCGCAGATGGCTCGCAGATCGTCGCGGCGGATCGTCAGCACGCGGCCGTTGTAATCGCCACGCTCGATGATGATCGAGCGGACGAAGCGCTGGACCGGCGCGGCCTCGGGCACCCGATTGAGCGCCTCGAGGTCGAGCACGAGCTTCGGCGGACCCTCGGTCGCCGGGGTCTGCTCCCCGAGCAGCACCGACACAGGCACGTCGTAGAATTCGGCGAGCTCGTGAAGTCTCGGCAGGCTCAGGGTGCGGAAACCCCGCTCGTAGGCCCCGATGGCCGAAGCGCTCCAACGTCCGGCCGACTGGCGTTCGACGTCGTCGAGGGACATGTGCCGTGCCTTGCGCAGCGCACGTAGCCGCCGACCGACTTCGATCGTCACGTTGGAGGCCGTGGTCTCTTCTTCTTGGTTGTTCATCTGGTTCTTGGGTGATCGTCCGTCACTGGGAACCGCCTCGAGCGCGAGTCTCCCACGTTCCGCTCCGAATCGTGCAGTCGGGAACCGGTTGGGTGGTCATCCAGGGCCGACGCGACTGCAGGACGGCAACCGCCGCTCGCTAGCCTTGCGCCCTCGTGAGCACCGATAAGCGTGAGCGCCAGAGGCAGGGGAGACAGGCCAAGACGGTGGCCGAGCAGGCGGCCGCCCGGCGCCAGAAGACCAAGCGCACGGGGGTCCGGCTCGGCATCGGGCTGGTCGTCGTGCTGGCCCTGGCGTTCGGATACTCGCTGCTGACACGCGACGACGACTCGTCCGACGGCACCGAGACCGCCGATACCACGACCACGGCCGCGGCGGACCAGACCACCACCACGGTCGCCTACAGCAACCCCGAACTGGCGGCCGAGGTCCTCGCCCGCCAGCCACCGGTCCCGGCCAACGCCGCCGCCGACACGCCTCCGGACGCCGTGGAGGTCACGACGCTCATCGATGGCCAGGGTGAGGGTGCAGCGGCGGGCGACACCGTGACCGTGCACTACGTGGGCGTGCTGTCCGACGGGACCGAGTTCGACCAGTCGTGGTCGCGCGGCCAGCCCTTCGTGGTGGAGAACCTCGGCCAGGCGAGCGTCATCCCGGGCTGGAACGAGGGACTGGTGGGGGCGAAGATCGGCGAACGGCGCCGGCTCGAGATCGGGTCCAACAAGGCCTACGGCGCCGCCGGCAATCCTCCGACCATTCCCGCCAACGCACCCCTGGCGTTCGAGATAGACGTCGTCGACATCACGAAGGCCGCCGGCTGACGCCAGCTGCCGTCAGCCCGGCAGCGCGGCGAGGTCCGCCTCGTGCCCGTCGATCCAGACGCTGACCTTGCCGGCGCCCTCGGCGCGCCAGGTGGCCGGGCCAGCGCCGGCGCCATCCCGGATCAGCGCCGTACGCTCGTCGACCATCACCACCGGCACCCCGGCGGGGGCGAGCTGGCGGGTGCGGTGCAGCTTGTCGTCGGACCACGTGTCGGCGCGGGGGACCAGGCCGAGCTGGCTCACCAGCCCCAGCCCGACGGTGTAGGCGCCGCCGCGGGGATCGACCATCGGATCGCACAGGACCATCGCGCCGGCTGCGGTCCCCGCCACCACCGCCCCGTCGTTCCACGCCGCCACCAGCGCGTCCCACAGCGGCGTGTGCAACAGCACGGAGCGCAGGTGCATCGGTGACCCGTCCGCGAGATAGACGAACCGGGCGGTGCGCGCGGCTGCGACGTGGGCCTCGTCGTGGGCGCCGGCACGGTCGACGGCCATGACGGCGCGCACCCCAACGCCGAGCGTCGCGAACCACTCGGTTGCTGCGGCCACGGCGTGGTCGGGGTGCTCGTAGGCCGCGGCGGTCGGTAGGACCACCACCTCGTCGGCGCCGCCGGCGGCCAGGAGGTCCCGGTCGAAGTCGCAGCCGGCGGTCCAGGCACCGCCCCCCACGAGGGCCAACAGTCCGGTCACGGGCGCCGACGGTAATCCGTCGCTACGCCCCCTTTTCGCGCCACGAGTTACCGTTCGGTAGCCTCCAGCGATGGTTGTGGAGAAGCTCGGGATCGTCGGATCGGGGATCATGGGGTCGGGCGTCGCCGAAGTGGCGGCCCGCGCGGGGGTGACGGTCGTCCTGCGGTCGCGGAAGCAGGAGACGGCCGACGCCATGGTCGCCGGCCTGGAGCGCTCCCTCGCCAAGCAGGCCGAGCGGGGCAAGCTCGACGAGGCGGAGGCCGCGGCGCTGAGCAGCCGCGTCAGCGCCACCGCCGACCTCGAGGCCCTGTCCGACTGCGACCTCGTCCTCGAGTCGATCGTCGAGGACCTCGAGACCAAGCAGCAACTGTTCAGCGAGCTCGACCGGCTCGTGAAGGACGGCACCATCCTGGCCACCAACACGTCGACGCTCCCGGTGGTGGAGATGGCCATCGTCACCAACCGTCCGGAGCGCGTGTGCGGCATCCACTTCTTCAACCCGGCACCGGCCATGAGCCTCGTGGAGGTCGTCCGGACGCTGCTCTCCAGTGACGAGACCATCGCCGAGGCCAAGGCGTTCGCCGAGGCCTGCGGCAAGTCTCCCGTGGTCGTCGAGGACCGGGCCGGGTTCATCGTGAACGGGCTGTTGTTCCCGTACCTCAACAATGCCGTGCGCATGCTCGAGAACCGCACCGCCAGCCGCGACGACATCGATGCCGCCATGAAGGGCGGCTGCAACTTCCCGATGGGGCCCCTGGCGTTGCTGGACCTCGTCGGGCTCGACACGTCGCTCGCCATCCTCGACGCCCTCTACACCGAGTTCCGCGACCCCAACTACGCGGCGGTGCCGCTGTTGCGGCGGATGGTTGCGGCCGGGCACCTGGGCAGGAAGTCGGGCCAGGGCTTCTACGACTACGCCAAGGGATAGCGCCCTGCGGAAACCTGCCGCGGGATCGGGTGCTCCGAGCAACATTCCCGCGGCAAGAATCTTCGGCGTGCGCTCGCCCGCCGGTCTTCCCGATGTCGACGAGCTGGCTGGATCCGCCCGCCGGGCCGGGCGTCGCGCCGTGGTGAGCGGCCGCTGGCTGGCGGACACCGTGGTCGACGTGGCGCCCCGTCTGCCGGTGCGGGACGCGGACAGGCTGTCGATCCACTACGACGGGCTCACCGGGGCCGAGCTGGCACGCGAGCTCGTGCGGTCGGCCGGCCGCGTGTCTGGAGGCATCGCCGCCACCGCCGGGGGCATCATCGCCGCCCAGGAGCTGACGATCGCCGGGCTGGTCCTGGTCCCGTTCGAGCTCGCGGCAGAGACGGCACTGGTGGTGGCGACCGAGGTCAAGCTGGCGGCCGAGCTGCACCACGTGGCCGGCCGGCCGCTGCCCGGGGGCCCCCACCAGCGGGCGGGCGCAGCCGTGGTGGCGTGGATGTCCGGTCGGGCGGTGCCGGCGAACCGCGTCGTCGCGGCGGTCCGGGGCGACGTGCTCGGGCGCGCCGGCCGCCAGCAGCTCCGGGAGGTGCTGCGGCGCCGCTTCGCCCGCAACCTGACCACCCTGGCGCCGATGCTCACCGGTGCCGCGGCGGCCGGCTACCTCAACCGCAAGGCCACGCTGGACATCGGCAGCCGGTTGGCCGCGGACCTCGGGCTGGACGGGCGCTCCGGGCCGGCGGCGAACGGCCGCCGCGGTTCGCTCGCCTGGTGATGCCCGTCGAGCCCGCACCTACGCCGTGGGCGTTCCCGCCGGTCGAGGAGGCGGACAGCGACGGCCTGGTCGGGGTGGGCGCCGACCTCGAGCCGGGAACGATCCTGGCCGCCTACCGCCGGGGTCTCTTCCCGATGCCGGTAGGCCGGCGGGGGACGCTCGGCTGGTGGTCGCCGGACCCCCGGGCGGTGATACCGCTGGACCGCCTCCACGTCAGCCGGTCCCTGCGGCGCAGCCGGCGGCGATTCGAGATCAGGGTCGACACGGCATTCGACGTCGTCATCCATGCGTGCGCCGATCCCTCACGGCCCCATGGCTGGATCAGCCCCGAGGTTCGAGCCGCCTACACCCGGCTGCACGAGCTGGGTTGGGTCCACTCGGTGGAGGCGTGGGACCGCGAGGACGGTGAACTGGCCGGGGGCCTCTACGGCGTGGCCATCGGCGGCCTGTTCGCCGGCGAGTCGATGTTCCACCGCCGGACCGATGCGTCCAAGGTGGCGCTGGTCGGCCTGGTCGAGCTGCTGCGTGACGGCAACGGCGAGCCGGGGTCGCCGACCCAGCACCGCCTGCTCGACGTCCAGTGGATGACGCCGCACCTCGCCCAGCTCGGCGCCGTGGAGGTCGCCCGCGTCGAGTACCTCGAGCTGGTGCGGCGGGCGGTCGACTATCCGCTGCCCGCCGCATTTCGGGGTGATGTCGCCGACCGGTTGTGACCGCGCGGTAGGTCGGGGGACCATGGACGCCATGAGCGAGCACGAAGTGCGAGCGAATCATCAGCGCAGTGCGTTACTCGCCGCGAAGCGGCGATCGCTCATTGGCGAGCCGGAGGCGAGCCGATGAGCGAGAGCGAGGCGCACCTGGCCCAGCCGGATCGCCCCTGGGTGATGCGGACCTACTCGGGTCACTCCACGGCCCGAGCCAGCAACGAGCTCTATCGCACCAACCTGGCTCGGGGGCAGACCGGCCTGTCCATCGCGTTCGACCTTCCTACGCAGACCGGCTACGACCCCGACGACCCCCTGGCCCGCGGCGAGGTCGGGAAGGTCGGCGTGCCCGTGGCCCACCTCGGGCACATGGGTGAGCTGCTCGACGGCATCCCCCCCAGGGAGATGAACACGTCGATGACCATCAATGCCACGGCCGCATGGCTGCTGGGGCTCTACGTGGCCAACGCCGAGCGCCAGGGCGTGGGGTCGAGGGACCTGCGCGGCACCACCCAGAACGACATCGTCAAGGAGTACCTGTCCCGTGGCACCTACATCTTCCCGCCGCTGCCGTCGCGCCGGCTGATCGTCGACATGGTGGCCTTCTGCTCGGAGTGGATCCCGCTGTGGAACCCGATGAATGTCTGCTCCTACCACCTCCAGGAGGCGGGGGCCACGCCGACGCAGGAGATCGCCTACAGCCTGGCCACCGCCGTGGGCGTGCTCGACGCCGTGCGCGAGTCCGGGCAGGTGCCCGAGGAGCGCTTCCCGGCGGTGTTTGCCTCCATCAGCTTCTTCGTCAACTCGGGTATCCGCGTCATAGAGGAGACCTGCAAGATGCGGGCCTTCACGCAGCTGTGGGACCGCATCGGGCTCGAGCGC
Organism: Actinomycetota bacterium; assembly: GCA_046744485.1. Taxonomy (GTDB): domain Bacteria; phylum Actinomycetota; class Acidimicrobiia; order Acidimicrobiales; family VFJN01; genus DASQUK01. The sequence continues at coordinate 6,350 of JBKPHE010000011.1, read as the reverse complement.
TACGCCGTCGCCGACCCCAAGGCCCGGCGGTTCCGCTACGGCGTGCAGGTCAACAGCCTGGGGCTCACCGAGGTGCAGCCCGAGAACAACGTGCAGCGCATCGTGCTGGAGATGCTGGGGGTGACACTGAGCCGGGATTCCCGGGCCCGGTCGATCCAGCTGCCCGCCTGGAACGAGGCCCTGGGGCTGCCCCGCCCGTGGGACCAGCAGTGGGCGCTGCGGATGCAGCAGGTCCTGGCCTACGAGACCGACCTGCTGGAGTACCCCGACGTGTTTGAAGGGTCGAAGGTCGTCGAGGCCCGCACCGCCGAGCTGGCCCAGTCGGCCACCGCCGAGCTCGACGAGGTGCTGGCACTGGGCGGCGCCTTCGAGGCCATCGACGAGCTCAAGGGTCGGCTGGTGCGCAGCCATGCCGAGCGCCTGCGCCGCATCGAGGACGGCGAGCTGACGGTGGTCGGCGTCAACCGCTTCACCGACACGGCGCGATCGGTGCTGGCGGGCGACGGCGAAGAGCACATCCTCAGGGTCGATCCCGCCCTGGAGGCACAGACGATCGCCGAGGTGCAGGCATGGCGGTCCGAACGCGACAACGACGCCGTCAAGCGCTCGCTCGACCAGCTGCGAGGGGCCGCAGAGTCGGGCGAGAACATCATGCCGGCGACGATCGACCTGGCCCACGCCGGGGGGACCACGGGGGAGTGGGCCGGTGCGCTGCGGGAGGTGTTCGGCGAGTACCGGGCGCCGACGGGCGTGGCCGCCGCGGTCGGCGCCGGCGGCGGGTCAGCGGGACTGCGGGCCATCGCCGAGCGGGTGAAGGCGCTGCCCGGCGGTCCGCCGCGGCTGCTCGTCGCCAAGCCGGGCCTCGATGGTCATTCGAACGGTGCGGAGCAGATCGCCGTGGCGGCACGGGACGCCGGCCTGGAGGTGATCTACCAGGGCATCCGCCTGACCCCAGAGCAGATCGGGGCCGTGGCGGTGGAGGAGGACGTCGACGTCGTCGGCCTGTCGATCCTCTCGGGGTCGCACCTGGACCTGGTGCCCCAGGTTGTCCGCCTGGTGCGCGACGGCGGCGTCGAGGCACCGATCGTTGCGGGCGGCATCATCCCCGAGGAGGATCGGCAGACGCTGCTCGACGCCGGCGTGGCGGCCGTGTACACGCCCAAGGACTTCGAGCTGGTCCGCATCATGAGCGACATCGTCGACCTGGCGACAGCGGCCCGGGAGCGGTGATAACGAAGTGTCAAATCGGGCGGCCGGGTGTATCGGTCGCGTGAACGCGCGCACTTTTGCGCGCCGGAGCGCGGTAGGCCGGAGACATGGAAGCGGAGCATCCCATGCCGTACGAGCGATTCGATGCCGACCATCTCCTGAGCGCCGCTCTGGTCACGGCCCTGGTGGGCCTCGGGTTGGTCTGGGTGCCCACGCCGATCGCCGTGCCGGTGCTGATCGTCGTCGCCTTCCTGTCCGGCCGCATGGGTGGGCGCGACGCCGGGCTCGGCTCCGTGGCGGTTGGCTGCCTGATGTACGGCTACGCCATCACCGAGCCGCACTTCGTGTGGGAGATCGAGAGCGGCCGCGACGAGGTCTTGCTGATCGTGCTGTTCGTGGCGTCGCTGGTGGCCGCCGAGATCGGCACGCGGCTCCGCCGCCGGCACGCCATCGGCCGGTAACGGCGGGACGCCCCCGGTCGCCGGGTCGCCCGAGCTGGTGCCTCGGCACTAGTCGTCGTTGACGATGGTCGCGGTCGCCAGCGGGTCGTCGTGGCGGACCCCGCCGGTGGCGAGCGTCACCACCCCGAAGGTCTCGTCCGGCTCACGGCGCCGGTCGCCGCGCACGGGGATGCCCAGGTCCACGGCTGTGCTGCCGGCCACCACCGTCTTGCACGGGAGGCGCAGGTCGAAGTCCACGACGGGTTGGGCGGTGATGCCGTAGGGCACCAGGCAGGCGGTGATGTCCTGCCCGAGGGGCCGGCTGAAGGCAACGGTGAAGACGGCGTCACGACTCCCGCTGTTGCCTTCGACCACCGACGTGTCGGCCACCGACAGGCTCGCGCGGCTGGAGAACCGGGCCACCTGACCCGTGCCCCACTCGGTGCCGGGGTCGAACCCGATCTGGCCGATCACGTCGACCAAGTCGCCGCCCTTGCGCAGGGCCACCGCGTCGTCACCGTTCCAGTTCGCGACCGCGGCGGCGAGTTGGTCGGCCTGGGCGACCAGGGCTGGGTCGGCGTCGGCGCGCGACACGACGAACACGTCGCCGTCCGCCACGGCGCCAGTGAGGGCGACGGTCTGGCTGGGCGTGGTTGCGCCGTTGCTGTACAGCTCGAGCGCGTAGCCCCGGTCGCCGAGGTCGGTGGGCCCGCCCGTCCCGTTGAAGATCTCGACCGCCTTGTTGAAACCGAGCCCTCCACGTACTCGGAGAAGAACACGTCGGTGGGGGTGGCCGCGCCGGCGGGGGCAGCGAGACCCACGGTGGCGGGCACGGCGAGGGCGACGGTCAGGGCGACGGCGACGAGGCGGCGCAGGCGCATCGATCGATCCTCCAGCGAGATCGGATCCTGCCGGGACCCTACGGCGCGGTGTGTCGGCGGGGTGACCGTAGACGGGCGGACGGGTGAACGCTGGGACCTACCGCCTCGGGTCGTTGTGCCCCCGCGGTTCCTCCCCGCCGTCCCAGCGGGCCGGGTCGTCAGCGCCGAGGGCCCGGCCGGCCCAGCGCACGGCGCCGGGGGTCCGCGACAGCCGTGCGACGAGCCCGGGCATGGGCACGCCGTCGGCGTCGACGATGCTGCCGCGGGCCTCGACCTGAGGATCGGCGAACACCCCGGCCATGTCGTACACCGGTGCCGCGGCGGCGTGCGCCTCCTCGAATGCAGCGACGACCTCGTCCACGGTGCGCGCGGCGCAGAACTCGGCCATGCGGGCGTCGATCTCGTCGCGGGCCGCGATCCTGCCGCCGAACGACCGGAGGTCCTCTCGATCCGCCAGCCCGATCAGCTCCATGACGCGGCGGCCGACCGTCTCGGCCGACGCCGACACCGCCACCCACCGGCCGTCGCTGCATCGCCACGTCCCCCGGGGGACCGAGTAGGGGAGGCTCGAGCCCCGCCGGGGTTGTAGAAAGCCGGTCGTCCCGTAGGCGGACGGCAGGGGGCCCATGCACTGGAGCAGCGACTCGAGCAGGGTCACGTCAACGACCTGGCCGACGCCGGAGTGCAGTGCGACCATGATGGCGAAGGCGGCGGCCAACGCAGTCGCCTCGTCTGCGAGGGCGATGGGCGGCAGCAGGGGCCCGCCGTCCGCCTCGCCGTTGATGGCGGCGAAGCCGGACATCGCCTCGGCCAGAGTGGCGAAGCCCGGCCGCTGGGCGTACGGCCCGTCCTGGCCGAAGGCGGTCACCCGGCAGACCACCAGGCGGGGGTTGCGCGCCAACAGCACGTCGGGTGCCAGCCCCAGCCGCTCCAGCACGCCGGGCCGGAAGTTCTCGATCAGCACGTGCGCGTCGTCGGCCAGCCCCAGCAGCCCGTCGCGTCCATCGGGTGACTTGAGGTCGAGCGTGGCGCAGCGCTTGTTGCGGCCGACGACCTTCCAGTAGAGCGACGTGCCGTCGCGGGGGTCGGGAAGGCCCATCGTCCGGGTCGAGTCGCCGACGCCGGGGCGCTCGATCTTCAGCACGTCGGCCCCGAAGTCGGCCAGGTAGCGGGCCGCACCGGGACCGGCGACCACCGTCGCCAGGTCGAGCACCCGTATGCCCGCGAGCGGTCCCGGCACCTCAGGCTCGCGTCGCGCCGATCGGGAAGCAGCGGTCGCCGAGCGCACCGAAGGCGTACACCTCGTAGAGCCCGGCGTAGAGGTCGCGGGTCTTCTCGCTCCAGGCCAGCGCCTCCGGGGCCGAGATCCGCCGGAACACCTGGAGGATGCCCCCCTCGTAGACCCGGTACTCGGCCCAGGCCCCGGGGAAGTCCTTGACGCATGCCACCTCCACCCAGGGCACGTCTCCGGTGGCCGAGAACCGGCGCACCCGATTGCGGTGGGTGTGGCCGGCGAAGTAGCCCGCGATCCGGGGTCGGCGGGCGACCACCTCGACGAGCGTCTCGGAGTCGCCGGGGTTGATCCCGAAGTAGCCCTCCGGGCGCTCCGGCGAATCCGGGTTCCAGACGTGGTGGTGCCCGAAGAGCAGCACCGGCCTGTCGGCCTCGGCGGCGAGCTGGTCGAGCCACTCCAGCGATTCGGCCGACACACCCCCCGATGCCTTGGCGGGGATGCAGGTGTCGATCATGGCCAGGGTGACGCCGGGAAGCGTGACGGCGATGGGTGCCTGGGAGGCGAAGTCCTCGCCGTAATACGCGTCGTGGTTGCCGCGCACGTGGACGAGCCGCTCGCCGAACGCCGGTCCGTAGGCGTCGAGGAACGCCTGGTACTCGGCCCGCGTGCCCCTCGAGGTGAGGTCGCCCTTGACCATCACCACGTCCGGGCGGATCGCCTTCATGTCTGCGATGGCGCAGCGGCTCATCAGCTCCGGGTAGGGCTCCTCGCCCGGCGCGGACGTGTAGATCGGGTAGTCGTCGATGCCGTTGAGGACGCCGCACTCCGTCTCGCCGAAGTGCACGTCGTTGACCGTGCACACCGTCGCCAGCCGCTCGCCCGGCGGACGCGGCAGCGTCCGGAAGCTGTGCCCGTCCCGCTCGTAGTCGGTGTCGGGCTGCAGGTCCGGGAAGTGGTGGATCGCCGTGCCGTCGTGCAGCACCGCTTCGTCGTCGGCGACCGTCGTCAGGTCCATGCCGGGCCGGCCTAGCGCGTCCAGGGACGGACCCGGCGCAGCGGCACCGGCTTGGTCCACCACCTGCCCGAGAACCGCCAGCGAGGCAGCTCGGCGGCGGGGGCGGCGACGGGCCGGGGCCACGTCACCTCGATGGCCGCGACGATGGCGGCCAGCTCCTCGTCGGTGGGCTCGCGGTCTCGCGCGACGGCGGCCACCTGCGGGTTCGGGTCGGTGCCCGGCATCACGATCAGAGGGGTACGTTGCCGTGCTTGCGCTTGGGGAGGTCCTCCCGCTTGGAGCGCAGCAGGTCGAGCCCGGCGATGAGCTTGACGCGGGTCTCGGCCGGGTCGATCACGTCGTCGACGTAGCCGCGTTCCGCCGCCTGGTAGGGGTTGGCGAAGCGGTCGGTGTACTCCTCCACCAGCTCCGCCTTGCGGGCCTCGGGGTCGGGCGCCACCTCGATCTCACGGCGGTAGGCGATCTCGACCGCGCCCTGCGGCCCCATCACCGCCAGCTCGCCCGAGGGCCACGCGTAGGCGAGATCGGCGCCGATGGACTTGGAGTTCATCACCACGTAGGCGCCGCCGTACGCCTTGCGGGTCACGACCTGGATCCGGGGCACGGTGGCCTCGCAGAAGGCGTATAGCAGCTTGGCGCCGTGGCGGATGATGCCGCCGTGCTCCTGGTCGACGCCGGGGAGGAAGCCGGGTACGTCGACGAACGACACCAGCGGGATGTTGAAGGCGTCGCACGTGCGGACGAACCGGGCCGCCTTCTCCGACGATTCGATGTCCAGCACGCCCGCCAGGTGCATGGGCTGGTTGCCGACGATGCCCACGACCCGCCCGTCGAGCCGGGCGTATGCGCACACGATGTTGGGTGCCCAGCGCCGGGCGTACTCGAAGTACTCGCCGCCGTCGACGACGGCCTCGACCACCTTGTGCATGTCGTAGGGCTGGTTCGACGACGCGGGGATGATGTCGTGCAGCTCGGGGCACAGCCGCATCGGGTCGTCGTCGCAGGCGACGACCGGCGGCTCCTCGAGGTTGTTGGACGGCAGGAAGCCCAGCAGGTAGCGGACGTCCTCCAGGCAGGCGCGGTCGTCGGCGGAGGTGAACTGGCAAACGCCCGAGCGCGAGGCGTGGGCGATGGCGCCCCCCAGCTCCTGCTGGGTCACCGTCTCGCCCGTCACGGTCTTCACCACGTCGGGCCCGGTGATGAACATGTAGGAGGTGTCCTCGACCATGAACACGAAATCGGTCATGGCCGGGGAGTAGACGGCGCCGCCGGCGCACGGTCCCATGATCACGCTGATCTGCGGGACGACCCCCGAGGACTGCACGTTGCGGTAGAAGATGCCCCCGTAGCTGTCGAGGCTGACGACGCCCTCCTGGATGCGGGCGCCGGCGCCGTCGTTGAGGCCCACGACCGGCGCGCCGACCTTGAGTGCCAGGTCCATGAGCTTGTGGATCTTGTCGGCGAACACCTCGCCCAGGGCACCGCCGAACACGGTGAAGTCCTGCGAGAAGACGAACGCCTTGCGTCCGTCGACCGTGCCCCAGCCGCAGATGACGCCGTCGGTGTAGGGC
>JBKPHE010000024.1:0-5762 GCA_046744485.1 Actinomycetota bacterium | reverse complement strand
ACCTTCGACGCCCGCGTGAGTGCGTCGACGGAGCTCTCCTCGTCGGGGGTGAACTCATCCGTTCCCGCTGGGGCCTCTCCCGCGGCGAAGCCCGACATCAGCCGGTAGGTGTTCGCTCCCATCAGGTACGTGACCTCGGGTGGCTCGCCGAGCCAGGCGAGGTACTCGGGTCCTTCCAGGCCCCACCATCCGGGCCAGCCCTCCGCCGACGCGTAGCCGTCGAGGGAGGTGATGAAGTCGACGAGGAGTTCTCGCATGCTCGTGTCCTTGTCCTCTGTCAGATGACCGCTACTGCCTTCGCTACCACGGCGGCACGAGGTTGGACGGGCGGCGATTCGAGAACTCATCGCCGCGCACGGCGAGTCGGCGAAATGGACAAGAGAGATGCCTACCGGACGACGCACAAGGCGCGGTGTCGAGGCACACCGTTCCGCGCCTGGCGCCGGCTGAGCAGTGAGCGCAGCCCCCGCGCGGCTGCCTCCCGCGAGCGCGACCTATCGACGGTTCTCGTGTCTCTCGCGGGTGGCGGGTCGTCCCCGAACGCGCGGACATATCGACAGGGGGTACCGCTTCCGAGGTGACGGTGATCGGCTGCCCGGCCGACCGTCCCTGAACGACATCCCCGAATGTCTTGTCGTGTTGGTCGACGCCCGGCGCCCTTCGTTGGCTTCCTCCGGGTGACCACCGGCGATGCCATGTCCGCGATCGGCGTGTCCGTCAAGCGGGACATCAAGAGCGGCAACTCGCCAACCACATCCTTCGGGAGGCTCGTGCCCGCTTCGTGCGGTCGGAGGGGCTGGCTCGTATGGAGGTCATGCGTCGCGCCAGGCTCGGGTTGACGCAGGCAGCGCTCGCCGAGCAGCTCGGCACCACGCCGTTGGTGATCGCAAGGATCGAGCGAGGCCAGCACCAAGTCGACGAGGGCAATCGCCGCCAAATCGTCCAGGCGCTCGCCGGCTCGTGAGCGGCGGCGGTGGCCGTGTCCGCCGCTACGGTCGACCTCGGTGACGCGTTCGGCAGCTGACGAAGATCCTTCGCTCGACGAGGCGGTCGGGCGGCTCGATGACGCAGCGCTTCGCCGACTGCTAGTCACCGCCGCCGCAGCGCACGAGGACGTGTCGCGGGCTGTTCGGCTGGCGGCTGCCGACGACAGCGAGCGGCTCGCCGTTCTGCGAGCGGAGGTCGATCGCGGCCTGCGTACGCGTCGCCACCTCGGCTACTGGGAGTCCTCCGCGTGGGCTCGTGATGCCTCGCCGGTCGTCGACGCGCTCGCCGAGGCGGCCGTTGCCGGGCCCTCGGCCGAACTGGTCCTGCTCCTGGAGCGGGCTGTCGGCCATCTGGTGAAGGTGATCCTGCGGGCCGATGACTCCGATGGACTGATCGGTGACCTTGCCCGCCGGGTCCTCGACCTGCATCAGATGGCCTGCACGACGGGGGTGGCCGACCCGGTGACGTTGGCGCGCTGGATGGTCCGCTTCACCTTCGACGACCAGAACTTCTTCGTCGTCGACCCCGTCGCCTACGTCGACGTGCTCGGCGACAAGGGCCTCGCCACCTACCGCAAGGAGGTGGCCAAGCGCTCGGGCCCGGTCGAGGTGACGCCGTTGCGTCGTGACCTGTGGGACCCGTTCCCGAGCTTCGCCGCCCGCTACGCCGCCGAACGCCTCGCGGTGATCGACCGCGACACCGATCGTCTCATCGAGTTGCTCGGTGGCGATCTCAGTTCACCTCACCAGTTCACCCGCGTCGCCGAGGCCATGGTCGAGCTCGGCCGCGACGACGACGCGCTCGCGTGGGCGCTGCGGGGGATCGCCGAGACCAACGGCTGGCAGGTCAGCGAGCTCTACGACCTCGCCGCCCGGCTTCTGCACGACCGCAACGACACCGACGCGGTTTTGACGCTTCGACGCGAGCAGCACCAGCGCATCCCCAGCTCCTCCACCTACGCCCTCCTGAACACCGCAGCTACCGCCCGAGGCACGTGGGAGTCCGAGAGCGACGCCGCCCGTGCGGTGCTCGCTCGTGATCCCGGGGGGCTGGTCGACGCCCTGCTCACTGACGGCGACACCGACGAAGCCTGGACGGTTGCCACCGCCGGTGGCTGGGAACCGGATCCCCGACGGTGGAAGCGCCTCGCCGAAGCCCGCGAGGCCAGCGACCCCGCGGGCGCCTTGGGCGTGTACCTGCGTCTGACCGACACGGTCCTCGTCGATGCCAACAAGAGCGCCTACCGCGACGCGGTCCACCACCTCAAGGCCGCCCGCCGCGCCGCCAACGCCGCCGGGCTGGTCCCCGACTTCGATGAGAAGCTGGCGAGCCTCCGCGAACAGCACCGCCGCCGGCCCACCTTCATCGCCATGCTCGACAAGGCCGGACTTCGGTGAGGCGCCTGTGACCAAACAACGCCACGTCCGGGAAGGCGACCGCCTCGACGATGACGAGACGATCGTCATCCGTGGCGGGCGACTCGACCCGGAGGTATTGCGTGCCGATGCGCAGCAGTACCACGCCATCTACGGCGATTACGGCCTCTCGGTGTTCGTTGTCCGCGGCATCTCCGTCGACGAGTTGGCGCAGCTGGTGCCCCTCGTTCGATTCGAGGTGCTGACGCTGATCCGAGTCGGCGTGTTGCGTGCCGCCGGGTTCCGGCTCGACCCGACCGGCAGGAACCCGAGGCACTTCACCTTGCTGTTCGACGACCTCGACGCTGGGGTCGCGGCGCTCGTCTCCACCGAGCACCACAGCTGGGCCAACCCGTATCATGAAGGCTGATCGATCAGCAGGTGACCGGCATGGACGACCTTGACCTCATAGCAGACCTCAACGCCCAGGACGACGACGGCTCCGGATGGTCGACGCTTGCCAACGCCGTCACGCCCGAACAGATCCGTCCGGGGGCGATGCTGCTCGCCGGCAACAACCAGGCCCAGGCGGTCGTACGAGTAGTGGCCGTCGATGAAGACGGTCAGGTCCACTTTGCGATCCTCCCCGGGTCAGTGGCAAAGAACCGCCACCTCCTCGATCGCACCGTCGCCTGAGGCCCCCCGGGGACCGGAGCGCGCCGAACCCGATGGTCACCCGAACTCCATCGAGTTCATCCGCGCCACGCTCGCTGAGATCCGCCACTTGACCGACGGCGACGTCCAACAGGGCGAAGAACCGGGCGAAGAACCTTCTACCGCTTCTTCTACCGTCCGGGGCGGTACGGGCTCGTACGCAATGGCACGGCCGAGCTACGATCGCACGCGAAACACCAGCTCAAGGGCACGATCTGGTACGCGGCGGGACGGGATGAACAAGCGATCCAAGGGCTCATAACCCGAAGGTCGTAGGTTCAAATCCTACCCCCGCCACCAAGCAGAAGACCTGGTCAGAGGCCCTTTCCGGAGACTCGGGAAGGGCCTCTCCTGCGTCTCGGGGGCTGATCTTCTACACCTTCTTCTACACCCGCGGGTGTGCGGACCCGGTTCATGCTGGACACCGTGGCCTCGGTAGCTGGCTGACACTTTCGGGACGCGGCCCCGGTTGCTGGGCGACACTGGCCCCGGTTGCTGCCTGACACTCGAGGCGTCCATCTGCTGGCGGTGGCCTGCTCCGTGGCTGTGGTCGTTCGCGTCCGCAGATCCGGGGGAGGCCCTCGATGCTGGTGGAGTTGGGGCTGGTGGAACAGCGGTGTCAGGCGGTGCTGGAGGTGCTCGGCGACGGCGCCAGGGTGACCGATGTGGCCCGCCGCAATGGGGTGAGCCGCCAGGCGGTGCACGAGTGGCTGGTGAGGTACGCGAACCACGGTCTGGCGGGGTTGGCGGATCGGCGTGCCGGCCGTTGTCGTGCCGGCATCAGATGGCCCCGGAGGTCGAGGCGCGGATCGTGGCATTACGCCGGGAGCCACCCGGGGTGGGGGCCGCGCACGATCCTGTACTGGCTGGCGTGGGAGGGTGTGGCGCCGTTGCCGGGGGTGCACGTGGGTGGAGCGGTGCCTGGTGCGCCATGGGCTGGTGACCCCCGCCGCGGCGGCGGAAGCGCTCGGATTTCAAGCGCTGGGAGCGGTCCCGGGCGATGGAGCTGTGGCAGATGGACATGGTGGGTGGCGTGCACCTCGCCGATGGGCCCGAGGCGAAGATCGTGTCGGGCATCGACGACTACAGCCGCTTCGATCGTGTCGGGCATCGACGACTACAGCCGCTTCGCCGTGTGCGCCCGGGTGGTGGCCCGAGCGACGGGCCCGGCCGGTGTGCGACGCGCTGGCGGCGGCGATGGCGGCCCATGGGGTGCCGGAGGCGGTCCTGACCGATAACGGCAAGGTGTCCACCGCCCGCTTCGGGCCGGGCCCGAGGCCGGTGCGCTTCGATCGGATCTGCACCAACAATGGGATCGATCACCTCCTCACCGCGCCGCGGTCGCCGACCACGACCGGCAAGGTGGAGCGCTGGCACAAGACGCTGCGCGGCGTGGCTCGAGACAGGTGCGAGCAAGCGACCCTCATCAGGAGTGCCCGCCGTGGCATCCACCACCGGCATTGCCACGAGGAGGGCACGTGTTCATCATCGGGATCGACCCCCACAAGGGGTCCCACATCGCAGCGGTGCTCGACCGCAGCGAGACCGTCATCGGGGAGCTGCGAGTCAGCGCCGATCGACGGCAACGAGAACTCGAGTTCGCAGCCGACTTCACGCCCCGCACCTGGGCCATCGAGTCGGCCTCCGGACTCGGGGCGCTACTGGCCCAACAGCTCGCCGCCGCCGAGCTTGCTGTTGTAGCGGAATGAGGTTGGCATTACATGCGGCTTGCCGTCGGCGCCAGCGGGCGCGAGCCGGGCCAGTCGCTGGCTGGCCAGGTACTCGATCTGCGCGGTGGTCAACTCGGTCATGCTCCTATAAACGCCCTGGACGATCTCTGCTTCCCGTCGCTGCAGTGACGAGCCCGCCCACTCGCGACTGGCAGTCCCGCTCGGCGAGCACGGGAAGGCGAGAGCCTTCCAGCAATGGGCCCCGCGAGCTGCATTCATCCGGCGTTCTGGGACAGTCCCGGCGGGGTCGCAGGGACCCACTCCCCATCACGAAGTCTGTGGGGCGACGATCCTTGCACGACCGGGCCGCCTCGGTGCCTGGCGGCGGAGGATGTGGACCGCCTCCGCCATCATGGCGCTGCTTCCACTCGTGCGGCGCGTCGGGCCGCGGCCACGATGGCGTTGTCCGAAGGCGCCCAGGCGATCTCCCAGAAGTTGCCCTCGGGATCGGCCACGTAGGCGGAGCGGCCCTCGAAGAACTCGGCGTCGACCGGCTCCTTCGTGACCCGGCCGCCGGCCTCGCGTACGGTCTCCACCAGCTGGTCAACTGCCTGCGGGCTGTCGACCATCACGCCGATCGTGAACCGGATCCCCCCTCCACCAGGCTCCGGCTCGGCGCCACCATCGGCGCCGAGCTTGTCGACCGGGAAGAGGGCAAGCACGGAGCCGCGCAGCTCGAACGCCGTGAAGTCGTCCTGGTCGGCGACCTGAGACCAACCAAGCCGTCGGTAGAAATCGCGGAGCCGCGCCAGGTCCTTCACGCCCAACGTGATCACGTTCGCCAGCGGCGACGACGGTGGGCTCATCTCATGGCTCCCCGTCCGCGACGTAGGCATGCATGCCGTTGTAGACGACGTCGCCGGCGAACACGGTTTCGGCGTCCAGCCACCACAAGGTGTCGACGTGCGACTCCCCTGGTCCCAGCTCCTCGGCGGTGAGGGTGATGCCGCCGATGTCGACTTGGTCCCCGTCGTCC
>JBKPHE010000185.1:0-5201 GCA_046744485.1 Actinomycetota bacterium | reverse complement strand
CTCGAGGTCATGCGATCGGCCATCCCCGAGGCACGTGACGAGGTGGGCGAGACGGCACCGAAGATCGTGAGCTTCGAGATCCCGATGGACAAGATCGGCGAGGTGATCGGGCCCAAGGGCAAGGTCATCAACGCCATCACCACCGAGACCGGTGCCGACGTGAGCGTCGACGACGACGGCATGGTCGGCCGGGTGTCGATCGGCTCCACCGACAAGGGTGCGGTCGAAGAGGCCCGCCGCCAGATCAACCTCATCCTCAACCCGCCCACGGCCGAGGTCGGCCAGGTCTACCCGGGGCGGGTGGTCAACATCACCAAGTTCGGGGCGTTCGTCAACATCCTCCCGGGACGCGACGGCCTGCTGCACATCTCCAAGGTCGGGGGCGGCAAGCGCATCGACAAGGTCGAGGACGTTCTCGACCTCGGTGACGAGGTGGAGGTGCGGGTCGACGACGTCGACCCCAGCGGCAAGGTCTCGCTGAGCCTGGCCTCGGCGCCGGACGCCAGGGGCGGTGGCTCCGACGGTGGTGGTTCGGCAACATCGGGCCAGGCCCCGGCCGCGGCTCCGAGCGACAGCGAGTCGGTCAGCTTCGAGGACACGTTCGACGCCGAGCTGCGGGCCGAGCTCGGCGACCTGGGGCCGGCGCGGGCGTCCGTGTCCGCCGGCGGCGACCGCGGTGACCGCGGCGATCGCGGCGACCGTGGGGACCGTGGGGACCGTGGGGACCGGGGTGGTCGTCGCCGCCGACGCCGCTAGCTTGCCCAGATCCCCGAGGTTCCATCCCCGTGACATCCGCCGCATCAACTGAGGACATCCGCGAAACCCGGCTCGCGAACGGGATCCGTGTGGTCACCGAGCGCATGCCCGAGGCGCGTTCGGTGACGCTCGGGGTCTGGGTAGCCGTCGGCGGGCGTGATGAGCCCCACGACCTGGCGGGCGCCTCCCACTTCCTCGAACACCTGCTGTTCAAGGGGACTTCGACGCGCACGGCGCGGCAGATCGCCGAGGCCATCGACGCGGTCGGAGGCGAGATGAACGCCTTCACAAGTCGCGAGCACACCGCGTACTACACGCGCCTCCCGGCTCACCGGGTGGAGCTGGGGCTGGACGTCCTGGGCGACGTGCTGACCGACCCCGCGTTCCGGTCCCACGAGTTCGAGGCCGAGCGGCACGTGATCCTCGAATAGATCCTCATGAACCTCTACATGCCCGAGGATCACGTGCACACGCTGCTGGCGGAGGCGATGTTCCCCGGCCACCCGCTGGGTCGCGAGGTGCTCGGCACCCGGCAGTCGGTGGAGGCGGTGACGCGGGACCAGATCGCCGAGTTCTTCCGCCACTGGTATCGGCCCCGCAACCTGGTGATCGTCGCCGCCGGCAACCTGTCACACGAGCAGATCGTCGACGGCTTCGACCGTTCGTTGGGGCGGCGCGAGGGCGGGGAGCGTCCGGTGCGCGAGCACCCGAAGGGCGACCCCAACCCGCGCGTGGTCCTGGGCGACCACACCGAGCAGGTGCATGTCGCGGTCGGCTGGCGGGGCGTCGACCATCACGACGACGAGCGCTACGCACTGATGGTCGCCAACCAGGTGCTGGGTGGCGGCATGTCCAGCCGGCTGTTCCAGGAGGTCAGGGAGGAGCGGGGCCTGGCGTACTCGGTGTACTCGTGGGCATCGACCTACGACGATTCGGGATCGGCGGGCATCTACGCCGGCACCGCGCCCGCCCGGGCCGGGGAGCTGCTCGAGGTCGTCGACGACGAGGTGGCCAAGCTGGTCGCCTCGGGCGTGACCGAGGGCGAGCTCGGCGTAGCCAAGGGATTCATCGAGGGTTCGCTGCTGTTGGGCCTCGAGGACTCGGCGTCGCGCATGGCCCGCCTGGGCCGCAGCCTGATGGCCCGCGACGAGATCGTGACCGTCGACGACCAGCTCGCCCGGGTCAGGGCCGTCACCGCCGACGACGTCGGCGCCGTGGCCGCCCGGGTGTACGGGGGCGGCCGGTCGCTGGCCGTCATCGGCCGGGTCGACGACGGCGTTTTGGGCTAGCTCAGGGGCGCTCGCAGACCGATCCGTCCACCACGTCGACCACCCGGTCGATGCCGACGGCGTCGAGCAACCGGCGGTCGTGCGTCACGAGGATCAGGGTGCCGGCGTAGCCCTGCAGCGCCTGCTCGAGCTGCTCGATGGCGGGCAGGTCGAGGTGGTTGGTGGGCTCGTCCAGCACGAGCAGGTTGACGCCCCGCGCCTGCAGGACGGCCAGCGAGGCGCGGGTGCGCTCGCCCGGCGAGAGCGACGCGGGCGGGCGCAGCACGTGCTCGGCTCCGAGGCCGAACTTCGCCAGGACCGAGCGGGCATCTCCGGCGGCCTCGGTGCCCGTGCGCGCTACGAAGCCGTTCAGGAGGGTGGCGTGGTCGTCGAACTCGTCGCGACCCTGGCCGATCTCGCCGATCACCACCCCCGGCCCCAGGTAGCGCCGACCCGCGGCCAGGGGCACGCGGCCGAGCAGCGCCCGCAGGAGGGTCGTCTTGCCGGAACCGTTGGCGCCCACGACGGCCAGCCGATCACCCCAGCCGACGTCGAGCGACGCGGGCCCCAGGACGAACCCGTCCCCGCCCTCCTGCGAATCCAGCGCCACGACCGCCCCGTCCAGTCGCGCGACAAGGGCTCCGCTACGACCGGCGTCGGCGATGGTCAGGCGGAGATCCCAGCCCTCCCACGGCTTGTCCACCACGGCGAGCCGGGCCAAGGCCCTCTCGCTGCGCCGGGCGTGGGCGGCCATGCTCTCCGAGCTCTGCACGGCGCGATGGCGGATGAACTTGTCGGTCTCGCCGGAGCGCCTGGCGGTGCGCGCTCCCTTGACCGCCCAGCGGCGCTGGGTGCGGGCCCGCTCCACGAGCGTGTCGCGCTGGTCGACGTAGGTCCGGTAGTCCTGCTCGGCGTGCTGGCGGGCCCGGGCATGCTCGTCGAGGTACGCCGTCCAGCCCCCGTCATAGCGGGTGAGCGTGGGGGCGTGGTCGTCGATCTCGGCGACCGCCGTCACCGTCCGCTCGAGGAACGCGCGGTCGTGGGTGACCACGACCAGCGGCGACGTCAGCCCGAGGACGAACCGTTCCAGCCGGTCGAGGCCGTCGAGGTCCAGGTCGTTCGTCGGCTCGTCGAGAAGGAAGACGTCGAAGCGCGCCAGCAGCAACGCCGCCAGCTGGACCCTCGCCGCCTGACCGCCGGAGAGGTGCACGGTGGCCCGGTCAAGCAGCGCGGCGGGCAGGCCGAGATCGGCGGTAACGGCGCCGGCGCGGGCGTCGATGTCGGCGCCGCCGAGGGCGAGCCAGCGATCCAGGGCGGCGGCGTACGACTCATCGGCCCCGGGCTCGCTCCTGGCCAGCGCGCCGGTGGCGGCGTCGAGGCGGGCGCCCGCGTCCGCCACACCGGTGCGCCGCGCCAGCAACCCGCGCACCGTCTCGCCGGGTTGCGGCTCCGGCTCTTGGGGCAGGTAGCCGACCGTGGCGGACGGCGGCGCGAGGCGCACGTGGCCGTCCTGCGGCGAGCGGAGGCCGGCGAGCGTCTGCAGGAGCGTGGACTTGCCCGACCCGTTGGGACCCACCAGCCCGAGGCGGTCCCCGGGCGCCACGATCAGATCGACGCCGGCGACAAGCGGGTAGGGCCCGGCGGCGACGGACAGGCCGCGGGTGATGAGGGTGGCGAGGTGGGAAGGCACGGCACTCCAGGAGCGTGACGGGGACGGGACGCGTGGGGAGCCGTGGTCGCTACATCGCCGCTCACGATAGCGAGCGCTTCCGGCGTTCGCTGGTGTCGATGTCCGCCACGAACGAACGCCGGAAGGGGTTGGCGCGAGCCACCCCACTAGGGTGCGGCCACATGACCGTGCTCCCTCGGGGGCTGCGCCCCCGCGCCCCATCGTCGCCCGGCTCCCTGGCGGTCGCACGGCCGACCTGTCACGAGCTTCGCTCATGACCGTCAGGGTCGGCGTCTTCGGGGCCGGTGGGCGCATGGGCAGCACCGTGTGCCGGGCCGTTGCCGCCGATCCAGAGCTCGACCTCGTCGGGGCCATCGATCCCTACCACTCGGGGCTCGACCTGCGGCACGCCACCGGTGTCGACTCCGACGTGCTCATCGATCCGGACCCGTCCGCCCTGCTCGGCGTGGACGTCGAGGTGGTGGTCGACTTCACGACCCTCGACGCGTGCCGCGCCAACCTCGCCTGGGCGGCGGAACACGGCGTGCATGCCGTCGTGGGCACCACCGGGTTCACGGTCCAGGACTACGACCGCGTGCGGAGCGCGTTCACGCGCAGCAACTGCGTGATCGCCCCCAACTTCGCCATTGGTGCCGTGCTCATGATGCGCTTCGCCGAGCTGGCGGCGCCCTGGTTCGAGTCGGCCGAGATCATCGAGCTGCACCACGACAAGAAGGCCGACGCCCCGTCGGGCACGGCCGTGCTGACGGCGCAGCGCATGGCCGCCGCGTCGGCCGAGTGGGGCGACGATCCCACCATCAAGGAGGTGCTGGCCGGCGCCCGCGGTGCCAGCGGCGCGGGCGGCATCCCGGTCCACTCGGTGCGCCTGCGGGGCCTGGTCGCCCACCAGGAGGTGCTGCTGGGCACCACCGGGCAGTCGCTGACCGTGCGGCACGACAGCTACGACCGTTCCAGCTTCATGCCGGGCGTGCTCCTGGCGGTCAAGCAGGTGGAGCACAGGCCCGGGCTGACCATCGGGCTCGACGCGCTGCTCGGGCTGTGACAACCGGGGAGGGGAGGACGTGCTCGAGGCGCCGAACATCTGGGACCTGATCGTGCGGCGGGCGGAGCAGACGCCCGAGCGCGAGCTGGCGGTGGACGAGACCGGGCGCCGCATCACCTTCGGCGCGTACCGGGACCGTGCCGAGCGAGTTGCCGCCGGCCTGGCGAGTGACCACTCGGTGATCCAGGGCGACGTCGTGTCGTGGATCCAGCCCTCGTGGATCGAGGCCATGGTGTTGTTCGGGGCCCTGCGCCGGCTCGGCGCGGTGCAGAACCCGATCATCCCCATCTACCGCGAGCGGGAGGTGGGCTTCATCGTCCGGCAGGCGGAGCCGACGCTGCTGGTCGCGCCCTCGGAGTGGCGGGGCTTCGACTACGCGGCGATGGCAGCGGCCGTGACCGAGGGGACCAAGACCCGGGTGCTCGTGGCCGACCGAGCCCCCGAC
>JBKPHE010000256.1:0-14751 GCA_046744485.1 Actinomycetota bacterium | reverse complement strand
TCTCTCGACCCACGAGCCGGAAGTGCTCGGCCCGCCCCGCCGGCGTGAGCGACCACCCCGGCGGGGTCTCGCGGTGCACGACCAAGCCGCCGGCCGCCAGCCGCTCGAGCCACGACTCCGCCTCGGCCGTCGCGATCCCCGCCGACTCGGCGACTGCCGCAGCCTCCGCCTGACCCTTGAGGCGGAGCCCATGGAGCACGAGCAGGCGGGGGTCCGACCGGGGCGCCATGGCGCGCAGGGTACCGCGACCCGGTATCACACGATCCGGGGTGGCCGCCGGGCACCCGGGGCACGGCCTGTCATGCAGGTGTCGACGGAAGGCTCACCGAGGTCGCTGCGACCGGCTGACCGGGAACGGCCGGGCTCAGCCTCCGTGGCGGAGCAGTTCGTCGAGCTCACGCTCGAGCTCGTCGCGGTCGTCGACCTCCTTGCCGCGCCGCGCCACCAGCCGCCGCAGCACCAGCGGATAGCCGATGACGGCGACGGCGGAGAAGATGAACCACTGGACCGCGTAGCCGAGGTGAGGCCCCTCGGACAGCTCGGGCGGCGGTACGGGCAGGATCGACGCCGGCTCGGGCCGGGCGGGGTCGGCCGCATTGGGTTCGGGTGGATCGGACTCGTCGGCCCGCACGAGCGCCGGCAGGATGCCGTCCCCGGCGGCAAGCAGTGGAGCGATGTCGCGGGGGGCCGTACCGTCGAGCCCGTCGGGATCGACCACCAGTCCGGTCACCTTCACGTCGCCCGTGGGAGCGGGGGCGTCGACGACCGAGCCGTCGCCGGCCAGGCCCACGAACCCCCGGATCACGCCCACGCGCTCGCCGCCCTCCAGCCGCAGGGGCGTCAGCAACCACGCGCCGGCAACGCCGTCCTGCGTTCGGTTGCGGACGGCCACGGTCGCATCGTCGTCGTAGGTCCCGGTGGCGGTGACCGACCGATAGCGGACGCCCTCGACCGTGGCGTGGTCGTCGCCGGGGTCGAGCAACTCACCGACCGGCGTCACGGGCTGCGCCGTCCGCGCCTCGACCAGCGCGTTGCGGTCCCGCTTCTCGTCCAGCCGCCGGAGCTGCCAGAAGCCCAGGTTCACCATGGTCACCACGAGCAGGGCCACGAACAGGTGGGAGAGCAGCCATCTGGGCCGCAGCAGGAACCGGGCCTTCGCCACACCCTCAGCGTAAGAGTCG
The DNA here is from genome assembly GCA_046744485.1 of Actinomycetota bacterium. GTDB lineage: Bacteria > Actinomycetota > Acidimicrobiia > Acidimicrobiales > VFJN01 > DASQUK01. The sequence continues at coordinate 13,570 of JBKPHE010000256.1, read as the reverse complement.
CCACTCCACCGTGGCGACTCGGCGGTCAGGGCTCGGCTTCGTCGCCGGTGGGATCCTCGACCAGGTCGTCGACGAACTCGGCCACCGCCTGCACCACGTCCGTCGACGGCGGTCGCTCCTTCCCCGCGACAGTGTCGGGGCCGGCGGGGGCACCGGCCCCGACGGCGACGCGCTGGCAGTTCTCACGCTCGCCCACGCTCGCACCGTAAAGGCGAAGGGCCCGTTCGGCGTCAGTAGCCGCTACGTACCGTGTGCTACCTGCGCCCGTCGGCGATGCCCAGGGCATCCGCCAGCTCGTGGCGACCATCGATCATCAGCTTGCGGTACACGCGGGAGAGGTGCGTGTCGACGGTCCTCACGGACAGGTAGAGGGCCGCGGCGATCTTGGGACTGGTGCGGCCACGCGCCGCCAGCAGCGCCACCTCGCGCTCCCGGTCGGTGAGCTCCTCGCCCATCGGCACCGCCAACTCGAGTGCGGGCGACCGGGGGTTGCCACAACGTCGGAGGAGCTCGTCCATCCGGCGCGCCGCCACCGAGGCCGACGCACCGCGCCCTTGGCGGCGGTGGGCGTTCTCCGCCGCCCGTTGCGCCTCGGCGGCCAGCAGGTCGCCCCCCAGCTCCTCGAACTCCTCGGCCGCTTCGGCGAGGAGGGCCCCGTCGCCCTGCGCCAACGCGCGGGCGTGCCGGGCGGCGATTGCGACGAACGGGCCGTCCACGGCATCGGCGAGACGTTCCATCGCCTCGACGGCGTCCGCGGCGCGGCCGAGCCGGACCGCCGCATGCAGCACCCCGACCGCCAGCGGCTTCACGACATGCTCCATCGCCGTTGCCAGCGCCAGGCACCGCCCGGCGGCCTCCGGCACCTCGCCCTGGGCGGCGAGCAGCCAGGCCCGGGAGAGCTCGATGTACGGCAACGTGCGGGCCCCGCGTCGCATGTCGGCGGCGTAGGCGATGTCGGCCGCCCGTACGGCCTCATCGGCCACGTCGAGGTCGCCGGCGAACACCGCCGCCCGGGCCCGCATCGCCTCGGCCAGCGGCCGCTGCCCGAACCAGTCGGACTCGGCCAGCATGCGAGACGACCGTTGCAGCTCGGCCAGCGCGGCGGCGGCGTTGCCGCGGGCCAGCAGGGCCCCGCCGCGAAAGCCGGCGAGGATCCCCCGCAGCGAGGGGGGCGGCTGCTCCAGCTCGATCCCGAGGTTGTCGGCCGTGTACGCATCGAGCTCCCGCAGCCGTCCCGCCCAATACAGGCCCTGGAACCGGGCCATGCGCAGCTGGATGTCTCCGAAGGGCACCTCGCGGCGGTGGCGCCGCGCCAACGCGTGGAGATCGTCGTCGAGCAGGGCCAGCCCCGCGTCCAGCCGACCGTGGGCGCCCCGGACGGTGAGTGCGACCGTGGCGGCCCGCAGCCGCGCCGTCTCGGGTGCCGATGCGTCGGCGAGCAGCTCGTCCGCGATGGTCCCGGCCTCGGCCAACCGGAGCGAGAACATCAGCATCTGCGCCATGACCGACCGGCAGTCGGCCTGCCACGCGGGGTGGCCAGCCAGCTCACTGTCGGCCGCCTGCAGCACATCGAACGCCTCGGCCGACCGGTCGAGATGCAGGAACAGCTCGCTCGCCCGCGCGATCGCCACCCGGGCGACCTCCTCGGGGTCGGCGGGCCGGAGCTCGGCGAGGACCTCCTCGGCGTCGTCGATCCGGCCCTGGCCCGACAGGGCCTCGGCGAGGACCAGTCCGGCGTCGGCCCGGTTGGTGCCGCCGGCGGCAAGGGCGAGGCGCTCCGCCAAACGGTGATCGAGCCGCCCCAGCGCCTCGCGGGCCAGCGGCAGCAGCTGCTCGGCCTCGCCCGGCAGTCCCGACTCGAGCCTCCAGGTCGCCAGGCGCAACCGGTCGAACTGATCGAGGTCCTCGACGGCCCCGATCAGGTCACGGATCAAGGTCCGGCGCCGGAGGCGGGGCAGGGAATTTGCCAGAACCTCCCCGTACAGCGGGTGGGCCACCTGCACCGTGCTCGCCCCGCCCCTACTGACGATCTCCACCAGCGCCCGACGCTCCAGTGCCTCGAGATCCGTAGGATCGGCGAGGCGTTCGACGGCCTCGAGCGGCACCTGCTCACCCACGGCGACCATCTCCAGCGCCCGGCGCCACGGCGGTTCGAGGAGCCGGAGCCGCTCCTCGACCAGCTCCCGCAGCCGTTCCCTCGATCCCTCGGCCGGCAGCAGGATCCGGCCACCGCCACCGCCGGACCGCCGCTCGACGGCCGCCGTGACGAGCTCGCGGACGAACAGGGGGTTACCCCGGCTGAGCCGCCAGATCCGGTCCAGCAAGGATGCCGGGATGCTCCCGTTCGAGCGCCGTTCGCCGCCCGGTGGTGGCTCCGGCCCCCGGCCGATCGCCCCACCGACCATCGCCAGGACCAGCTGCTCGGTGGCGTCGCGCGTGAGGGGTGCGACATCGAGGCGCACCAGCAGCTCGTCCTTCCACAGCCCGACGAGGCCGGGGGGCAGTGGCTCGGCGGTCCGGACGCTCACCAGCACCTGCACATTCGACTGGGTGACGGCAAGGTGCAGCAGCGCCACCGACGACTCGTCCAGCAGGTGCGCATCGTCGACCGCGAGCACCAGGTTGGCGTCACCAGACCGGTCGCGGAGGCCGGCGAGCGCCAGGTGGAGCAGGTCGTCCGGGAGATGGGCATCGTCGATCGGCGCCAGCAGGTGGGCGAACGACCCGAGCGGGATGTTCTTCGCCGCCTCGGTGGCCCGGACCCATTCGACCGCAATCCCATCGGCCCGCCGCGCGTCGACGACCTCCGCGACCAGGCGTGTCTTGCCTACCCCCGCATCGCCGAACAGCGCGACGCCCCCCGGTCCCCCACCGGGGGCCAACAGCCGCTCCAGCTCCGCCAGCTCGTCGCCCCGCCCGACCAGCGGCCAACGTGTGACCACGGCACAGAGGCTATCCAGCGACCCGGCATACGAATACGTATGTGTTACGGATCCGTGGCCGGTCGGCGGCACGTAGCGTGGTCTCGACAGCCGCGCTGGGACCCGGTACCTGGGGCGCGGCACGGGCAGCGGTGGGGCAGCCGGAGGACAGGCGGGTTCCTCCGGCTGCAGCCCGGCCCGCACCGAACGAACCGCAGCATCACTCGGAGGGGTCGTCGGGAGCGGCGATCTCCACCACGCTCGTCGCCGCTAGTGCGGCAACGTCCCCGTCCCCGGTGGCGAACGCCCCGGTCACCGTCACCCATTGGTCGCGCGGCGGCTCCGCGCCGTGGATGCCGACCACCCGCACGACCATGGGAGCAGCATCGGCGGCGCAGCACGCGATCTGGTACCGGGCCAGCCGGAAGCCCTCACCGTGCCCGTCATCGGCGGCCACGAAGCCGGTCAGCTCGACCGTGCCACCTTCGAGGCTTTCGCCACCACGGTCGAAGGCCCGGCGGCCAGCAAGCAGCGCACGACCGACGTGCACGTCCTGGCGTTCAACGACCTGCACGGCAACCTCGAGGCCGGCGGGAACAACATCTACGGACAGTTCGCGGGCGGCGCGGCGTACCTGGCCAAGGCCGTGAAGGACCGCCAGGCCGCCTACGGGCAGCAGCAGGCGACCGTGTTCGCGGGCGACAACATCGGCGCCAGCCCCCTGGCCAACGGTCTGTTCTTCGAGGAGCCCATCACCATCGCCAGCAACCTGATGAAGGTGGACATCGCGTCCGTGGGCAACCACGAGTTCGACAAGGGCAAGGACGAGTTGTTGCGCATCCAGAACGGTGGGTGCCGGCCCGAGGGCTGCACGGCCGCGCCCTACGCGCTCCCCAACGGCGGGACCACCGATGTCTACCCGGGTGCCGACTTCCAGTACCTGTCGGCCAACGTGGTCGTCGACGCGACCGGCCAGACCCTGTTCCCGGCGTTCGAGACCAAGCGCTTCAAGTCCGACAGCGGCAAGAGGTTCGAGGTCGGGTTCATCGGCGAGGTGCTCGAGGGCACGCCCACCATCGTCACGCCCACGGGCGTGGCGGGGCTCACGTTCCAGGACGAGGCCGATGCGGCCAACCGGGCCGTGGCCCGGTTGAAGACGCAGGGCGTCGACACGTCCGTCCTCGTCGTCCACGAGGGTGGGTTCCAGACGACCGCGGCGCTCAACGGCTGTGCGGGCAACCTCGCCGGCAGCGCCATCGCCGACATCGCCGGCCGGCTCGACCCGTCCATCAAGGTCATCGTGTCCGCGCACACCCACGCCGAATACCGCTGCACGATCACGGCGGGTGGGGTCACGCGGCTCATCACCAGCGCCTCGTCGTTCGGCCGCATCCTCACCGACATCACGCTCACGGTCGACGACAAGACCGGTGAGCTCGTGCAGGCGAGCGCCGAGAACGTGATCGTGAGCAACGCCCTCAACACACCGGGCCCGGGCGTCACCCGCATACCCGACCCGTCGAAGGAGGACCCGCAGGTCCAGGCGGTGGTCCAGCAGTACGTCGCCGCCTCCGCCCCGCTCGCCAACCGCGTGATCGGGCGCATCCAGGGCGATCTCACACGGACGGGGTCACCGTTCGGCGAGTCTGCCCTGGGCGACGTGATCGCGGACGCCCAGCTGGTGGCCACCCAACCCGCCGACCTGGGTGGCGCCCGCCTCGCGTTCATGAACCCCGGCGGTATTCGCGCCGACCTGCGGGTCTCCGACATCTCGTCGGGCGGCGAGGCGCTCGGCGAGGTCACCTACGGCGAGGCGTTCACCGTGCAGCCCTTCGGCAACAGCCTGGTGACCAAGACCATGACCGGCGACATGATCCGGCGCCCGCTACAGCAACAGTTCCCGGGCTGCGGCCAGGCCACCACACGCATCCTGCAGGTCTCGTCGACGTTCCGCTACGAGCAGGCTCCCGCCGCCGCCACCTGTGAGGGCAAGATCGGGCGCATGTTCGTCGTCGGGGTCGAGGTGGCACCCACCGACTCGTTCCGGGTGACGATGAACAACTTCCTGGCCGCCGGCGGCGACGGGTTCACCGTCTTCAACGAAGGCACCGACGCCCTGGGCGGGGCCCAGGACATCGACGCCTTTGTGGCCGCGTTCGCCGCCGCCGAGCCGGACGGCATCGCCGTGCCGCCACTCGACCGGATCGTGGCCGTGCCCTGATTGCTGATGGCCTGGCGCCCGCGAGGGCGTCAGGCCGTCGACACCGAGCACGGGGAGACCGGCGCCCTTGGCCGGGTCGACGTCGAGCTCACGATCGCTCCCACCACAGGGTCACGACGTCGCGTGTCGTCGGGGGCGGCGTCCGAGCAAGGAGCCGCGCCAACTCGTCGTGCCGGTCCGGTGAGAGGCACAGGCGGCGAGCGATCCGGGCAGTGGCGTCGGCATCGTTCTCCCCGATCATCTGCACCGGACGCCGCCAGCGCAGTTGGTGCACGTCGAGTCCGAGCTCGGTCAGGACGGCGACCGCGTCGTCGGCGGTCGGCCGGTCGGGTTGGTTGATGTGGTGCAGCGCGAGCCAGTAGGGAGCCATCCACGCCATCGGGTGCGCCGCGGTGAGCTCGACGACGACGCGGCGTGCCGCGTGAGACGTCAACGCAGCCGCGAACCCGGCAAGATCGGCAACGTTGTAGACGACGTGGTGGCACACCGCGATGTCGGAGGTCGGTGTCTGCGACGCAACGTCGGGCCACCCGCCTTGGATCGCGGTCGACCTCATGCCGCGCCGTGCCGCACGGGTGCGGAACGCGTCCAGCAGCTCGGCGTTGGGATCGACACCGATCACATGGCCGGCGGGTAGTCGCAGGCTGGCGGCGCCGGCGCCGACACCGACGTCGAGCACGGTGCCGCCGTCCGGTAGCGCCTCACGCGCGACCGAGTCCGAGACCGTGTCGTCGTGACGGTCCAGGGCGGCGTCGGCTGCGGCGGTGAAAACCGCGAGACTGAAGAAGTACGGCGAGTCGGCGGCGGCCGCTACAAGGTCCTCGGGTACGGCCCAACGGCGGAGCATCGCCGCCCACCGTCGATTCGCATCACCGTCGAGATCCGTCACCCTCGTCTGTTCTCATGAAGGCCGCCGGCGGCCTAGCCGGTCTGCCTCGTCGCTGCCTAGGCCGACGGCAGCGTGTAGTCGGCGAAGCGGTCGCGCAGTTCCTTCTTGGAGAACTTGCCCACGGACGTCTTCGGGACCTCGTCGATGAACACCACGTCGTCGGGCAGCCACCACTTGGCAACCCGGGGCGTCAGGAACTCGATGATCTCTTCCTTGGTGATGGTCTCGCCGGGCTTGGAGACCACGCAGGCCAGCGGTCGCTCGCTCCACTTGGGATGCGCCACGGCGATCACGGCGGCCTCCGCGACCTTGGGGTGGGCCATGATCTCGTTCTCGAGCTCCACCGAGCTGACCCATTCGCCGCCCGACTTGATCACGTCCTTGGTGCGGTCGCGCAGCTGGATGTACCCGTGGCGGTCGATCGTGGCGACGTCGCCGGTCTTGAGCCAGCCGTCCTCGGTGAACGAGTCGGGCGAGCGGGCGTCGTTGTAGTAGCTGGCGATGACCCAGGGGCCCCGCACCTGGAGCTCGCCGGACGACTCGCCGTCCCACGGCTGCTCCTCGTCGGTGCCGAGATCGACGATGCGGGCCTCGAGGCCGACGAGGGGCTGGCCCACGCTGGTGCGCAGCTCTGCCCGGCCGTCGTCGTCGAGGGCGGCGTCGAGGGTCGACTTGATGTGGCCCGACGACGCCACCGGCGACGTCTCGGTCATCCCCCACGCCTGCGTGATGGGCAGCCCGATCTGCTCGCGGTAGGCCTCGGACAGGGATCGTGGCACCGCAGATCCGCCACACGGAATGGAGCGGAGGCCGGACACGTCGCGGCCCTTGAGCTCGGGCAGCACGCCCATCCAGATGGTGGGCACGCCTGCCGCCAGCGTGACCCGCTCCGACTCGATGAGCTCGGCCAGGCCCTTGGGCGACAGGTCGGGGCCCGGCATGATCAGGTCGGCGCCGCACGCCACGGCGGCGTGGGCGAGCCCCCAGGCGTTGGCGTGGAACATGGGCACGACGGGCAGCACCCGGTCCTCCTCGACCGGCCCGAGGCCCCCCGCCGCGAGCACGCCGTAGGTGTGCAGGAACGTCGACCGGTGCGAGTACACGACGCCCTTGGGGTTGCCGGTCGTCCCGCTCGTGTAGCACATCGACGCCGCCTGGTTCTCGTCCGCGACTTGGAAGGCGGCCGGCTCGGCGCCGGCGATCAGCTCCTCGTAATCGTGGACCTCCTTGCCCGCCGGCGGGTCGGGGATCTCGCCGGCACCGTCGTCCATCACCACCACATGGCGAACCGTCTTGAAGGTGTCGAACAGCGGCCACACCAGCTTGGCCAGCGTGCGGTCGACGAAGACCACCTCGTCCTCGGCGTGGTTGGCCACGTACGTCAGCTGGTCCGGGAACAACCGGATGTTCAGGGCATGCAGCACCCGGTTGGTGCACGGCACCGCGAAGTAGAGCTCGAGGTGCCGAGACGTGTTCCAGCCGAACGTGGCGACGCGGCCGTCGGCGCTGATCCCGAGCTGGTCGAGCACGCTGCCGAGGCGGCGGGTGCGATCGGCCCACTCGCCGTACGTGACGCGCTGTTTCCCGGCCGCCGTGACCGTCACCACCTGCTTGTCGAAGAACAGGCGCTCGGCCCGCGTGTGGAAATGAGTCAGCGTGAGCGGAAGGTCCTGCATCAGCCCTTGCATCGGGCGATCCCCCTCGTGGTGCGTCGTGACCAGTGAGCCTACGCCGCGGTCCGGGACGGGCACCTGCGGTCGGACGGGCACCAGGGCGGCCGGAGCCGCCTACGCTCGGGGCGGTCATGGCCGAGGCACCCCGACACTCCCCCGCCGTGGTCTCTCGACGCCGGCCGTCGCGCCGGCAGGTGACGGCTCTGGCCGTGCCTTTGGTGGCACTGGTGGTGATGAACTACGTCGGCGACGCCTTGGCTCCGACGCTGGTGGACAGCCATCCGGCCTGGCTCATCGCGCTCAACGCTCGCAACCGCAACCTGGCGCTGGTCACCAACTCGCTCGATCCGTGGACGTACTACTCCATTGGCACCGCGCGGCTGCTGGTGAGCGATCCCCTGTTCTTCCTGCTCGGCTACTGGTACGGCGACGCGGCCGTGACCTGGATGGAGCGCCGCACCCACACCTGGGGGCAGATGCTGCGCCAGATCGAGCAGTGGTTCGGCAAGGCCGCGTACCCGCTGATCTTCATCGCTCCCAACAACTACATCTGCCTGTTCGCCGGGGCCGCGGGCATGCCCCTGCGGGCATTCTTCGCCGTCAACCTGGCGGGGACGATCACCCGGCTCTGGCTGATCCGCCTGGTCGGTGAGACGTTCGAGTCGCCGCTCGACGACCTGGTCGGCTGGATCGGGGACAACCGCATACCGCTCCTGATCGCATCGGTGGTGCTGGTCGTCGCGTCGATCGCGCTCGAGGCCCGTCGGGGCGAGACCGAGGTCGGATCGCTCGCCCGCCTCGACGACGAGCTCGAGGAGACGGCCGACGAGCTGGATCGGCGTCGAGCCGCCGCGTCAGGGTCGGGCAACGCCGACAACGCCCAAGAGGCCGACGGCGAGCGGCCGGGAGACGGTTGATCACACAGACTCGAACAGCCCGCCCTAAAGCGGACGGCGGCCGCGGGCTCCGGCGGGGCGGTATCGACCCAGCACGGTACGCCGGGCGGCTACCCGTCTCGCTCCAGCGGCATCGCTGCCCCCTTCAGACGCTCTTCCGCTTGGCCGCCCGGGCGCGGGTGGCCTGGTCGAGCGTCACCTTGCGAAGGCGGACGGAACGGGGTGTCACCTCCACGCACTCGTCATCGGCGATGTGCTCCAGCGCCTGCTCCAGCGACAGCCACCGGGCTGGGATGAGCTTCTCGAAGCTCTCGGCCGTCGACGACCGCATGTTGGTGAGCTTCTTCTCCTTCGTGGGGTTGACGTCCATGTCTGCCGCGCGGGCGTTCTCCCCGATGATCATGCCCTCGTAGACCTCGACGCCCGCTCCGACCGTCAACAGGCCCCGGTCCTGCAGGTTGAGCAGCGAGAAGGCCGTGGTGGTCCCGGAACGGTCGGCCACCAACGAGCCGTTGCGGCGGGGCCGGATCTCGCCCGCCCACGGCTCCAGGCGCTCGGACACGTGGTGGAGCAGCGCCGTGCCCCGGGTCTCGGTCATGAGCTCGGTGCGGAAGCCCACCAGGCCCCGCGCCGGCACGAGGTGCTCGAGGCGGACCCAGCCGGTGCCGTGGTTGACGACCTGCTCCATCCGACCCTTCCGCAGCGCGAGCAACTGGGTGACCACGCCGAGGTACTCCTCGGGCGCATCCACGGTCACGCGGTCGACCGGCTCGTGCACGACGCCGTCGATCTCGCGGGTCAGCACCTGCGGCTTGCCCACCGTCAGCTCGAAGCCCTCGCGCCGCATCATCTCGACCAGCACGGCCAGCTGCAGCTCGCCCCGGCCCTGCACCTCCCAGGCGTCGGGCCGCTCGGTCGGGAGCACCCGGATGCTCACGTTGCCGACCAGCTCCTGGTCCAGCCGGTTGCGGATCAGGCGGGCGGTGTGCTGGGTGCCCTCGCGGCCCGCCAGCGGCGAGGTGTTGGTGCCGACCGTCATCGACAGGCTGGGCTCGTCGATGCTGATGACCGGCAGGGGCAGGGGATCGTCGGGGTCGGCCAGCGTCTCGCCGATGGTGATGTCGGGGATGCCGGCGATGGCCACGATCTCGCCCGGCCCCGCCGACTGTGCCGGAACCCGGTCGAGGGCGTCGGTCACGTACAGCTCGGTGAGCCTGGCCCGCTCGACGCGGCCGTCCGTGCGGCACCAGGCGACCGTCTGGCCCCTGCGCAGGGTGCCGCTGCGGATGCGGCACAACGCCAGGCGACCGAGGTAGGGCGACGCGTCGAGGTTGGTGACCAGGGCCTGGAGCGGCGCATCGGGATCGTACGTGGGGGCGGGGATGTGTTCGATCAGGAGGTCGAGTAGGGGCTTCAGGCCCTCACCCTCGGGCAGCCCGGCGCCATCGGCGGGCCGGTCGAGCGACGCCCTTCCCTGGCGGGCGACGCAGTAGACGATCGGGAAGTCGAGCTGCTCGAGCGCAGCGTCCAGGTCGAGGACCAGCTCCTCCACCTCGTTCACGACCTCGGCGATGCGGGCGTCCGGGCGGTCGACCTTGTTGACGACCAGGACCACGGGCAAACGGGCCGCCAGCGCCTTGCGCAGCACGAATCGGGTCTGAGGCAGCGGGCCCTCGGACGCGTCGACCAGCAGCAGCACCCCGTCGACCATCGACAGGCCCCGCTCGACCTCGCCGCCGAAGTCGGCGTGGCCCGGGGTGTCGACGATGTTGACCTTCACGTCGCCGTAGCGCACGGCGGTGTTCTTGGCCAGGATCGTGATGCCCTTCTCGCGCTCGAGATCCATCGAGTCGAGGACGCGCTCGCCGACGTCCTGGTTGTCCCGGAAGGCGCCCGACTGCCAGAGCATCTGGTCGACGAGCGTGGTCTTGCCGTGGTCGACGTGGGCCACGATGGCCACGTTGCGAAGGTCGGCACGGGTCTTCACGAGAGGGTTCCTTCCGGGGATCGCCTCAGAGGGCGGACAGACCAGCCTACGGCGGCGCGCCCCAGGACCGGCTAGACCCAGGGGATGGACGTCTACGAAGCGCTCTACACCACCCGCGCCATGCGCCGGGTCCGGCCCGACCCCATCCCCATCGACGTACAGGCCCGCATCCTCGACGCCGCCGTGCGGGCCCCCAGCGGTGGCAACACGCAGCTCTGGCGGTTCCTCCTCGTCGACGACCCCGAGGTCAAGGCGAAGCTCGGTCCCCTCTACCGGGACAGCCTCCGCCAGTTGTGGGACACCGTCTACGCCGACCGCTTGGCCGCGATCGAGGCCACACCCGATTCCCGGGCCAGCGTGCAGACGGCCAAGGTCGTGCGCTCGGCCCAGCACCTCGCCGACCACTTCGAGGATGTGCCCCTGTTCCTCTTCGCCTTCGTCCAGTACGACCCCAGCGGTGGCTCGATCTACCCCGCGGTCTGGAGCGCCATGCTCGCGGCGCGGGCCGAGGGTGTGGGGACCTCGCTCACGACCGTGCTCGGCCATTTCCACGGCCCCAAATCGCTCGAGATCCTCGGTGTCCCCGGCGACGAGGGCTGGCTCAACGCCTGCTGCGTCTCGTTCGGGTATCCCACGGGCCGCTGGGCCGTGGCGCCCCGTCGACAGGCGCACAAGGTCGCCTATCGCAACAGTTGGGGCGTGCCGGTGGGCTTCGAGGTGCCCGAGCCGCTGTGGTCAGCCGCCGGCTGACCCGGACGAGCGGGCCCAGGCCGCTCGCAGCACGTCGCGGGTGACCTCCATCTGCCCCCGGTGCTGCGCCAGCTCCTCGTAGACGTGCATGAGGACGCCGCCCTGGGTCCGGGCCAGCGGCAGGTCGGCGTCCTCGGGCTCGGGCGTGCGACGCGGTGCCGCGAGCGGCTCGAGGTCGGCGATGTCGGCGTCGAGCTGGCGGCGCGCCTGCTGCGTCCGCCGGACCAGCCCGTCCACCGGGCCGCTCGCCCGGAACTCCGCGTCCCGGTCGCGCTCGATGGTGCGCCCCGCCACCATTGCGCCGCCCCAGTACTCCATCACCGCCAGGCAGTGATACAGGATGGCGTACGGCGAATTGGCGTCCGCCAGGTCCAGCCGGCGGTTGGCGAGCTCGTCGCCGAGCTCGGTCACCGTCGCGACCATCCCCTCGAGCGCATCGTCCAGGAAGTACAGGAAGTCATCGACGTCGATCATGGGTCCGATCATGACGCGGGCGTTTAGGGTCACGGCGATGCACCCGCGTGTCGCACCCTTCGAGGGCGTCGGGGTCGCCCTCGTGACCCTGTTCGACCGGGATGGCGGCGTCGATGCGCCCGCGACCGCGGCCCACGCCGCCGCGTTGGTGGACGCCGGCGTCCGCGGGGTGGTGGTGGCCGGCTCGACCGGGGAAGCCGCCACGCTCGACCCCGACGAGCGCACCGCCCTCATCGCCGCCGTGCGCGACGCCGTGGACGGCCGGGTGCCGGTGCTGGCCGGGACGGGCGCGCCCTCGGCCCGGCAGGCGGTGGCGCTGTCGCAGCGGGCCGCTGGCGACGGCGCCGACGCCCTGCTGGTTCTGTCGCCGCCGGGCGTCGACGACCCCCGTGCGTATTACGAGGCCGTTGTCGGCACCGTCGACGTCCCGGTCCTCGGCTACCACTTCCCCACGGTGTCTCGGCCCGGCATCCCGGTCGATCTGCTGGGCGAGCTGCCGATCGGCGGCCTCAAGGACTCGACCGGTGACCCCGAACGCCTGGCTTTGGAGGCCGACGCACTGCCCATCGGCCTGTACACCGGCAGCGCGTCGGTGTTGCTCCAGGGCCCGGCGATGGGCTGTAGCGGGGCGATCCTGGCGCTGGCGAACGTCGATCCCGCCGGCTGCGCCCAGGCGTGGGACGGCGACGGCGCCTGCCAGCGCGAGCTGATCAACGGCCACCGGGTGGGTGCCCTGGCCGGCATCGCGGGACTGAAGCGCACGCTCGCTGCCCTCCGCGGCACGTCGCCCGTCACCCGGGTGGGGTGACGGGCGAGACGAAATTCAGTCCTGGAACCTGGCCTGGAGCTCGAACTTGAGGACCTTGCCCGAGGGGTTCCGGGGGAGGGCGTCCAACATCTCGAGCTGCTCGGGCAGCTTCCGCGTGATGAGCCCGGCGTCGAGCAGGTGCGCGGTCATCTCCTCGAAACCGAGAGGGTCATGCCCGGCGGCGGGTACGACGACCGCGCAGGCCCGCTCACCGCGCTCCGGGTCCCGCAGGCCGATCACCGCCACGTCGGCGACCTTGGGGTGCGTGAACAGGAGGTCCTCGACCTCTTTGGCCGGGATGTTCTCGCCCTTGCGGATGATCACGTCCTTCAGCCGCCCCGTGATGGCGAGGTTGCCCCCCTCGTCGAGGCGGCCCAGGTCGCCGGTGCGGAACCAGCCGTCTGAGTCGAAAGCATCGGCGTCCAACGCCGCGTCGAGGTAGCCGAGCGTGACCTGCGGGCCTTGCGCCCGCACCTCACCCTCCTCACCGGGCTCGGCCTCCGACCCGTCGGCGCGGACGATGCGCAGGTCGGTTCCCTCCACGGCCCGGCCCTCGGTGGTTGCCAGGACCCGATCGTCGTCGCCAGCGTCGTTCATGGTGAGGACGGGTGCCTCGGTCAGCCCGTAGCCCGAGACCACCCCGACGCCGAACGCCGCCTTGAGGTCGTAGTGCAGGCTCGGCGGCTTGGGCGCGCCCCCGCCAGGGAACGTGCGGACATGCGGGAACAGGCGCTCCCCCTCGGGCAGCGCCCGCTGAGCCTGGAGGTACACCTGGTGGAAGAAGGTGCCGGCCCCGCCCTGGGTGACCCGCTCGCGGCGCAGGAGATGGGGCGTGGTCTCGGGATCGAAGGCCTCGTCGAGCAGGAGCGTGAACCCGTGGGCCATGGCCGCGTACATGTACAGGCCGCCGGCCACGTGGGTGAAGGGGAACACCAGGGCAAAGCGGTCGTC
>JBKPHE010000008.1:0-15311 GCA_046744485.1 Actinomycetota bacterium | reverse complement strand
CCTCCGGATCGCGCTGTGCGGTGACGGCGAACCGCCGCACCGCGGGAAGCGGGTCAACCTCGGCCTGGAGCTGCGGGCGGTCGGGATCCGCGGCCACGTCGTCGATCGTTGTGACCCATCGGGTGCCGTCGTCGGCGCGGCCGGCGACGACGGCCGGGACGACGAGCTCGCTGGGCGCCCCGCGCGTGAACGGTAGGGTTCCGAATGCCACCGGGCCGCAACCCGCCAGCCGCACCTCGTCGTCGACCTCGATGCCGGCCAGGGCGTCTGCCACCGAACGCGCGGCCGCGGCCGGATCGCCGCCTGGCCACGGCATGCGGGCCGCGCAGCCTCGGCCGGCGAGCCCGGCGCGCCCACGCTCGAACAGCACACCGTCGCGCCCGGCGAAGCGGAGCAGGTCGACGTCCGCGTCCAGCCGGCGGGTGCGTGCCAGCGGCGCCGTCACGATGCCCTCGTGGCCAGGACGAGCTGGGCGATGCCCCCGGAGAGCAGGCGCCGGTCGACGTCTGCGAAGCCGGCGTCGGTGACCAGCCGGCGCATGTCGTCCGGGGCCGGCAGGTAGGCGACCGAGCGGGGCAGGTAGCGATAGGCGGAGCCGTCCGACAGCAGGCCGCCGATGACCGGCACCACCCTGCCGAAGTAGGCCCGGTGCCCCCAGCGCAGCAGGCGGTTGGGCGGCGTCGCGACCTCGAGCAGGGCGATGCGCCCTCCGGGGCGCAGCACGCGCGCCAGCTCGGCGAGGAACGGCGGCAGCGCCACCAGGTTGCGCAGGGCGAAGCCGCAGGTGACTCCGTCGACCGACCGGGCACGCAGGGCCAGGTGCAGCACGTCGCCCTGGACGAGCGGGGCATCCGTTCGGGCGGCCGCCAGCATGCCGAACGACAGGTCGACGCCGAGGGGCACGAGCCGCGCGGACGCCAGCTCGCGGCACAGGTCCCCGGTCCCGCAGGCGAGGTCCACCACCCTCGAGCCGGGCGGCAAGGCCAGGGACCCGACGGCCCGCCGCCGCCAGCCAACGTCCATGCGGAACGTCATGACCCGATTGACCAGGTCGTAGCGGGGGGCGATGGCGTCGAACATGTCCCGCACCGCCCGCACCTTGTCGTCGCCCTCGGGGAGGGTCTCCGGCATGCGGGCGGCAACCATCGGCCGCATGGTACGGGGGTGCCCGCGGCGCCCGACAAACGGTCGGCGGCGTCCGCATGCCCGTCGCTCGATCACGTGGCCGGTGGCGGCCGCGCCTACGCTGCCTTCGTGGCAAGGGCGCATTTCCGGATCTTCGGCATCCCCGTGCGGGTCGAGCCGTTCTTCGTCGTCGTCGCCTTCCTGTTCGGGATCCGCCTCGAGCCGCTGTGGGTGGTGTTCGCATTCGCCGTCATCGTGTTCGTGTCGGTGCTCGTCCACGAGCTGGGCCACGCCGTGACCTACCGCTTGCTCGGGCAGCGCTCGGCGATCGTGTTGCACGGCTTCGGTGGCTTCACCGTGCCCACCGGCGGCGGCCGGCGGGCACTCAGCAAGCCCAAGTCGATCCTGGTGAGCCTCTCCGGTGCGCTGACGCAGCTGCTGGTGCTCGGGGTACCAGCCCGGTTCGTGTTCTACGAGACCGACTGGGGCCTCCAGCAGCGCATCGACTACGCGTTCGACCAGGGGTTCTTCAGCTGGGCGCCGGTGCTCTACTACATGCAGTGGGTCAGCATCTGGTGGGCGGTGTTCAATCTGCTGCCGATCAGGCCGCTAGACGGGGGCCACGTGGCCGAAGAGCTGGTCGGGTTCGAGAACGCCTGCAAGCTCTCGATCGGCGCCGCCATCGTCGCCGGGTTCCTCGCCTACCGGGCGTCGTTCATCGGCCTGTTCGGCCTGCTGTTCTTCGGGCTCTTCGCCTACATGAACTTCCAGGAGCTGCGCGCCGGGCAGCGCACCGGCGTGTTCGACGTCGATGCACCGGAAGGGGGCGGCCGATCGGGGTCGGGCCGCGGCTTCGGCCGCCGCATGAGACGGCGGGGGAGCCCCAACCTCCAGGTCGTCAGGCCACCGGGGGCTGGTGCGCTGCCCGACCTCTCGCCGCGGGCCTCGACCGCGGAGGCCGAGACCCGCGCGTGGAATGCCCTGCGCGCCGGCGAGGGCGACCGGGCGGCGGCGATCATGCGCCAGGCCGGAGGAGGTGGGAATGCCTTCCTGCGGGCGAGCATCGCCCTGCTCACCGGTCCGCTGGAAATGGCCGACGACCTGTTCGAGGCGGCCTACAGCCAGGATCCCGGGGGCCCGCCCAACCTCGTACCCGCCACGCTGCTGGCGGACCGGGGTCGGGCGGTGCCGGTGGCGGAGCGACTGGTGGCGTCGGGCCGGTCCGGCGTCGAGGCGGCCAGCGGGCTGCAGACCCACCTGCACTACGCCGAGCGTTTCCAGGCGGCGGCCGAGGTGGGCGAGCAGGTGTTCGCGGCCGGCCCGCAGAGCCCGCCGCAGACGGCGTTCGAGGTCGCATGCTCGTGGGCCCGGGCGGGTCAGCCCGAGGAGGCGCTCCGGTGGGTGGAGGCGGCGGTGGACGCCGGCTTCCACGCCCCGGGCTTGCTCGACGGCGAGCCCGACCTGGCGAGCGTGCGGGCGCTGCCCGGCTGGGCGGCGGTGCGGTCGCGCCTCTCGGCCTGAGATCCGCCCCATCGAGGTTGTGGGCTACTCGTAGTAGCGGAACAGGTTCTCGGCCACGCAGGCGGGCTTGGCCGCGCCCTCGACCTCGAACGTGAACCGCTCCTTCACCTGCACTCCACCGGCGATCTCGCTGACCTCGAGCAGCTCGATGCCGAGCCGCAGCTTCGACCCCACCGGGACCGGCGACGGGAGTCGCACCCGGTCGCAGCCGTAGTTCACTGCCATCTTGATGCCCTCGACCCGCGTCACCTGCGGGGCCAAGCGGGGCCCGAGCGCCAGGGTCAGGTAGCCGTGGGCGATCGGACCCCCGAACGGGCTCTCGCGCTTGGCTCGCTCGACGTCCACGTGGATCCACTGGTGGTCGCCGGTGGCGTCGGCGAACAGGTTCACCTGGTCCTGGGTGATCTCGACGTAGTCGCTGTAGCCGAGGTGTTGGCCCACGAGGTCCCGCAGCCCGCCGATTCCCTGCACGATGGTGGTCATGAGCGCTGCTCGGGACCAGTCGACCGCGCGAGCGCCTTACGACGACCCGATGACGATGGGGTGCGGGGGCGCAGCCCCCGAGGATGAAGGGTCATGAGCCGAGCCCCCTCGGGTGAATGGTCATGGAGGCGATGATGCCCGATTCCCGGAGCGCAGGCGCAACCGAGATCTGTGCCGTCGTCCTGGCGGCCGGCGAGGGGGCCAGGCTTCGCCCGCTCACATGGGTGCTTCCCAAGCCGCTCTGTCCCGTGGACGGGGTGCCGCTCATCGACCACGCGCTCGACCGGGCGCGCTCCGCCACGTCCGCGGTCGCCGTCAACGTCCATCACGCCCGCAAGCCCATCGAGGCCCACCTCGACGGCCGGGTCCACGTCTCGGTCGAGGAACCACAGGCGCTCGGCACCGCCGGCGCCCTGGGGCGGCTCCGGCCGTGGATCGACGGCCGCGCCACGCTGGTCCTCAACGGTGACACCTGGTGCCCCGGCTCGCTGGCCGCCTTCGTCGCCGGAGCCGACGGCGCCCGGATCAGGCTGGCGCTGGCCGGACCCGAGGCGCGGCTGGGGCCCGCCAGCCGCATCGCCGCCGCCCTCATGCCATGGTCCGAGGTGGCGCGGTTGGCCCCGGTGCCGTCGGGCCTCTACGAGGCGTCGTGGCGAGCGCTGGCCGCCTCCGGCGAGATCGACGTCGTCCGCTGGGACGGGCCCTGCCTCGACTGCGGGACACCGGCGCGCTACCTGGCCGCCAACCTGGCCGCCAACCGCGGCACGTCGGTGATCGGCGCCGGCGCCCGGGTCGACGGAGATGTGGTGCGCTCGGTGATCTGGCCGGGCGCCCGGGTGCGGCGCGGGGAGAGGCTCGTCGACGCCGTCCGTGCCGGCGACGACGTCACCGTCCTGGTCCGGTGACCGAGCCCACCCGAGCGGGTCGGAGTTCGACCGTGCTGCCCGCTCCCCCGGTCCGAGCGGCCGTGGGAGCGGGAGACCTGTCTCGGGCTGGGGCTGCGAGCTGGCCGCAGGCGGCGTCGATGTCGGTGCCGCGGTTGCGGCGCACGGTGGCGTTGACACCGAGGTCCCGGAGCCATCGTCGGAACCGGCGAACACCGTCCGGCGGCGTCCCCCGGGTCGGGTAGCCGGGCGTGGGGTTGAGCGGGATGAGGTTCACGTGCGCCGGCAGCGGCAACGTGCGGGCTAGGTCCGCGAGCTCCCGAGCGTCGAGCCGCCGGTCGTTGGTGCCGTCGATCAGCGCCCACTCGAAGGACAGGCGGCGGCCCTTGGCCCGCAGGTAGTCGGCGCAGGCGCCCGCCAGAACGCTGAGCGGGTACCGCCGGTTGATCGGCACCAGCTCGTCTCGCAGGGCGTCGTTGGCGGCGTGCAACGACACCGCCAGGTTCACCGGCAGGTCCTCGGTGGCCAGCCGGCGAATCCCGGGCACGAGGCCCACGGTCGACAACGTGAGGTGGCGGGCCGACAGGCCGAGGTCGTCGTGCGCACGCTCGACGGCGGGCCACACCCGGTCGTAGTTGGCGAGGGGCTCACCCATGCCCATGAACACGACGTTGCCCAGCCGCCGGCCATCGTCACGGGCCCGGCGGGCGCCGCGCACGATCTGCTCGACGATCTCGCCGGTGGTGAGGTGGCGATCGAAGCCGCCCTGGCCCGTGGCGCAGAACCCGCAGGCCATGGCGCATCCCGCCTGGGTCGAGACGCACACGGTCGTGCGGTCGCGGTAGTGCATCACCACGGTCTCGATGTGGGCTCCTCCTTCGAGACCGAAGAGCCACTTCACGGTCGCGCCGGACCGGCCGATCGACTCCGCCATGCCCGACAGCGCCGCCGGCAGGTCGTCGTCGAGCCGGGCCCGCAGGGCCAAGGGGAGGGCGGTCAGCTCGGCGGGAGACGCCAGTTGGCGGTAGAGGCCGTCCCACACCTGGTCGACCCGGTACCGCGGCTCGTCGCCCAGGATCCTCCCGAGCGCGTCGCGGTCCACGTCGTAGCGGGAGGGCACGACCGCCAGGGTACGGCGGTAGCGGTCGTGACCCCCGGTACCGTGCCACCGTGCCCTCGTTCTGGCGGATCATCGATGCGGACTCGGCGCGGCCCCGGGCGGCCGTCGGGCGCCCCGCTCGCGCTGCCTCCGCACATCCGGAGTTCCACCATCGGGACATCCAGGGCGGGGCGATGCGGGCCGCGGTCTTCGGGGTCAGCGACGGCTTGGTCAGCAACATGGGACTGATCCTGGGGGTGGCCGGGGCCGATCCCCAGCCCGCGGTGGTCCGGCTGGCCGGCCTCGCCGGGCTCGTCGCCGGTGCCATCTCCATGGCGGCCGGCGAGTACAACTCCATGCGGGTGCAGTCCGAGCTGCTGCTGCGGGAGCTGCGGATCGAGGCCCGCGAGCTGCGCCGCCGCCCCGAGCACGAGACCCGCGAGCTGGCCGACATCTACGAGCAGCGCGGCCTCGCGCCGGAGCAGGCCCGCGACGTGGCCGAGGCCCTGATGAGCGATCCCGACATGGCGCTCGAGGCCCACGCTCGCGAGGAGCTGGGGATCGATCCCCAGCAGCTCGGCTCGCCGCTGGCGGCGGCGGCATCGTCGTTCGTGTCGTTCTCCATCGGCGCGCTGGTCCCGCTGGTCCCGTGGTTCGTGACGTCGGGCGCCGCCGCCAAGGTGGCGTCGCTGGTCCTCGGCGTGCTGGCGGCGGCGGTCGTCGGGTGGCTCATCGGCCGTTCCACCGACCGGCCGATCGCCCGGGCGATCGCCCGCCAGGTGCTGTTCACGGTGGTGCCAGCGCTGATCACGTTCGGGATCGGCAACGCCCTGGGGGTGGGAACGGGCTAGCGAGCGCGGCACTAGGCGCCGGAGCGGTCCGGAACGTCACCGACGTAGGCGCGGTCCGTGTGGTCGCGGGTGAAGCCCAGGTCGGCGTAGAGCTTGTTGGCCGGTTCGTTGGTCGCGTCGACGTAGAGCATGCCGACGGTCAGCCCCCTGCCGGCAAGGTGGTCCAGGCCGGCGAGAGTCAGCGCCCGACCCAGGCCCCGACGGTGCACGGCCGGGTCGACGGCGATCACGTAGATCTCCCCCAGAGGTGGCTCGTGGTCGGCGTGGACCTTGGTCCAGCAGAAGCCAGCCAGCCGCCCGTCCCGCTCGTGCAGCAGGAAGCCGGAGGGATCGAACCACGGCTCCGCCTCGCGGCTGCGCAGGTCGTCGAGTGTCCAGCCGCCCTGCTCCGGGTGCCAGTCGAAGGCCCGATTGTTGACCTCGAGCCAGGCCTCTTCGTCCCGGCCGACCTCGAACGCCCGGGTCTCGAGGGCGTAGGGCTCACCCACCGGGAGCGGTCGGCGGAGCTGCCACAGGTCGCGGCCGCGGGCCAGCCCGACCGCCTCCGCCATGCGGTCGTGCGCCGGCGTCGGCTTGTACACCCAGAGGTGCACGTGGCCGCCGCCCTCGTGCCGCACCACGTCGAGCGCCGCCGACAGCATGGACGGGCCGATGTCGTCGAGCTTGTCGCGGTGCCGGGGATCGACCACGAGCTCCAGCTCCCAACGCCGGTCGCCCCGAATGACGTTGGCGTAGGCGACGGGGTGGTCGTCCCCCGATGGCCAGGCCAGCAGTCCGGCGAAGTCGTGGCCGCCGCCGACCGCGGCGTCGAGGAAACGGTGCTCGTCCAGGGGCTGATGGCCGTCGGCCCGCTCGGCCGCCCGGACCAGCCCGCTGACCGCCTGGATGTCGGCGGCGGAGAGCTGTCGCTTGACCTCGAGTTGTCGCACGTTCCGACACTAAGTGGTGGCACGCAGGGGCTAGGAGGCGATCGGGCGCAACCCGTGAGCCGACGCGCCCCGGGCACCCGCGATCGCGGCGGTGCGCTGCCAGGCGGTCTGCAGGCGAGGGCGGAGGCTCGGGTCCGTGCCGGGATCGGCGAGCGCCCGCCGCACGTCCAGCACCCGGATCGGCCCGCGATCGTCCGTGAGCACCGCCGAGAACTCGGCGCTGGTGACGCGCCAGCGGCCGTTGGGCTGCTCCGTGAACCTGAACCGTACGAGCAGCCCCTCCAGCTTGTCCGGGCCCTGGGAGCCCTGGTTGGACACCAGGTTGCCCATGCCGTAGACGACCCACTCGTCGCCGATGGCCTCGATCGGCTGCACCACGTGGGCGTGGTGGCCCAGCAACAGGTCGATGTCGGGTGACCGGATGAGCCTCGGGGCCAGGGCCTGCTGCTGCCCGTTGGGGTCATGGTTGTACTCGTCGCCCCAGTGGAGGGCCACGACGACGACCTGGGCGCCCCGCCGCCGGGCGGCGCCGGCGTCGGCGAGGATCCGGCGCTCGTCGATGGGGTTCGATCGCCACGTCTCGCCGCCGGGGGCCGGGACGCCGTTGAAGCCGAACGTGTACGAGAGGAGCGCGAGCCTGACCCCGTCGACGTCGAGCAGGGTCGTGGTGCCGGCCTCTTGTGGGTTCCGAGCGGACCCGGCATGGCGGATGCCGGCCGCGTCGAGCGCGTCGAGGGTCCGCTTCACCCCCTCGGCACCCCGGTCGTAGGTGTGGTTGGACGCCGTCGTGCAGGCGTCGTAGCCGGTGGCCGCCAGCGCCGGGGCGATCTCCGGGGGGACGGAGAAGCTGGGATAGCTCGAGAACGGCCCGCCGGGTGGGGCGACCGGCGTCTCCATGTGGCAGATCGCCACGTCGGCCCCGCTCACCACCGGTCGGATGCCGGCGAGCATGGGACCGAAATCGTGGCCGCCGGGGTCTCCCGCCGAGGCGGCATCGCTGCGGGCCTGATCCCACAGGGCCGTGTGGAGCAGGACGTCGCCGGTGGCCACCAGCGTGAACGTCCGCGGGTGTTCGGCCGCGTAGGCCGCGTTCGCCCTGGCTATGGCGGCCGCCTGCTCGTCGAGCCGGCGGGGCTCGTTCCGGCCCGGAAACCCGGCCGTGGACGCCGAACCCGGGGCGGCGCCGGCGCCATCTGTTCGGGCGTCGGGCTCGGGGTGGATGCCCCCGAGAGCGACCACGAACAGCGTCGCCGCCAGCGCCGCGGGCAACGCCGGTGACCGCAGTGCCATGGTCGCCGGTGTAGCAGGCCGGGGCCCAGTCGGGGCGCGATGCTCGCCCGGTAGTGTCCGCAAGCGATGAGCGGACGTCGGGAGCAATGAGCGGCGGTCGACCACGGAGTCCCAAGGGACGTGCCCGCGTCGTCGCCGACCGGCTCGCCGAGGAGTACCCGGGGACGGCCACCGAGCTGTGCGCGCTCGACCACTCCAACCCCTACGAACTGCTGGTGGCCACGATCCTGTCCGCGCAGACCACGGACGAGCGCGTCAACATGGTCACGCCGGCGGTCTTCGCCAAGTACCCGCGGCCGGCCGACCTGGCGGCCGCCGATCCGGCCGAGCTCGAGACGATCATCCAGTCGACGGGGTTCTTCCGCAACAAGACGCGCAGCCTGATGGGGATGGCGGCGGCGCTGGTCGAGCGGTTCGGCGGCGAGGTGCCGCACAAGCTGTCCGACCTGGTCACCCTGCCGGGGGTGGGCCGCAAGACCGGCAACGTGGTCCGCAGCGTGGCCCTCGGTGAACCCGGCCTACCGGTCGACACCCACGTGCTGCGACTGTCACACCGGCTCGGGCTCACCCGGCAGACCGACCCGGTGAAGGTCGAGCTCGAGCTGAACCCCATGGTCAGGGCCGACGAGCGGGGCGCGCTCAGCCTGCGCCTCATCCTGCACGGCCGCCGGGTGTGCACTTCGCGCAAGCCCCGGTGCGACGCCTGCGTGTTGGCAGACACCTGTCCGTCGGCGTTCACCTTCTGATCGAGTTGATCCGAGCATCCTGCGATCCGAAAGACAACGGGTCGTGAACGTATTGCAAAGAAATGTCGCCTCGTCGCGCACCCTCTGCCCTGCCATGAGCGATAACTTGGGTGAAGACCAGGTTCCCGCCACCTGGTTCCAATGCGACGCTGGGATCCGCCGCCTGGCGTCGCCGCGACGGCGCCCCGCGAGGGCGCCGTCGCTGTCTGTTGGGGCCAGTACCTCGTGCGGGCGGGCATCAACGCATCGACCGCATGACCCGCTCGAGCTGGCGGCTCGCGGTCAGCAGCGATCGTTCGACCTCGTAGAGGCCATCGGCCACCTCGGGCCGGGTCGACTCGCGGTAGCGATCCCCGACGGCGGTGATGCGGGTCGCCAGGTCGTCGAGTGTCGTCGCCAGGGCCGAGAGCTCGGCGCGGTCGCTTTCCATGTGCCGGTTCTACCCGCAACCCGATGGGGTCGCTCCACGCCCCGCCGCTAGCGTTGCTCCGTGCTCCGCCGCCTCGACCTGCGTGGATCCGGGACCGCCGACCTGCGCTCGCGGCTGCCGCGCCCCGCCACCCAGGTCGAGCCGCCCATCGACGATGTGCGCGCCGTGCTGGCGGAGGTACGCGACGGAGGCGACGCCGCGCTCCGCTCGCTGGTCCAGCGCTTCGACGGGGTGCGGGTCGACGCGCTCCGGGTGCCGCCCACCGACGTCGTCGCCGCGCTCGACCGCGTGCCGGCCCGCCTGCGGGCCTCCCTCGAGGTCGCCCACGCCAACATCAGCGCCTACCACGCCGCCCAGCTGCGGCCCGCCGTGGTGCACCGCAACGGCGCCATCGAGATCCGGGAGCTGGTACTACCCGTCGACCGCGCCGGCTGCTACGTGCCCAGCGCCGCCGCCCCGCTCGTCTCCACGGTGCTCATGACCGTCGTGCCCGCCCGGGTGGCGGGCGTGCCCGAGGTCGTGCTGGTCACCGCCCCGGGTTCCGACGGCTCGGTCGATGACGGGATCCTGGCCGCCGCCGCCGTCGCCGGCGCGGACGAGGTGTACCGGGTCGGCGGTCCGGCGGCGATCGCGGCACTGGCGTACGGCACCGAATCGATCCGCCCGGTGGACGTGGTGGTCGGGCCCGGCAGCGCGCGCGTGGCCCAGGCCAAGCGGGAGGTCGCCGGCCTGGGGCTCGTGGGGGTTCCTTCGGCGTTCGCGGGACCGTCCGAGGTGGTGGTCGTGGCCGACGCCTCCACCCCGGCCGAGCACGCAGCCATCGACGTGTTGGTCCAGGCCGAGCACGGCCCCGACGGGCTGGCCTGGCTCATCAGCTGGGACGCCGCCGTCGTCGACGCCGTCTGCGGGGCGGTCGACCGGCTCGTCCCGCGCTCACCCCGGCGCCGCCATCTGGAGGCCACCCTGGCGGAGGGCGGTTACGCCGTGCTGACCGACGGAGCCGAGCAGGCGCTGGCGGTCGCCAACGCCATCGCCCCCGAGCACCTCGAGCTGCTGGTGGACGATTGGGAGGTGCTGCTGCCGCAGGTGCGGCACGCGGGCGCCGTGTTCTGCGGCCCCTCGGCTCCGGCATCGATCGGCGATTACCTGGCCGGGGCAAACCACGTGTTGCCCACCTCCGGCTCGGCACGGTTCTCGGGCGCCCTGCGCGTGGACGACTTCTGCAAGCACATCCACGCCGTGGTGGTGCCGCCCGAAGGGTTGGCGCAGGTCGCGCCCCACGTCGAGGCCCTGGCCGACTACGAAGGACTGCCCGCCCACGCCGAGTCGGTTCGCCTGAGGTCGCACGATGCCGGGCAGCCGGCATGACGCTCGCACCCCGTGACGACCTGGCCTTGATGTCCGGCTACCACTCGCCCCAGGTCGACGTCGCGGTCCGGCTCAACACCAACGAGGCGCCGGAGGCGCCGCCGGCGGCGTTCACCCGCCGGTTGGGCGAGGCGCTGGCCACGATCGAGTGGCACCGCTATCCCGACCGCGGGTACCGCACGCTGCGGGAGGCCATCGCCAAGCACCACGGCGTGGCGCCGGAGCAGGTGTTCGCGGCCAACGGGTCCAACGAGGTGCTCCAGACGCTGTTGCTCACCTTCGGCGGACCCGGCCGTCGGGCCGCGGTGTTCGAGCCCACGTACGCACTGCACAGCCACATCGCCCGCATCACCGCGACCGGTGTCGCGGTGGGCGACCGTTCCGACGACTTCACGCTCGACCTCGACGAGGTCCGACGGGTCGTGGCCGCGCACGATCCGGAGATCACGTTCCTGTGCTCACCCAACAACCCCACGGGCATGGCCGAGTCCGAGGAGACGGTGATCGCCGTCGCGGACATGGCGCCCGGCATCGTCGTCGTCGACGAGGCCTATGGCCAGTTCGCCCCGTGGTCCGCCCTCGGCCTGGTCGACGACCGCTGGGGGGTCGTCGTCACCCGCACGTTCTCGAAGACCTGGTCGATGGCCGGCGCGCGGCTCGGTTACCTGGTCGGTCCCGTCGGCCTCGTGGCGGAGCTGGACAAGGTGGTGCTGCCCTACCACCTCGACGTGGTGAAGCAGCTGGCGGGCACGCTGGCGCTGTCGTTCACGGAGGAGATGCGGGCGCGGGTCGCAGCGCTGGTCGAGGAGCGCGGCCGGGTGTCCGCCGCCCTCGCCGAGCTGCCGGTGGACGTATGGCGGTCCGACGCCAACTTCGTCCTGTTCCGGCCGCGAGAGCAGGACGGCGCTGCGGTGTGGCAGGCGCTCCTGGACCGCTCGGTGCTGATCCGCAACTGCGCCGCCTGGCCCCGCCTCGACGGCTGCCTGCGTGTAACGATCGGCACCCCGGCCGAGGACGACGCCTTCCTCGCCGCCCTCGCCGAGGTGCTGTCGTGACCCGGTCAGCCCGGCGCCGGCGCACGACCAAGGAGACGTCGGTGTCGGTGGCGATCGACCTCGACGGCCCCGACGGCAAGGTCCACGCGGCCACCGGCCTGCCGTTCTTCGACCACATGCTCGACCAGCTCGGGCGCCACGGCGGGTTCGACCTGACGGTCGAGGCCCAGGGCGACCTCCACGTCGACGGCCACCACACCGTCGAGGACGTGGCCATCGTGGTGGGCGAGGCGTTCGACGAGGCCCTCGGCGACAAGGCGGGGATCCGCCGGTTCGGCAGCGGGCTGTTCCCGCTGGACGAAGCGCTGATCGAGGTGGCGCTCGACCTGTCCGGCCGTCCGTTCGTCGTCTACGACGTGCCGTTCGGCGAGGTGCTGCCCCTTGGCGACCCGCCGTTCAACCCCGAGATGGCCGAGCACTTCTGGCGAACGTTCGCCCATTCGGCCGGGATCACGCTCCACGTCAGCCGTAGGGCCGGCAGCAACACCCACCACGTCGTCGAGGCGACGTTCAAGGGCGTCGCCCGTTGCCTGCGCGACGCCGCCCGAGTCGAGGGGGAGGTCGTGCCGTCCACCAAGGGCTCGCTCTAGCCTCGGCGACCGGCGGGGTGGCGGCCGCTGCTCTCGGCGCCGTCGATCGGGAGGATCAGGCGCACCCGGGCCCCGCCCAGGGGGGAGCGCTCGAGGGCGAGGCTGCCGCAGGCGGCCTCGGCGGAGCGCCGGGCGATGTCGAGGCCGAGGCCGGTCGAGCCGGCCCGCGTCACCCCCCGGGCCAACGCGGCGTCGGGATCGGCGATCCCGGCCCCGGCATCATCGACCGCGAGCTCGACCGTCCCGTCGTGGCGGCGCAGCGCGATGGCGTAGCCGCTGCCCTCGGGCGTGTGGGCGAACACGTTGCCGATCAGGGCGTCGACGGCCGCCTCTGCGTCCCGGGACGAGAGCCGCACCCGAGCCGGTCGGTCCGGCTCGACCTCGAGCGTCCAGGGCCGGCCGTCGTCGTCGGCCAAGGCGCTCCAGTGGGCGGCGCGAGCGCGGGCCACGGTGCTCAGATCGCAGCTCTCGGCCACCAGGCCGGTCCGCAGCGGGCGGCGGGCGCTGTGGATCAGGTCCGAGACCGCCGCCTCCAGCCGGTCGACGCCGGCCACCAGTTCGGGGTCGCCGGCCGCCTCGGCGTCGAGGCGCAGGGCGGTGAGCGGCGTGCGCAGCCGGTGCGAAAGGTCTGCCACCCGCTCCCGCTCGGCGGCCCGCAGCTCGTCGATGCGGTCGGCCAGCAGGTTGAGCGCCCGGGCAGCGTCCGCAAGCTCCGGCGTCGGGCCCGGTCGGGCCCGGGCCTCCGCGGTGCCGGAGGCCAGTGTCCGAGCGGTGGCCGCCAGGCCGGTGGCGTCGCGGGTCACCGAGCGGGCCAGGCGGTCGGCGATGAGGACAGCCGCCGCCACCAGGGCAACGGCCACCCCCGCCAGGGCGGCCCACGCCGCGGTCACCCCGTCGTCGAGCAGGCTTTCGGGCACGCGGGCCCTGGCCACGGACACGTCGGCGGTGCCGGTCCCGGTGACCACCACCGTGTACAGCTCGCGGGCGCCGTCGCGGTCCTGGCTGAAGGAGCGTCGCTGGCCGCGAGCCAGGGCGAGCGCCTGGTCGTCGTCGGGCGTGGGATCGCCGAGGCGGGTGCCGTCGGCGAGCCACACGGTCAGCCGTCCGTCGCCACCTGCGCCCGTTCTGGCCATGGCGTCCTCCACAGCGGCGGTCTCGGGGGTCAGGGCCAGGACCGGCGCCAGCGCCCCGAGGTCGCGCTCGGCCGCGCTCAGGGCCCGGTCACGGGCCACGGAACGGACCAGCGTCCCCAGCGGCACTGCGAACGCCACCACGACGAGGCTGGTCGTCGCCACGACCACGAGCAGGAGCCGGCGACGCATGGGGCGCCCTCAGGAGGCGGACGGGGCGCGGTCGCCGTCGTCCGGGCCGTCGAGCTTCACGCCCACCCCCCGCACCGTGTACAGGTAGCGCGGCTCGGCCGCCGTCTCTCCGAGCTTGCGCCGCAGCCACGACAGGTGGACGTCGACGGTCTTGTCGGCGCCGCCGTAGGGCTGGCGCCAGACCTCGGCCAACAGCTCACGCCGGGTGACGACGTCGGGGCTCCGCCGGGCGAGGTGGGTGAGCAGGTCGAACTCCAGGCGGGTGAGGTCGAGGTCCTGGCCGTCGAGCGTGGCGCTGCGGGCCCGGGGCTGGACCACCAGGCCGCCGACCTGGAGCCGATCGTCGTCTTCAGCAGCGCCGCCGCGGCGCAGCACCGCCCGGATCCGGGCCTCGAGCTGGCCGGCCGAGTAGGGCTTGACCACGTAGTCGTCGGCGCCCTAGTCGAGGAGCCTCACGATCTCGGCCTCGTCGTCGCGAGCGGTGGCCACGATGACGGGCACCTCGGACACGCCCCGCAGCATCCGGAGTACGTCGGCACCGTCGAGGTCGGGCAGGCCGAGGTCGAGGACGATCACCTCCGGACGCCATTCGACGGCCGCCGCGAGCGCCGCCGCCCCGGTGGCCTCGGTGCGGACGGCATGGCCGGACCCGGCGAGACCGCTGGCGAGCGCCTCCCGGATCCGCTGGTCGTCCTCGATCACCAACACCGATGCCACCGGGCCACGCTAGGCCCGCGGTCACCTCGCCAGGGAGGAGCCGCCGGTCCTTAACCAACGCTTAGGTCGCGGTTGGGCGGGGCCTAGGGCACGGGGTGGGCACCATGGGGGCGTGCGGCGATCCCTCGCGCTCGGTGCCGTCTGGGTGGTGGCGGCTGCGTTGGCGGCGGGCGTCGCCTGGGCGGGCATCGGGGTGGTCGGCGACCAGGTGACCGACGACCGCCCACGGCCGCTGAGCGCCGACGAGGTCGCCCAGGCGGCCGAAGCCGACGAACCGGCCGGCACCACGACGACCGGCCTGCCTGGGGGCGGGCCGACGACAACTGCGGCCACGCCGCCCGCGGACGCCTCGGCCGTCACCCGGACGTACCGAATGGACGGTGGTGTCGTGACGCTCCGCTTCTCGCCGGCGGGCGTGGTGGTCGTCGGGGCGACGCCGAACGAGGGCTTCAGCGTCGATTCCGAGCCAGAGCACGGCAACGGCGTGAAGGTCGAGTTCGAGAGCGACGACCATGAGAGCCGGGTGGACGCGTGGTGGGACGGTGGCCCCCAGGTCGAGCGGCGCGAGAACGGCGAGGACGTCGGCGGGGGCGACAACCGCGGCCCGGGCTCCGGGGACGACGGCGGCGGTAGCGGTCCCGGCTCCGGTTGACGCCGCCGGCACCGGCGCGGGTCGCCCGATCCCGAGGTCCTAGGTTCCGCTCCCGTGAACGAGGTGATGGTTCGCCATCCGGAACCCATCGCCTCGGGCCGCCCGCCGGGGGGGACCCATGACCTCGGCTCCGGGACTTGGGACCTGTGCGGATGGGCACGTCCTGCCCTTAGCCAACGCTTAGGGTCGGTCGGAGACGCCGTTACGGGGGGCGAGGCG
Source organism: Actinomycetota bacterium (assembly GCA_046744485.1). Lineage (GTDB taxonomy): Bacteria > Actinomycetota > Acidimicrobiia > Acidimicrobiales > VFJN01 > DASQUK01. The sequence goes on along the minus strand of JBKPHE010000008.1, from coordinate 30 downwards.
ACGCTGGGGCCGATGGATCCCTGGAGCGGG
>JBKPHE010000235.1:0-9257 GCA_046744485.1 Actinomycetota bacterium | reverse complement strand
GCGACAGGTAGATCGTCTCGTGCGACACGCGCATCTCCGGGTCGTCGGGGAAGTTCTCGCCGAGCCAGCCGGCGATCTGGGCCGGTGACCAGCGCAGCTCGAGCTTCGCCTCCACGATCGCACGCAGCTCGAGGTTGCCCGCCAGCTTCGACGGCTTGGGTCGCCACATCCAACCGACCGCGACCACGTCAGCTCGAGCCGCCCGATACCGGCGCCGGCCTCCCTGCGCCGCGACCTCACGCGACACCCTCGACGGCGACCGACCCAGCCGCGCAGCGACCACCCGCAGCGACTCACCCGCTGCCAACCCCCGAGAGATCTCCTCCCGCTCGACCAACCACAGCCGCAGCGGCGACCGCCGCGGCTCGCGCCTAGCTGGCCGCTGCAACGCGTTGATCGCCCGCCGGATCGCCCACCGCGACCGATGCACCTCCTGCTGCATCCGCCACGCCGGCGCACCCTCGGCCAACAGCTCCCCAAGCCGCTCGCGCTCCCTGTCCGATAACCGTTCCACCGCACCTCCCGACCGGATCGAACCCGATCAAAGCCAGTGATGCGTTGATCCCCTGAGACCAAGGCCGATCTCGCGCACCCTGCGACTACGCGGGACGCGCCAGAACGCGAGCACAGATCATGTGCGCCAGAACGTCGGGCGGTCGCGCCGTGGGGCTCAGCACCGATCTACGCATCTGTCGCCCCTGCAGCGAGGATCGTTAGAGGCCCAGCAAGTCGATGCCCGCGCTCCGCTCGATACCCGCCGTGGGTGCGAGCGCGAGGTGGTCGAGGCGGTCGCCAAGGCGGGCGATCGAGGCCTCCTGCTCTGCTTGCCGGAGATCTGTGGTGCGGGCCTGGGTCTCGGTGATGTATGGGGCCGCTTGCTGCGCGGCGAGGTCTCGCCGATCGCGTGCGAGCTGCACGACCTCAGCGGCGCGCTCGACACGCTCACCTAGCCCTCGGCGCCGCCAGAGCGGTGCTTCGGCTCGGGCGGCTCGGCTGGCTCGCAGCTCGGTCTCGGCCGCTTCGAGGTCGGCCTCGGCGGCGGCAAGCAGGCGCAGGTGCGGCGCGGCGCGCTGGCGTGTGTTGTCGAGCGCTCGCCCGGCGACCGTGACAGCCTGCTCGGCTTCTCGTAGGCCAGTTGGCCGGCGCCGGGGGCCGGGAACCTGGGCAGCAAGGTGCCGGCGTTGGACGATGGCGGGGAGGTCGGCGCGGTCGTTGGTGAGGACTTGTTCGAGGACGTCTCGGGCGTGCGCGGGATCGTCGGCGACCACCAGGAGCTGGTTCTCTTGTCGGCCGCGGGTGGCGGCGACGTAGAGCCCGCGGTGGCTGGTGGCGGGGGTGACGACGCCGAGGCTGACGTCGACGGTGTCGCCTTCGTAGCCGTGGCCGGTGGCGGCGTAGCCGAGGCGCACGTGCGCCCGGGCGTAGTCGGCGGGGAGTGTCACTTGGCCGTGGCCGTCTCGGTGGGACACGGTGAGGCTGCCGTCCCGGCGCACGTCGAGGACGGTCCACAGGTCGCGGTTGCGGACGGCCTCGCCCCGGTCGGTGCGGAGTGTGCGGTCGTTGCGGCGGGTGGCCACCACGTCGCCGACGGCCGCGGTGTCGCCGCCGGCGACACGGGTGACCTGGTGGCCGAGCTGGCCCTGTGCCCGCCGATGGGCCTGGATGGTGGCGTTGAGGGCGTCGACGTGTTCGTTGGTCTCGGCGACGACGGCGACGCGGTGCCCGGCGGCCGTGTGAGCGATCCAGCGGCGGGCCGCTTCGGTGACGAGCTCGTCCAGCGTGCCGGCGGTGACGCGGCCGTGGTCGATGTAGCCGTCGAGCGCGTCGGGGTTGCCGGCCCGGAGCTGCAGGGACGCCGCTTGTTCCCAACGGTGCCGGAAGCGATGGATGGTGGCGAGCTGGTGGGTGCGGGCGGTGCGGCACAGCTCGTAGAACATGCCGCCGCGGCCCACGGCCTGGAGCTGGCGGGGATCGCCGACCAGCACCAGTCGCCACTGCTGGGACACGGCCAGGTCGATCAGGTCGGCCAGTGCCCCGGTGCCGACCATCCCGGCCTCATCAACGACAAGCGTCGACCGCACCGGGAGCCGGTAGCCGTCCCGCGGCGCACTGGTGCGCCATTCGTGTAGCAGCTTCGCGACCGTGTCGGCCGGCGTCGCGGTCTCGTCGCGTAGGACCTTGGCCGCCTTGGCGGTCGGGGCGACACCAAACACCGGGCGGCCCTGGCGTGCCAGATCCGCGACGGCGTGGCGCAGCGCGCTGGTCTTGCCGGTGCCGGCCGGGCCAACCACCAGGACGAGACCGTCGTGGCCGGCGACGGAGGCGGCGGCGTCGGCTTGGAGGACATCAAGCCCTTCGCGCTCCACGGTGGCCGACGGACGGGCAGGTGCGTCGTGCGCCTCGGCGGCGAACAGCACGATGCGTTCCTCCTGGGCGAGCACGTCCTCGTGGGTGAGGTGCGGTTCGGTCGGTGCCAGCCACACGGACCGGCCATCCGACGCACGCATCGGCCCGCCGCCCGCGGGCGGGTCGAGGCTCACACACTCGGCGATCACGCGGTCGCACGCCCGCTCGACCGCGTCCGCCCATTCGGGTCCCGAGAACTGCGACACGGGCGGGGCGAGGTCGCAGATCGCCTGCAGCACGTCGGCGCGTGTCCACGACGAGCCCTTCGTCGAGCACAGCTCGATGACGTCCGGAGCCGTGACGCCATTGGCGACCGCCGCCGTCCGGGCGGCGGCGCGCATCGCCGGCACTACGCGATCGGGGGTCCACCCGTGCGCCGCCGCCTCCTCGCGCCATAGTGCAGCGAGGTCGGCGCTGGTGTGGGTCTTCGCGGCGCGGGTGTCCTCGGCTGCCTCCCGGGTGAGCGCCGCCCGTTCCCACCGCGACGGGTCCCGCCCCTGCCGATCACGGAACTCCCGCACCTGGTCGGCGAGGGCGGCGTCGACCTGGGCGGTGCGCTTCGAGAACGCGTCCAGCAGCTCACGTGGGATGCCGGTGATCTCGGCCTGGCTGTTCTCGACCGGCCCCCACGCCACGCCGTACCGGTGGGTGAGCTCCGCCCGCAGCATCGACTGGTACAACCCGCCGAGCGCCCGCTGGTGGCGCTTCAGGTAGCGGGCGTCCAGCGCCATCCACCGGCCGTCCGGGGTCTGGACCTTGGCCGAGACGACGACGTGGGTGTGGACCTGGGGATCGTCCTCGCGCGAGGTCGCCTGCCCGAACGCGGCCATCACCAACCCGCCGGCATCGGGATGCTGGCGCACGCCGTTGCGCCGCACCCGGGTGGTCCCCCCGTAGCGCTCGAGGTGCTCGAGCACCGCCCGCACCGCAACATCGTGCGCTTCCACAACGCCGGTATCGCCGGTGAGCGCCCACCACACCGACACCGACTTGGGTGCCGAGAACGTCGCGTCGAACCCCGCCACCGCCGGGATCAGCCGACCCTTCGTGTCGTATCGATCCACGAGCGCCCGGCCAAGCCGTGTCCCCGACACCGGGTCATGGCCCGACAACAGTGCCTCCAGGTCCTCGGTCGCCACCGTTCCCGACAGGCCCAGCCCGTCCCCCTGGCGGCCCAGCCACCGGCCCTCGCCATCGGGCCCGTCATCCGCCAGGTAGCGGGTGTAATAGCGCGCCGAGGCCCCCGCGGTGTTGGCGTAGATGGTCGTCACCCGCAGCACCGGGACTCCCGGCCGCCGGCGGGCACTTGTCTGTCGTGCTGATCGGTTCGGCGGATCTCGGGTGCGGCCATCGGCGTCAGTCGGCGAGCGGGAGCGTGGCCTGTTCCGTGTCGCTTCGGCGGCGGGTGCGGCGCGTCGGGCGTGGCGTGGAGCGGGTCGGTGGGGTTGGCGTTGCGGCATCGTCCGCCTCCGTCTCGGCGACGCCGACGGCGATCTCGCGTTGGCCGTGGAGCCACGCGACGAGGTCGTCGTACAGGACGACCCGGCGGCTCCCGGTCTTCACCGAAGCAAGGTCGCCGACCTGCATCGCCCGGTACAGGTGCGCCCGGCTGACGCCGGCCACCTCGGCGGCCTCGGGCACGCTGTAGGCCAGCGGCCGGACGTTCGCGCTGCTCATGGGGCCGTTGTACGGATCCCCGATGACCCGCCGGTGGACCAACCCTCAGCCCGTCTCAGACCGCCTCACGCGACCTCGACCACCGGGTTCCTGCTGCCTGGTGCCGTTGGTCGCCGCTGAGTGCCCTGGACTGCGCTGCAGTCCACCGATTGTGAAATGCGTCACACCGGCTGGGCGAGGGTGGCCAGCGCCCGGCGTTTCGCGTCCATGCCGACCTTGGCGTACACGTCGGCGGTGATGGCGAGGCCGGCGTGCCCGAGCACGGCCGACACGACCTCGAGGGGCACGCCGTGGTCGAGCAGCAGCGTGGCCGCGGTGTGGCGGGCGGCGTGGAACCGGCGGTGACCGACCCCGGCGCGCTCGCACAGCGCCGACCACCAGCGGTTCACGTTCCGCGGGTCCAGCGCCGTTCCTATCGCCGTCATGAACACGTGGCCCGTGTCGGTCCACAGCGGCCCGAGGGCGAGCCGTTCGGCGGCCTGGCGGCGACGGTGCTCGCGCAGTGCCTCGGCGGTGCCGGCGACAAGGGGAAGCTCGCGCATGCCGGCGTCGGTCTTGGTCGTGTCGACGTACAGCCCGCCGCCCTGCCGGCGCTTGAGCGTGCCGCGAACGGTGAGCGTGGCGGCGCCGAGGTCCACGTCGTCCCAGCGGAGCGCCAGCGCCTCGCCCTTGCGCAGACCGAGACGGAGCACCAGGACGGCGAGCGCCTCGAGCCGATCGCCGGCCGCGGCGCCGATGACCGCGGCGGCACCAGCGGCGTCGAGCGTGTCGTCGAGCTTGGTGCCCGTCTTGCGGGGGCCGTCGACGAGAGCGGCGACGTTGCGGAGCACGAGGCCGTTCTGCTCGGCCCAGCGCAGCGCCCGACGTAGCACAGCCCGGGCGAACTGGCGGGTGCGCGGCGACAGCCCGTCGGTCTCCATCGCGCGCAGCATCGACTTCACGTGCTGCGGGGTCAGCTTCGCCAGCTTCACCCGCCCGACATGCGGCGCGATGTAGAGCTTGACGATCCGCTCGTAGCCGTCGACGGTCGAGGGCTTCACCGTGTCGGGCACGACGGTGGCGAGCCACCATTCGAGGAACTCGCCGACGCTCTGCGTGCGCTCGGGCGTGACGCCCTGGTCGGCCTGGTGGCGCAGCTGCTCGAGCGCGGCAAGCGCCTCGCGCTTCGTTCGGCGCACCGCCCGCGGGCGCCGGCGGCGGCCGTCACGGTCGAACCCGGCCTCGACCTGTGCGACCCAGCGGCCGTCTGCGCGCTGGTACACCGACCCCTCGCCTCTCCCCCGTCGGCTCGTCACGGCTCACAACCGTACCCGTTTGGCTCACAACATGGCTCACATAGCGCCAGACGCGACAGAGCCGGCCCTCTCGGACCGGCTCTGACCTGGTGTTTAGCTGGTCGGGCTGGCGGGACTTGAACCCGCGACCCCTTGACCCCCAGTCAAGTGCGCTACCAAACTGCGCCACAGCCCGACGGGGATCGTCATCCTACGCCCTCAGCGCCATGGCCCCCAGATGGCGAACGTGCTGCCGGCACCTGGATGTTCACGAAGAGCGTCCTGCCGTCGGGCGGAAGGCCGCCGCGGCGAACTCCTCGTCGCTCACACGAAGCATCGGTGACCGGCGGATGGCCGCTGACCGGCGATTGGGTGAACGCCGCGCCGGGCCCCGGCGCCGCGACCCGAGTCAGAACCGGCCGACGACCCACTCGATGAGCTGGACCAGGCGCCATCCCAGGTAGATCACCGTGGCCAGCACCAGGAGCTTGAAGTGCCAGGGCGCCTTCTGCCGCGTGGCGGCGTGCTCGGTGGCGGGCTCGGCGACTTGGCGGCCGCACGTGGGACAGGTGCCGTCTGCCTCGAGGGTGTTGGGGTTGAGGAAGCGGCTACAGGTCTCGCACCAGGGCATCTACGTCTTCCAGCGGGGGCCGGCGGCGGAGATCCGCGACGGTACGGGGTGGCCGACCGCAACTGCCACCCGGGACGAGATGGCGAGCAGCGCTTCGAGGTCGATCCCGGTCGTCACGCCGAGGTCGTCGCAGAGGTGGACCAGGTCTTCGGTGGGGAGATTGCCGCCGGCGCCCTCGGCGAACGGGGACCCGCCCAGCCCGCCCACGGCGGTGTCGAACCGGCTGACGCCGGCCTGGAGAGCCGCATAGGCGTTGACGAGCGCCGTGCCCCGGGTGTCGTGGAGGTGGAGACCGACGTCGGTGCCGGCCTCGGCCAGCAGGTCGCTGACCCGCCTGGGCGTCGCCATGCCGGTGGTGTCGGCGTACGTCACGCTGGTCGAACCGGTCTCCGAGGCCCGGCGCCCCAGCGCCGCCACCGAGGCGGGAGCGATGTCGCCCTCGTACGGCGACCCGAAGGCACAGGAGATCACCGTGTCGATGGGCAGGTTGTCGCCGATGGCGGCCCGGATCGCCGCGACCTGGGCCAGCGACTCGTCGACCGACATGTGCACGTTGCGTTGGCTGTAGGTCTCGGACGCCGACACCGTGAGCGTCAGGGCGTCGACGCCGGCCTCGGACGCCAGTTCTGCACCTTTCACGTTGGGGACGAGCGCGACATGGCGAACCGCCGATGAGCGCGGCAGCGCAGCCATCACTTCCGCTGCTCCCGCCATCGCCGGCACCGCCTTGGGCGAGACAAAGGCTGCCACCTCGATGATCGACACCCCTGCGCCGACCAGCGCAGTTATCAGCTCGACCCGGGTGGCCACGGACACGGGCTCCTCCGGCTGCAGGCCGTCGCGGGGGCCCACCTCGCGGATGGCGATCGACGACGGCAGGGGCGGCAGTGTCGCGTCGGCGCCGTTCACACCGGGGGCACCCCGTGGCGTCGGGCGCTGAACGCCCGGTCCTTGTCGACGGCCATCTCCAGCCGGCGGATGCACTCGGCCCGCAGGTCGGCGAAGTCGACGACCGCGTCCACGACCAGCTCGGACGCCAGGCGGTAGAGATCGACGTCGGTCTCGTACAACTCCCGCTGCGCCTCGATGAACGCGGCCCGCTCGGCCTCGTCGGCGATGGCGGCGATCCTGTTGGCGAACACGGCGTTCACGGCGGCCTCGGGGCCCATCACCGCGATCTTCGCCGTCGGCAGCGCCAAGGTCGCTTCGGGCTCGAACGCCGGTCCCGACATGGCATAGAGCCCGGCGCCGTAGGCCTTGCGCACGATCACCGACAGCTTGGGCACCGTGGCCTCGCTCACGGCCGTGACCATCTTGGCGCCGTGCCGGATGATCCCTTGGCGCTCGACCTCGGTGCCGATCATGAAACCGGGGACGTCGGCCAGGAACAGCAGCGGGACGTTGAAGGCGTCGCACAGCCAGACGAACCGCGCCGCCTTGTCGGCCGAGTCGACGAAAAGCACGCCGCCCTTCTGCATCGGGTTGTTGGCCACGACGCCCACCGGGCGGCCGTCGAGCAGGGCCAGCCCGGTGAGCACCACGGGGGCGAACAGCGGCATCCGCTCGAAGAACGACTCGGCGTCGACCAATCCGTCGATCAGGTCGTGCATGTCGTAGGCGACGTGCTCCTCCGCCGGCACCGCCGCGGCGGTGAGCGATCCGGCGGCCTCGCGCGGCTCGTACCGGGGCGGCGCCTGACGCCAGCTCTGCGGGAAGTAGCTGAACCACGCCCGGGCCTGGTCGAGCGCATCCTCGTCGTCGGCGGCGAGGTTGTCGCCGCAACCCGACACCGTGGCGTGCATGCGGGCGCCGCCCATCGCCTCCAGCGACGTGACCTCACCGATGACCATCTCGGCCATGCGCGGCGAGCCCAGGTACATCGAGGCGTTGCCCTCGACCATGAACACCACGTCGCAGAAGCTCGGGATGTAGGCACCGCCGGCCGCCGACGGGCCGAACAGGCAGCAGATCTGGGGTACCCGACCCGACAGCCGCACCTGGTTGTAGAAGATGCGTCCGGCACCGCGGCGACCGGGGAACAGCTCCACCTGGTCGGTGATCCGGGCACCGGCCGAGTCGACCAGCCAGAACACCGGGAGCTCGTGGCGCAGCGCGTGCTCGGTGAGCCGCACGATCTTCTCCACCGTGCGGGCCCCCCACGATCCCGCCTTCACCGTGGGATCGTTGGCCATGATGCACACGGGCCGGCCGTCCACCCGGCCCACGCCGGTGACCACGCCGTCGGCCGGCAGGTCGTCCGCCCGGTTGTTGGCGAGCAGTCCGTCCTCGACGAACGAGTCCTTGTCGAGCAGCAGTGCCAGGCGATCGCGGACGAAGAGCTTGCCCTGGGCAGTCAGCTTGTCGCCGGCCTTGTCGAGGTTCCCGGCCAGCGCCCGCTCGGTCAGCTGCGCCAACCGGTCGGGTGCATCGGGGCGCTCGCTCTCTCGCCCTGCGGGGCGCTCGCTCTCTCGCCCTGCGGGACGCTCGCTCATTGCTTCCCGCTCTTGCTGCTTCGCAGCGGGCCGCTCGGGCTGTCGACGTGTTGTCTCCCGCTCCCACGGCCGCTCGGGCCGGGCTCGCTCTCTCGCCTTCCGGGACGCTCGCTCACGTCCACAACCCTGTCACGTGCGCCGGATCGCCAGCACCGCCACGTCGTCGTCCAGCGCCTCGGAGGCGAAGTCCCGTGCCGCCTCCAGCAGGTTCTTGCACAGCACACCCGCCGCCACCCCGGGGTCGCGGCGCAGCGAGTTGGCGATCCGCTCCTCGCCGAAGATCTGCTCGCCGTTGCGCACCTCGGCCAGCCCGTCGGTGTAGAGCAACAACAGGTCTCCGGCGTTCAGGGGGATCTCACGGCTGTGGTAGTGGCCCTGGGGATCGAGCATGAGCAGCGGACCGGTCGAGCGCAGCGGCCGAACGTCCCTGTCGTGCCACAGCCAGGCCGCCGGATGCCCGGCCGACGCGAAGCGCAGTGTGCCGGCGTCGGTGTCGAAGACGACCACCACGAGGGAGATGAACTCCTCGGTGCGCTCGGGGGCGAGCATCTGGGTGTTGAGCTCCTCGAGCGCCTGGGCAGGGTCGCGGTACTGCCGCAGGAAGACCCGCAGCAGGTACTTGGCCTGGAAGGCGGTGATGGATGCCTCGATGCCACGACCGGTCACGTCGCCGATGACTGCGGCGATGCGCGACGGTGCCACCCGGAAGACGTCGAAGAAGTCGCCCGCCATGACACCGGTGCCGGGCTGATAGACCCGGCCCAGCTCGAACCCCGC
>JBKPHE010000255.1:0-8158 GCA_046744485.1 Actinomycetota bacterium | reverse complement strand
GTTGCGCCGAGCAGTCACGCTCACCCACCCAGACCGCGTTGCCGTGGGTGTCCGCGAACACCTGCATCTCGATGTGCCGCGGCCATGTGAGGTAGCGCTCGAGGTAGCACTCGCTGCGCCCGAAGCCCTTGAGCGCCTCCGACTGCGCCGACTCCAGCGCGTCGGCGGCCTCCGCCGCGGACCGCACCACCCGCATGCCGCGGCCACCGCCGCCATAGGCGGCCTTGATGGCGACCGGCCAGCCGTGCTCGTCGCCGAAGGCGACGACCTCGTCGGCCGACGTCAGGAACCCCGTGGTGCCGGGCACCCCGGCCACGCCCGCCCGCTCGGCGGCGAGCCGCGACGACACCTTGTCGCCCATGATCTCGATGGCCTCGGGCGGCGGACCGATGAAGGTCGCTCCCTTCGCCGTGATGGCCCGGGCGAAGTCGGTGTTCTCGCTGAAGAACCCGTAGCCGGGATGGACCCCGTCGGCGCCCGCTCTCTCGATGACACCCAGGATCTTGTCGGTTGCGAGGTAGCTCTCGGCCGCCGTCTGGCCGCCCAGCGCGTAGGCATCGTCGGCCAGCCGGACGTGCAGGCTGTCGCGGTCGAGGTCGGAGTAGACGGCGACGCTGCGGATGCCGAGGTCACGGCATGCCCGGATGACCCGGACCGCGATCTCGCCCCGGTTTGCGATCAGGATCGTCGAGAGCACACCGTATGTTTACGGGGATGCCCGGCGATGGCGCCAGAAACCACGGCGACCGGTCGCGGACGGCCCTGGCCGGTTCCCGGTTCGCTGATGTTCGGTGGGTGGCGTCGACCAGATCCACCAACGCCGACGTGCTCGCGCTCGCCCGGGACGGCGCCGCCGATGGCGTGGTGGTGGTGGCCGACCATCAGACCGCGGGGCGGGGCCGCTACGACCGGACCTGGGTGGCACCGCCCGGCGGATCGTTGCTGCTCTCGGTGTTGCTCCGCCCCCCGTCCCGGGTGGCGAGCGCCACGACCATGGTGACGGCCGTGGCCATGGCGGAGGCGGTCGAGGAGGTGACCGGGGTCTCGGCGGGGCTCAAGTGGCCCAACGACCTGGTGGTGGCCGGCGAGGGCGGCGAGCGCAAGCTGGCCGGCATCCTGGCCGAGGCCGACTGGCCTGCGGCCGCCACGATCTCGGCCGGCTGGCGGGAGCCGTCGGCCGACGAGCGGGCGGTGGTCGTGGTCGGCATCGGGCTCAACGTGTCCTGGCCGCGGGACGACGAGACCATCCGCGACGTGGCCGACACGGCGCTCGCCCTCGACCGGGTGACGTCCGAGCCGGTCGATCGCGTCGACCTGCTCGTCGCCTTCCTTCGCCGGCTCGACCAGAGCTACGCGCAGCTGGTGAGCGGGGGTCCCCAAACGGCGATGGACGAGTGGCGACGCCGGTCGGCGACCCTGGGCCGGCGGGTCCGGCTCGACCTCGGGCCCGACGACGTGGAGGGTACGGCCGTGGACGTCACCGCCGAAGGCCACCTGGTCGTGGAGGCGCTGGGCGGTCGGCGCCGGACGTTCGCCGTCGGCGATGTCATCCACCTCAGGGGTGCGTAGCCCGCACGGTCACGCTCGACGGAGGACGCACCAGCTGCCCTGGCCGGCCCGGCTGGCGACGCCCCGCCACTCGCCCGGCAGGACGGCCGCCACCTCCTCGGAGCGCAGGTGGATGGGCGTCTGGTCTCCGCTGCTGTTCACCCACGCGACCGATCCCTCGGGAGCGAGCACGCGGTCGACCTCGCCGGGGAACAGGAGCACGTTGACGAGCACGACGGCATCCGCGCACCCGGCTCGGAACGGGAGCTCCGCGGCATCGGCCTGGATGCGGGTCGCCGGAGCCACCGGCGCCAACCGCAGCATGGCGAGCGACAGGTCGACCGCGGCCACGGTGCGGAACCGCTCGGCCAGCAGGCTCGAGTAGTTGCCGATCCCGCTCCCGAGCTCGACGGCGACCGCGCCCCCGGTAACACCGCCTCGGTGGAGGGCATCGAGCACGACCGCCGTCCGCTGGGTCGACGTGCGGGTGTGCCATTCGCCCGAGAGCTCGTCGAACAGGGTCTCGACCCGGCCACGGGCCTCTGCGTCCCAGCCCCCGGGGGCGAGCCCGGCCGCGCGCCGGGTCATGATCCGCATGGGGTGGTCGTCGGAACCGAGGCCCGAGGCGCGGTGGCCCGGGATCTCGACCGCCGGCAGCTCCTCGATGGGGCTCATGGGTCCAGGTCCCGAGCCTGGAGGTCGGCGATGGCGTCGATGGCGCGCTTCGCCACCGGACCCTCGATGCCCGGCAGCTCGCGCCCGTCCAGCATGCGCAGCGGCTGGACGTCGCGGGTCGAGGACGTGAGCAGCACCTCGTCGGCCTCGGGCAGCGCCGCTATGGGCATGTTGTCCTCGTCGGCGTCCGGAAGCTCCTCCAGCAGCAGCGCTCGGGTCACGCCGGCCAGGCAGCCCGCCAGGAGCGGCGGCGTGGAGAGCACGCCGCCGCGTACGACGAACACGTTGGTGCCGGTGCCCTCGCACAGGTTGCCGGCGAGGTTGGCCATGATGGCCTCGGTCGCTCCCACCGTCCGGGCCTCGGCGAGGGCAACGACGTTCTCGGCATACGAGGTGGTCTTGAGCCCCGCCACCGCCGACCGCTCGTTGCGGGGCCAGGGCACCGTGACGGCGACGGTGTCCGCCTCCCAAGGCTCGAGCGGGGCGATGGCGATGATCAGCGTCGGCCCCGCCGTCCCCCGCCCGGAACCGGGCGGCGCCACCCCGCCCGTCACCGTGATGCGCAGGCGACCGGTGCTGGCCTCGCCGGGTGCCGCTGCCAGCAGCTCGTCGATCGCGGCCCGCAGCCGGGCGTCGCCCAGCGGCACGTCGAGCCCGAGGCCCCGGGCCGAGCGCTGCAGCCGCTGGATGTGCCGCCGCAGAGCGAAGGGCCGGCCGCCGATCACCTTGATCGTCTCGAACACGCCGTCGCCCACCGTCAGGCCGTGGTCGAACACCGACACCTTCGCCTCGGTCGCATCCATGATCGCCCCGTCGAGCCACACCGTTCCGGTCATGAGCGCAGCTCACGACCGGTCGACCGCGCGAGCGCCAGCGACGCGGGCGACGATGGGGTGCGGGGGCGCAGCCCCCGAGGAAGAACTGTCATGACCGCCCATCCTGGCGCGCCACAGCCCGCGAGCCCGCATAGGATCGTCAGGCGGCCAGCGGGCGGCGTTGCGACCGTTGGGAGCGGTGGATCCGGCGGCGCGGTGGTGCCAGGTCTATGACCACCGCCGGGCCGTGCTCGGCTGGCCGGGAGCCCCGACCGAACCAGTGATGCAGCAGCCGCGCTGCCCGTCCGACGAACCCCGGACGGCGGGCCCGGGCGCGCTGCAGCTCGCTCCGGGCCTCGTCGTCCGCCAGGGGCACCGCGCAGCCGAGCACGTTGCGCTCCCGCCCGATCGTCACCCGCACGAGCGGGTGGGCGAGCACGTTGTGGTACCACTCGGCGCCGGGGTCCGAGCCCACCGCGACCAGCACGTGCCGGGAAGCGGGGTCCCAGCGCAGGACGTGGAGGACGGTGCGGACGGGACGTCCAGTGGTCCGGCCCCGATGCTCGAGGAGCACGACCCGGTGGCCCAACAGCCAACCGAGCCCGAGGCGGTAGGCGAGCCACGGCGCCATCGCCCCAGCACCGTATGGTGAGCGCTATCCGAGGTGGTGGATGGTGGCTGACGAGGCGGCCAGCGCCCCGCTCGCCACCTGTAGGAGTCGCCGGGCCTTCAGCTCGGTTTCCATCCACTCTCCCTCGGGCACCGAGTCCCAGGTGATGCCGCCGCCGGTGCCGAGGTGCAGCCTGCCGTGCTCGATCCAGAATGTGCGGATCGCAACGTTGAGCTCGCCCTGGCGAGTGTCGGCGTCGACCCAGCCGACGGCGCCGCAGTAGACGCCGCGAGGGGCGGTCTCGAGCCGGGCGATGTGGTCGAGCGCCGCCAGCTTGGGGGCGCCGGTCACCGATCCCGGGGGGAATGTGGCGGCGATCAGCTCGGGCCAGCCCGTGCCCGGGCGCAGGCGACCCGACACGGTGGACACCAGGTGCACCAGCCCGGGGTGCTGCTCGACGGCGCAGAGCGCCGGGACCTCGACCGACCCCCATTCGCACACGCGCCCCAAGTCGTTGCGCACCAAGTCGACGATCATCACGTTCTCCGCCCGGTCCTTGGGCAGGAAGCCGTCGGGCGTCGCGGCGGTGCCCTTGATGGGGGAGGACCACACGCGGTCGCCGTCCCGGCGCAGGAAGCGCTCCGGTGACGCCGAAGCCACCTGGCAGCCGACCCTTTGACTGGAGGGCGGGATGCGGACGACGGCGGCGTAGGGGGCGGGGTTTCCCCGTCCCAGGGCCGCGCCGAGGGCGGCCACGTCGGCCCCGGGCGGCAGCGGGGCGGTCAGCCGGCGGGTGAGGTTGACCTGGTAGACGTCACCGGCGGCGATGGCCGCCCGGATGGCGTCGACGCCGGCGCAGAACCGGTCCCGGTCGAGCGACGTGGTCCACTCCGCCGGCGACGGACCACGCCAGGGTTCCCCCGGCCAGGCACGCGCTGGGCGCACGTCGGAGAACCGGGCGCAGATGGGCGGCCCCTCGAACGGCAGTACCACCGCCCACGTGCCCCGCCCCTCGAGCGCGCCGAGGTCGTCGGTGAGGTCTGCCAGCCGGGTCAGCAGCCGGCCTCCCACGACGGCGAGCGGCGCCACCTCCTGCACGGCCGCAGGATAGGAGCGCATCGTCCCCGTACCATCGGCTTCGTGCATGTGGAGTTCACCGACGAGCAGCGGGCGCTGCGCAAGCTGGTACGTGACTTCGCCGAAGCCGAGATCGCCCCGCACGCCGGGGCCTGGGACGCCAGCCATACGTTCCCGGTCGACGTGGTCCGGCAGATGGGTGAGCTGGGGCTGTTCGGCATCCCGTTCCCCGAGGAGTACGGCGGTGGCGGCGCGGACCTGACCACGCTGTGCATCGCGATCGAGGAGCTGGCCCGGGTCGACCAGTCCGTGGCCATCACGCTCGAGGCCGGGGTGGGGCTGGGCGCCAACCCCATCTTCCGGTTCGGCACCGAGGAACAGCGCCAGCAGTGGTTGCCCGCCCTGTGCGCCGGGCGGGCCCTCGGGGGCTTCGGATTGACCGAGCCCGAGGCCGGCAGCGACGCCGGTGGCACCCGCACGACGGCCGTGCTCGACGACGCCGGCGCCGAGTGGATCATCAACGGGGCCAAGGCCTTCATCACCAACTCCGGCACCGACATCACCTCTCTCGTCACGATCACCGCGCGCACCGGCGGCCACGGAGCCGGCACTCCCGAGATCTCCTGCATCATCGTCCCGGCGGGGACGCCCGGCTTCACGGTCGACCCGCCGTACCGCAAGATGGGGTGGCACGCCTCCGACACCCACGGGCTGACGTTCAGCGACTGCCGCGTGCCCGCGGGCAACCTGCTCGGGGAGCGCGGCCGGGGCTTCGCCCAGTTCCTGCAGATCCTCGACGAGGGCCGCATCGCCATCGCCGCACTGGCCGTCGGGGTGATCCGCTGCTGCCTCGAGCAGTCGGTCGGCTACGCGAACGAGCGTCGGGCCTTCGGGCGCGCCATCGGCGCCAACCAGGCGGTGGCGTTCGCTTGCTCCGACCTGGCCGTCATGGCGGAGACCGCGAGCCTGCTCGTCTACCAGGCGGCATGGCTGCGGGACAGCGGCAGGCCCTACAAGCGCGAGGCGGCGATGGCCAAGCTGTACGCCACCGAATCGGCGGTGACCGCCACCCGCATGGCCACCCAGGTGTTCGGCGGCTACGGGTTCATGGACGAGACGCCGGTGGCCCGGCAGTACCGCGACGCCAAGATCCTCGAGATCGGCGAGGGCACCAGCGAGATCCAGCGCCTGGTCATCGCCCGCGACCTGGGCCTGCCCACCTGAGAGCGCCCTGTGGGCGCTCGGGGCCCGAGCGGCCCGGCACGCAGTGCCAGGAGCGAGCAACATGTCCCTGACCGCATCCGCACGCGCCGTCTGTGCCCTGGGCGGGCCGCCCTGCAAGAATGGCTCCTCCGTGAAAGGTCTCATCCTTGCGGGCGGGGCGGGAACACGCCTGCGGCCCATCACTCACACGAGCGCCAAGCAGCTCGTCCCGATCGCCAACAAGCCGATCCTGTTCTACGGCATCGAGGACATGGTCGAGGCCGGTATCAAGGAGATCGGCATCATCGTGGGTTCCACCCGCGACGAGGTGAGCGCAGCGGTGGGCGACGGCTCACGCTGGGGCGTCGACATCACGTACATCCCCCAGGACGCGCCGCTGGGGCTGGCCCACTGCGTGCTGATCGCGCGCGACTTCCTGGGCGACGACGACTTCGTGATGTACCTGGGCGACAACATGCTCCAGCAGGGCCTGGCCGGGTTCACGGACCGCTTCGAGCGGGCCCGCAGCGAAGCGGCGACGCTGCACCTCGGCGACGACGGGGTCTCGGGGCCGGCGGCGCAGATCCTGCTGGCGAAGGTGGACGACCCCCGGCAGTTCGGGGTGGCCGAGCTGGCGGACGACGGTGACGTCCTGCGGCTGGTCGAGAAGCCGGCAAACCCACCGTCCGACCTGGCGTTGGTCGGCGTCTACCTGTTCGACCGCCACGTCCACGACGCCGTGGCCGCCATCGAGCCGTCGTGGCGCGGCGAGCTCGAGATCACCGACGCCATCCAGTGGCTGATCGATCACGGGCACCGGGTCAACCACGAGGTGCTCGACGGCTGGTGGATCGACACCGGCAAGAAGGACCCGCTGCTCGAATGCAACCGCCTGGTGCTCGAGAGCCTGCAGCCCCGGGTCGAGGGATCCGTCGACGCAGCCTCGGCCATCGAGGGCCGGGTCATCATCGAGCGGGGCGCCGAGATCGTGAACAGCAGGGTGCTGGGCCCCGCCATCATCGGGTCGGGCACCCGGATCGAGAACAGCTACGTGGGCCCGTTCACGTCCGTGGCCTCCGACTGCGTGATCGTCGACTCGGAGCTGGAACACTCGGTCGTGCTCAGCCGCAGCCGCATCGTCGACGTCCCCCGGCTCACCGACAGCCTCATCGGCCGCGAGGTCGAGCTGACCCGCTCGACGCGCCGGCCCCGAGCGCTGCGCCTCATGCTCGGCGACAATTCGGCCGTCGAGCTGCACTGATCCGAGGGGCCCGAAGGAGCCACGTGGCAAACATCCGGCCGTCCGATGTCATCGAGGGAGTCGTGCTCGTCGAGCCCGACATCCACGGCGACGAGCGGGGCATCTTCATCGAGACCTACCGGCGCCAGTGGTTCCCCCCTGGCCGGGAGATGATCCAGGGCAACCGCGGCGACCGCCGTGCCGGCGCCGTGGTCGGGCTGCACTACCACCTGCATCAGGCCGACTACTGGTACGTGCCGTTCGGGCGGTGCCGCGTGGTGCTGCACGACCTGCGCGTCGGCTCGGCCACGGACGGCAAGACCCTGACGGTGGACCTCGGCAGCACGCCGGGGACGCCCGGCGTGGACCACGACCACCGCGGCGTGTACATCCCGCCCGGTGTGGCCCACGGGTTCGCCGCGCTCACCGACATGACGATCACCTACCTGGTCGACGGCTACTACAACCCGGCCGACGAGCTGGGGGTGGCGTGGGACGACCCGGAGGTGGGAGCCGACTGGGGCGTGTCCGATCCGGTGCTGTCCGCCCGCGACCAGTCCAATCCCCGGCGGTCCGACCTGCCCGCCGACCGCCGCCCCCACGCGGCGCTGCGGACGGGCTGACCGCCCCCGAAGGAGATCGAGATCGCATGAGGCAGTTCGTCACCGGCGGGGCGGGGTTCATCGGCTCCAACTACGTCCGCTGGGTCCTGGACAACACCGACGACCAGGTCACCGTCTACGACGCCCTCACGTACGCCGGCAACCTTTCGACGCTGCGGGACGTCGACGACGATCCCCGCTACGGCTTCGTCAAGGGCAACATCTGCGACCCGGGCACGCTCGAGGAGGCCATGGCCGGCCACGACGCGGTGGTCCACTTCGCGGCCGAGAGCCACGTCGACCGCTCGATCGCCGGCCCCGACGACTTCGTCAACACCAACTGCTTCGGCACCAACGTGGTGATGGACGCGGCGCGCCGGCTCGAGAT
>JBKPHE010000055.1:0-9731 GCA_046744485.1 Actinomycetota bacterium | reverse complement strand
GGGGGGACCCATGACCTCGGCTCCGGGACTTGGGACCTGTGCGGATGGGCACGTCCTGCCCTTAGCCAACGCTTAGGGTCGGTCGGAGACGCCGTTACGGGGGGCGAGGCGACGCTGGGGCCGATGGATCCCTGGAGCGGGAAAGGAGCCCCCCAGTCATGAACCTCTCCAACTCACCACGTCGCATGCGCACGGTCGCCGGCCTCGTGGGCGGTGGCATCGGCCTCGCGCTCGTCACGGGCCTCGGGCCAGCACCGTCCCTCCTGGCCGCGGCGTCGGGCGGCGATCCTGACGGCGGTGCGACCACGTCGACGAGCCCCACCACCCAGACGACCACCGGCCCGCCGAACGTCGCCGCCGCGACGTCTGGCAACCAGGTCGTCGACGCTGCGGGGGCGGGCACGGTGACGTTCGGCCGCAGCGGCAACCAGCTCACCCTGGTGAGCGCGGTGCCGGCCCGCGGCTGGCGCGTGGAGGTGGAACAGGCCGCCGGTGTCGAGATCGAGGTCGACTTCCGCCAGGGCACTCGGCGCGTGCAGGTCAACCTCGAGCTCGAGGATGGCGCGGTGCGCGAGCGGATCCGCATCCGCGACGAGGTCGACGGGACCGACATCCGCCTAGAGAACGGCGTCGTCGTCCGGACCGAGCCCGGCAATCGGGTCGACGACCGGGGTGACGACCCCCGCGGTGACGGCGTCGTGGACGACAACGGCAACAGCGGCCCCGGTGGACGCGGTGCCGACGACCCGCCGGGCGACGACCGCGGCGGCGACAGCAACAGCGGTCCGGGCTCCGGTGGCCACAGTGCGGACGATCCGCCGGGCGACGACCGCGGCGGCCATAGCAGAAGCGACGGCTAGGAATTACGGCCAGGTCGCCTGGCGCCGGTCCCCGTCAGCCGGCGAACGCCAGGCAATACACGCCGGGGAGAGCTTCGGCCAGCTTGCGCCAGCTCTCCCCGGCGTCCTCGGACAGGTAGACCCGCCCGTAGCGCTCGCCCACCGCCACCAGGTTGCCGTCCGCGACGAGCCCGAACGTGTCGATGTTGTGGGGAAACGTCGCCGGCAGGCCCGACTCGCCGCCGCACGGCACCAACGGCTGCTCGGGGTCGTCGATGGGCCGCCGGTAGACCGCCGCCTCGTGGGTGGCGGGCCCGGTCGAGGCGCTGGCCAGCAGCCATCCCTCCGAGAGGGCCACCGCCCGGCAGTACCCGGCGTGGAGGCCCTCGGTGCTCCAGTGCCAGGTGTTCCCGCCGTCGGAGCTCTGGCCCACGCCCACGGCCGCGGCCACCACGACGGTGTCGCCCTCGGCCAGAACCTGGTGGTCGTCGGCCTCGGCCGGCACCACCTCGATCCACTGGTCGGGATCGCGCCGCCAGACCCCGCCGACGTGCACGCCGGCGAACAACCCGGGGTCTCCCATCGCGAGGGAGCGCAGGTCGGGCGGGGCGCCCCAGGGGGTGGACCACTGGCGACGGGTCGGGATGGCGTCGAAGGCCCGGTCGATGGCAGGGCCGTCGGTGCTGCCCACGAGCACGAGCCGAGCCTCGCTGGTCCCCACCAGCGCCCGGCCTCCGGCCAGGGCGAGCAAGCAGCGGGGGAGCAACCCGTCGGGCAGCGTCCTGGGCGCGCCGTCGTCCAGCGAGACGACCCGCTCGTCGGCGATGACCCAGTCCCCGGCGATGCCGGTCACCTCGACGCCGGCCAGGCCCCGGCGCACGACCTTGCCGTCGAGCCCCAGCTCGACCAATCCGTCACCCGTTCCCACCAGGAGCATGGAACCAGTGTGGCCGCGCCCGCGACCCACCGGGTGGCATTGGCTCAGGTGGGGCAGGCTGGTCGGGTGACGCGACCCGAGATCTGGCTGTGCCGGCACGGTGAGACCGAGTGGAGCCGTGATGGTCGCCACACCAGTCGCACCGACCTGCCGCTCACGCCAGCGGGCGTCGATCAGGCCCGGCGGCTGGGGTCGCGGCTGTGCGGCGTGGCCTTCGATCTGGTGCTGACCAGCCCGCGCCGCCGGTCCGTCGATACCGCGGCGTTCGCCGGCCTCCCCGACGCCATGGTGGAACCGGCCGCGGAGGAGTGGGACTACGGCGAATACGAGGGGCTGACAACGGCGGCCATTCGGGAGAAGGTCCCCGGCTGGACGGTGTGGACCCACCCGCTGCCGGGCGGCGAGACCGCCGAACAGGTGGCTGGACGGGCCGACCGGCTCATCGAGCGCGTGCAGGAGGAGGCCCCCACCCGGGCGCTGCTGTTCTCCCACGCCCACTTCCTGCGGGTGTTGGCCGTCCGCTGGATCGGTTGGCCGGCGACGGCGGGCGCACGCCTGCTGCTCGACACCGGGACCGTGTCGGTGCTCGGCTGGGAGCGTGAGGTCCGTGCCATCGAGCACTGGAATACCGAGTGACGCACTCGTAACCGGTTCGGGGGTGGCCCGTGCCCGACCGTAGGATCGGGCGCCAGTGAGCGACCGCCCATGACCCTCATCGCCGTCCTCGACTACGGCATCGGCAACCTCCGCTCGGCGCAGAAGGCGCTCCAGCACGTCGGGGCCGACGCCCGGCTCACCGCCGATCCGGGCCTGGTGCGCGAGGCGGCGGGAGTGGTGCTCCCGGGTGTCGGCAACTTCGGCCGGTGCATGGAGGCGCTTGGGGAGAGCGGCCTCGACGACCTGGCCATCGAGTGTGCCCGCTCGGGCCGGCCGTTCCTGGGGGTCTGTGTCGGGATGCAGATGCTGTACCAGGGTTCGGAGGAAACACCCGCGGTGCCGGGCCTCGGGGTCCTGCCGGGGGTCGTGCGGCTGCTCCCGGAGGGCGTGAAGCGCCCGCAGATGCAGTGGAACGTGCTCGATCGGCGTCGTGAGAGCGGGTTGCTGGCCGGCGTGCCCGAGCCGACGTGGGTCTACTTCGTGCACTCGTACGCGGCCGACAGCGACCGGCACGCGGTGGCCACGTGCGACTACGGCGGCCCGGTGGTGGCCGCGGTCGAGGCCGGCGCGCTGTGGGCCACCCAGTTCCACCCCGAGAAGTCGGGGGCGACGGGCATGCGCATCCTCGCCAACTTCGTCGGCCGGGCGGTCGAGTCGGCGGCCGCAGCGTGACCGGCAGGCCCACCGGAGCCCGGTGATGGACCTCTACCCGGCGATCGACCTGCGCGAGGGGCGCTGTGTCCGGCTCTACCAGGGTGACTACGCCCGCGAGACCGTGTACGCCGAGGATCCGATGGCGCAGGCGCAGGCATTCGCCGCCGAGGGCGCACCCTGGGTCCACGTCGTCGATCTCGACGCCGCTCGCACCGGAGAGCCCCACAACTACGAGCTCGTGGCCGCGCTGGCCGCCGCCGTCGATGTGCCGGTGCAGTGCGGCGGTGGCGTGCGCAACGATGCCGCCGCCGATGCGCTGCTCGGCCGGGGCATCCGCCGGGTGGTGGTGGGCACGGCCGCCCTGGAACGGCCCGACTGGGTGCGATCGCTGGCCGGCCGCTATCCGGGGCAGGTGGCGGTCGGGCTCGACGCCCGCGACCGCGACGTGGCGGTGCGGGGCTGGGTCCAAGGCTCGGGCCATGACCTCGTCGATGTCGCCCGCCGGTTCGAGGACGCCGGCGTGGCGGCTCTGGTCGTCACCGAGATCGAGCGGGACGGCACGCTGTCGGGTCCGGCGCTGGGCCAGCTCGCCGCCGTGCTCGAGGCCACCGGCATCGACGTGATCGCGTCCGGCGGCGTGGGCACGCTGGCGGACCTGCGGACGCTGTCGATGCTCGAGGTCGACGGGCGGCGGTTGGCCGGCAGCATCGTGGGCCGGGCGCTCTACGAAGGCGCCTTCCGGGTTTCCGATGCCGTCGCCACGGTGGAGGCGCACACGTGACCCGCCGGGGTGTGTGGCGCAAACAGCGAGACGCCGGATGGCCGGCTGCCGGGCAGGGGCGTGGCCGGTGCGTAGCGTTCGGGTGATCCCGTGCCTCGACGTCGACGCCGGCCGGGTGGTGAAGGGCGTCAACTTCGTGGGGTTGCGCGACGCCGGGGACCCGGTCGAGCTGGCAGCACGTTACGACGCCGAGGGCGCCGACGAGCTGGTGTTCCTCGACATCACCGCCTCGGCCGACGCCCGGGACACCATCGTGGACGTCGCCCGGCGCACGGCGGACGAGGTGTTCATCCCCTTCACCGTGGGGGGAGGTGTGCGGTCCGTCGACGACGCCCGCCGGCTGTTGATGGCGGGCGCCGAGAAGGTGTCGGTCAACACGGCCGCGGTCGAGCGTCCGGATCTGGTGACCGAGCTGGCGAACGAGTTCGGGACCCAGTGCGTCGTCGTGGCCGTCGACGCCCGACGCGCCTCCGGCGACGCGCCGGGGTTCGAGGTGACGACGCATGGCGGTCGGACGTGGACGCCGCTCGACGCCGTGGCATGGGCGGAGGAGGTCGAGAGCCGCGGTGCGGGCGAGATCCTCCTGACCTCGATGGACCGCGACGGGACCCGGGAGGGCTTCGACCTCGAGCTCACGCGGGCGGTGTCCGACGCCGTGGGCGTGCCCGTGATCGCCAGCGGTGGCGTGGGCACGCTGGCTCACCTCGCCGAGGGCGTGATCGAGGGCGGCGCCGACGCGGTGCTGGCGGCGTCGATCTTCCACTTCGGCGAGCACACGATCGCGGAGGCCAAGGACGAGCTGACCCGCGCCGGGCTGATCGTCCGGCCGGCGTAGCGTCCTAGCCTCACGGACGTGGCCGACCCCCGCGAGGACCAAGCCGCGCCGGTGCCGGACGCCGCCACCATCGTCGGTCTCCTGGCCGACGACGACCGGCGGCGCGTGTTCGCCGCCCTGGTGCTGGGCGGGTCGACGCTCGACGACGTGCGGGCGTCGACGGGCCTCACGTCACGGCGGGCAGCCACCGCACTCGCCCGACTGGTGGCCGGCGACCTGGTGGTCCGTAGCGACCAGGGGGAGCACGCGCTGCTGGGCGAGGCCTTCAGGTTGGCGGCCATGGTGGCCGCTCCCGAGCGCCCGGCCCCGGACCCTACCGACGACGTGCCCGAGGGCGACGCGCGCATACTGCGGCGCTACTTCCGGGGCGGCCGGCTGACGCAGATCCCGCCGCAACGGGCGCGCAAGCTCGTGGTCCTCGACCGGCTGGCGCAGGAGTTCGACGTCGGTTCCCGCTACTCGGAGCGCCAGGTCAACGCCATCCTGCGCCGCTTCCACGAGGACGTCGCCTCGCTGCGGCGCTTCCTGGTCGACGAGGGGTTCCTCGACCGGGCGGCGGGCGAGTACTGGCGCTCCGGCGGCAGCGTCCGCACCTGACCGAGCACGGGCCACGGCGGGGTGCGCAGAGTCGTCGGTCGCCGCCGGCGGCCGCTAGCGTCGTTCCTGTGCCGGACCCCGCCACGGTGACCGCCGCCGACGGCACCGCCAGCGAGAAGCTGCCCATCAAGATGCTCAACGATCGGGTACTCGTGCGCATAGCGGGTCCGGAGGGCGAGCGACGGTCGTCGGGCGGCATCCTCATCCCGGCCACCGCCCAGACGTCCAAGCGGTTGGCCTGGGCCGAGGTGGTGGCCGTGGGGCCGAACGTGCGTGCCATGCAGGCGGGTGACCACGTCCTGTTCGCGCCCGAGGACCGCTACGAGGTCGAGGTCCGCGGCGACGACTACGTGATCCTGCGCGAGCGTGACGTCCACGCGGTGGCGTCGACCCGATTGGGCGAGGCCTCGACCGGCTTGTACCTGTAGCCCGGGATAGCCCGACCGATCAGCCGCCCTCGGGGTCGGGGGCCCGGACACTGTCGAGGTCGTCGAGTTGGCGGGCGCCGGCGTCCTGGTAGCAGGAGTCGGTCACCGCCTCGCCCTCGCCGCTGAGGTACTGGATGGTCAGCGCCTCGTACGTCTTGGAGGGGTCGTCCGGGTCCTGCTTGTTGGCGAAGCTCTCGAGCGCCGCCCGCAGCTCCCGCTGGGTCGCGTCGTTCGACCCGCCGATGCGCCCGGCCATGACCTCGACGTTGGCGACCGGCAGCCGGAACCGCGCGGCCAACTGCGTGCGCACGAACGACCGGTACTCGCCCGTCCGGTACTTGGCGAGCTCGTCGGTCGGGCACGCCGAGGCGGCGGCGGTGGTCTCGGCCGCGCGGGCCACGAAGCTGACGAATGAGCCGTGGAAGTCGTTGGGCGTGTCGTCCTGCTTGAACGCCGAATCGTTGGCGGTGGTGTGCTCCAGCGTCGCGTCGCATACGTAGAGCCGGCCCATCTCGAACCTGATCGAGGTCACGGGGTCGTCGCCACGCGTCTCCGTCGTCGTGATCGTTCCGTCGGCGCAGTAGTCCACCTTGACCGCCAAGCGGGCGGGCCGGTCGCCATCCTGGGGATCCGCCACGCTCGACGTTCCGTTGGTCGACTGGAAGTCGCCGTTGATGATCCACCCGGACCGGTCCCAGTTCTGCTTGACCTGCACCGCCACCATCGCCTCGCCGTCACCGATGTCGACGAGGAAGTTCTCGGACGCCGTCTTGGCCTCCTGCCCCTCGTAGATCACCGAGCCCCGAGGGGCGGGATCGCTCCGGCCGCCACCGAACCAGTCCGGGAGATCGATGAACCCCCAGTTGACGCCGACGAGCACGATGGCGCCGGCCCCGACGACGGCCAGCGCGGGAACGATCCGCCCACCGGAGGCGAACCGCCGGCGCCACCCGCCAGGTCGGGCGTCGTGATCATGCGCGGACATGGCCTTTCCTCGCTTCGTTTTGCCACCTGACGTAACCAATCTGCGCGCGCACGGTGGTGGCACCCCCAATTCCTCCGTAGTCGTGCTACCCGTCGCACGTTCCGTTGACACGAATTGCGGCTCAGGGGGTACACCTACGGGTGAGCGACGAAGGAGGGAGCCAGCATGGGAGTCCTCATCCTGGTGCTGTTCGGACTTCTGGCGCTCGCCTCGGTGAACGGTTGTGACACCGTCGACGGCAATGGCGACTTCGACTTCGGCATAAGCGACGGGGCGAACGCGAGCGACGGCACGAGCGCGGACGATGGGCTGCCGACGTGCGACGGCGTGGTCGTCATCGACGTGGACGCCCAGCCCGTACGGGTGCCCGGCGACACGGACATCTTCTCGTCGGCCTCGAGCACGTGTGGCATGTCGGTCGGGCAGGGTGACGAGGACGCTGTCGTCGTGCTGCAGGACGCTCTGGCGCGGTGCAATCGCGAGGACGTAGCGGTCGACGGCGAGTACGGATCCCAGACCGCCGGGGCCGTGATGGATGTGCAGCAACGGGCCGGGATCACGGCCGACGGCGAATACGGTCCGGCCACGCTCCAGGTGATGCGCTGGCCCGCGACGTCGACGTCGGGGGGCACCGACTGCATCAGCGGTGCTTCGCCGTCGGCGCCCACCGATGGCGGCTCTTCGTCCTTGCCGCCGACGGACTGACGCAGATCCGACAATGATGGTGCGAAATGCGACGTGAGGAGAGGCGGCTGAGGCGCGGCGGTCGGGTCAGGACCGCGATCGCCGCCGTGGCTGCCGTGGGCGTCGCCGCCCTGGGCATCGGCTACTGCTCGGATCAGTTCGGGTTCAACGAGTCCGAGGAGGGCCGGGGCGTCAACAGCCGGCTGGTGTTCCCGGCTTCGGAGCTCGAGACGACGCTCGGGCTCATGGCCGTGCAGAACAACGTCGAGCTCAGG
The DNA here is from genome assembly GCA_046744485.1 of Actinomycetota bacterium. GTDB lineage: Bacteria > Actinomycetota > Acidimicrobiia > Acidimicrobiales > VFJN01 > DASQUK01. Next base: position 2,059 of record JBKPHE010000055.1, on the reverse strand, counting down.
GTCACGCACGACATCGAGATCCTGGGCCGGACGCAGGACATCTACACCGACGTGTTCCCCGCGCAGGTGCCGGGCCTGCTGGAGTTCCGGGTCGAGGACCTGCCCGACATCGAGGTGTCGAACGACAACGAAGTAAAGGTGACGATCCCCAGGGCCAACGTCTTCGTGCAGGAACGGGTGGAGCAGCTTCGCGAACCGGTGAAGTTCACGGTCGAGGATGGGCGCATTTCGGAGGCGGGCGGCCTGCCCATCGAGAAGGGCACACGCGTGTTCCTCGAGGATGGCACGTACTCGACGGGGGCATTCGTCTTCGACCCCGAGGAATCGGAGAGCATCCTGACCAAGGCGGTCGACGGCATGACCCTCGGCCTCACCAACCTCAACGTCGGCACCGCCGAGAACGTCCTCAAGATCGGCCAGCTGGCCACGCTCAACCCCGCCTGCATCAGGCTGGCCGCCGAGCGCGTCGGCCTGGAGGAGCTGCTGGCCGCCGGCATCCGCGACCATTTGCTACGGAAGGGGTTCAGCGCCCAGAACATCGACATCGAGTTCACGGGCAAGTTCCCGGCCTACGACCAATTTCCCGACGAGACCGGCGCCACGTTCGAGGAAGCCCGGCGCAGCGTCGAAGCGGGACTGGCAGGCGACAACCAGAAGATCATCCAGTTCTCGACCGACTGTGATTCCGACTCGATCGCGGAGCCCGACAGCACCGTCTCCATCACCTCGGCGGGCGCCCCCTGACCGGAATCAGGTTCTGCGGGGCGTAGGCCGGGCCGTACCATGGCCCGGTGCCGGCCACGCCCCCAGCGACGTCGATCGAGGCGACCGACGAGCAGTTGGCGCAGGTCCGGTACAACGCCGACGGGCTGGTGCCCGCCATCGTGCAGGACCACGCGTCCGGTCAGGTGCTGATGCTGGCGTGGATGACCGCCGACAGCCTCCGGCTCACGCTGGCCGAGGGCCGCACCGTGTTCTGGAGCCGGAGCCGTCGGGAGATCTGGCGCAAGGGCGAGACGTCGGGCGACGTCCAGTACGTGCGGTCGGCCCACTACGACTGCGACGGCGACGTGCTGCTGTTCGTGGTGGATCAGCAGGGCGCCGGGGCCTGCCATACGGGCGAGCGCTCGTGCTTCTTCCGGGCGTTCGGATCCGGCTCCGGTGAGGCGACCGGTCAGGCGACCGATCCGATCGCCGGAATCGGCCACACGCCGTGATCAACCCGTCGCGCGATCAGTTCCGGGCGCTGGCCCGCGACCACACCGTCATTCCGGTGTGGCGAGAGCTGCTGGCGGATCTCACCACTCCCGTGGCCGCCTATGCGCGCCTCGTGGGTCAGGGGACCGGTTTCCTGCTGGAGTCGGTCGAGCACGGCGAGGCCCGCTGGAGCCGCTGGTCGTTCATCGGCCGTAACCCGCTGGCGACGCTGACGGCTCGGGGCCGCACGGTCGACGTAGCCGGCTGGGTCCCGCCGTCGGTCGCCCGCGACCGCGGGATCCTGGCGGCGCTCGAGGAGCTGCTGCGTGTGTGGCGGGCACCGTCGCTCCCCGACCTGCCGCCCCTCCACGGCGGCGTCCTCGGTTACCTCGGATACGACGTGGTGCGCGAGGTCGAGCGCCTGCCCGACGTGCCCCCCGACGACCTGGGCCATGCCGATGCCGTTGTCTCGGTCATCGGCCAGCTGGCCGCCTACGACCACTGGCGCCAGCGGGTCGTCCTGATCGACAACGTCGTCGTGCCCGACGACGCGACGGACGGCCAGCTCGACGCCCTTTACGACGGTGCGGTCGTCCGTCTCGACCAGCTGGCCGCCGACGGTGCGCGCCCGATCGACGAGCCCCTCGTCGAGCCACCGGCAGCCGATGATCCCCTGCCCGATGTGCGGTCCACCATGGGGACCGACCTGTTCGCGCGCGCCGTGGACGTCGCCCGCGAACACATCCTGGCCGGCGACATCTTCCAGGTGGTGCTGTCGCAGCGCTACGACTTCGACCTCGACGCCGAGCCGTTCGACGTCTACCGGGTGCTGCGCCAGGTCAACCCCAGCCCGTACATGTAC
>JBKPHE010000236.1:0-10916 GCA_046744485.1 Actinomycetota bacterium | reverse complement strand
CGCCGGCGAACACGGTGCCGTCATCGAGCTCCCAGATGGTGTCGGCGAACGATTCGCCCGGCCCGAGCGAGCGAACGCGCAACGACAGGCCGCCGAGCGTCACGGTCTCACCATCGCTGACGATCTGGTTGGGGAACATGCGCCTGTCGGGCCATTCGGGTCCCATCATCGGGCCGACGATTGCTTCTTTGGTCGCGTCATCGCGGCGGATCACGGCATCCACCTCGCGGGTGGCAACGATCGGCACCTCGCGGTCCCCCATGATCTGGGCGAGCCCGGCGTAGTGGTCGGGGTGGGGGTGGGTGATCGCGACCCCGGCCAGTTCGGTCCCGCCGGCGTCGAGCGCGGCGCGGACCTTGCGTGCGTCGGACACCGTGAGCATCCCGTCGAGCAGCACGGTGCCCCGGGGGCCCTGGACGAGGAAGGCGTTGACCTTCATCACGTCGCCCTCGATCCGGCGGACGGTGGTCGCCATGTGGGCCGTCACAGCAGCGCGGCGCCGGCGGGGACGGTACCGGCGAGTAGACGGTCGACCTGGTCGAGGGTGTCGGGGTGGAGATCGAGGCGGGCGGCATCGACGTTCTCGTCGATGTGCGCGGGGGTGCGGCTGCCCGGGATGGGGACCACCGCGGGGTGCTGGTGGAGCAGCCACGCGAGGGCCAGCTGGCCGGGGGTGATGGCGAGGCTCGCCGCGAGCCGCCGCACCGCGGCGTACCGGTCGTTGTTGACCGCGAGGTTGTCACCTTGGAACCGGGGCGCGTTGTTCCGGAAGTCCGCGTCCGCGAGGTTGGTGACGGTACCGGTGAGGAAGCCCCCGCCGAGTGGGCTCCACGCGACGATCCCCGCGCCCAGCGCGTCGGCCGCGGTGAGCAGCTCGGGCGGGATCGGCTTCCACATCGACCACTCGACTTGAACGGCGGCCACGGGGTGCACGGCGTGGGCTCGGCGGAGCTCGTCGGCGGTGACGTTCGACAGGCCGAAGTGGCGGACCAGCCCCTCGCCGATCAGGTCCGCGACGGCGCCGGCAGTGTCTTCTACGGGCACCCGCGGGTCGGGGAAGTGCAGGTAGTAGAGGTCAATCACGTCGGCACCCAGCCGCCGCAGGCTCCCCTGGGCGTAGCCACGGACGTAGCGGGGCTCGCCGTTCACGGCCAGCTCGCCGAAGGCGTACGCCACCGGGAAGGCGTGACGCTCGGCCCCTTCGGGGACGTTGAGACCGAACTTGGTCGCCACCGCCACGTCGTGCCGCCGGCCGGCGATGGCCCGGCCAACGAGCGACTCGTTATGGCCTTGGCCGTAGGCGTCGGACGTGTCGACGAAGCTGGCCCCGGCGTCGAGCGCATGCCGCAGGGCAGTGAGGGCGCGATCGTCGTCGATGTCGCCGTACATGCCGGGCGAGAGCACCATCGCCCCGAAGCCGATGGCCGGCACCGCGAGCTCGCCCAGGTGGCGGGTGGGGAGTGGGTTCGCGGCCATGGGGACACGATCCGCGCGGTGACCACTGGTCGTCCAAGACCTTTTGCGATAACCGTTCGCTATGGATCTGCACTTGCGGGACCTCCGCTACTTCGTGGCGGTGGCCGAGGAGCTGCACTTCACCCGGGCGGCCGAGCGTCTCCACGTGTCGCAGCCGGCGTTGTCCCGGCAGATCCGCCTGCTCGAACGGCGCCTCCGGTGTGACCTGTTCGTGCGTGAGGCACGCGTCGTGCGGCTGACCAGCGCCGGCGAGGTGCTGATGGCGCACGCCCGTGACGTGCTGGACCGCTGGGACGTTGGCATGGCCGCGGTGAACCAGGCCGCGGATCGGGCCCGCCGGATACTCGTGGTGGGCATCCAGACGAGCGTAGGACGCGACCTGCAGCGCCGGACACTGGCCGGTTTCAGCGAGCGGCAGCCCGAGTGGCGGCTATCGCTACGGCTGTGCCCGTGGGACGATGCCACCGCCGGGCTCGCCGACGGCACGTCGGACGTCGCGTTCGTTTGGCTGCCGACCCCGGACGACTCGCAGTTGGTGACCACGGTGCTCTACCGGGAACCCCGATGGATCGCGCTCCCCGACGATCACCGTCTCGCCGAGCGGGTGACAGTGCCGTGGTCAGACCTGCTCGACGAGCCGTTCATCGCTCTGCCGCCGACGGCCGGGAGCCTCCGCGACTTCTGGCTCGCCACCGACCAGCGGCCACCCGACCGTCCGCCTCACATCGTCGCCGAGGCGGCCAACGCCGAGGAGACGTTCGAGCTGATCGCCGCCGGCGTGGGCGTCGCACTCCCCTCGGCCGGCAACGCCCGCATCTACCAGCGGCCCGGCGTGCGCTGCGTGGCGGTGCCCGATCTTTCACCCAGCGAGCTCGCGGTGGCGCGACGGCGCGACGATCGCCGTCGCGCCGTGCTCGACCTCGTCGCCGCCGCCGTCGCCGCCAGCGCCGCACCTCGATGAACGACCGCAACCCCCCACGCGACCGGTCGGGAGGGGTCGGGGCCGACCTACGGTGGGCGCCCCTGGCCCGCCGCTTGACCCTCGCTACGTGATCAAAGGAAGCACCCGGTCGGCAAAGAGCTCGAGTTGACGTCTCTCGTCAGCGACTGGCCAGATGAGCACCCGCTGCACGCCGGCCGCGGCGAACGCAGCGAGCTTCTCTACGAACCGTTCCGCCGGGCCGATCGGCAGCCGATCGCGGAGCAAGTCTTCGGGTCGATTGACGGTCGGCGCCAGTCGCTCACTGAGGATGAGATCAGCCTCGTTGGGATCATCGGTGATGTAGCACCACATCGTCGCCACTCCGTTGGGGAACGTCATGGGGTCTTTGCCCGCGGCGCGGAGCTCGTCGTCGAGGGCTTGCCGAGACCCTGCGAACAGATCTGGGGTGGTGTTGTAGGCGGAGGCCAGCCAGCCGTCGCCCAGGCGAGCCGTGCGTCGCATACCCACAGGAGACCCCCAGCTACCGATCCAGATGGCGGGCCCGTCGGGCTGCGCCGGGCGAGGCATGAGCTCGATGTCGGCGGTGGAGTAGTACTGACCCACGAAGCTCTGGTCGCCGCGCCACAGCGCCCGGAGGGCCTGTATGGCCTCGTCCAAGCGGCGCCAGCGCTCCTCGAACGGAACGCCCACGGCGGCGTGGTCGGCGGGCGACGAGCCCGGGCCGACCGCCACCACGAGACGACCACCGCTGAGCAGGTCGATAGCGGCGAGCGACTTTGCAAGCACGACCGGCCCACGGACTACCGGGAGGGCCACCGTCGTGGCCAGCGTCACGCCCTCGGCTTCGGACAGGACGGCAGCCAAGGCGGTCGGCCCGTCGAGCCATGGCACGGCGAACAGCAGATGGTCATTGGCCGCCAGCATTGCGAAGCCGCACTCGACGGCCGTCTTGGCGTAGCCGCGTAGCCGATCCAGCGTGAACGGGTTGCCTCCGAAGTCCATCAGCGGCAGGTGAGCACCGATCTGCATAGCGGCCCTCCCGATGGTCGGTGGCGGTCATTGTGTCGATGTCGCGCGTGTCACGCGTGGAGGGCTGGTCCAGATCGCGTGGAGGGCAGTGTTCGGCAGGGAGGCATCTGTGGTTGGGTCTCGCCAACCGCCGCGCGACCGTGGGCCTGGCCGGCGGCGACGACGCGTCGTCAGCGACGGAGGCCCCTACCTTCCGTCAGCCGGGGTAGGGGACCGCGGCGCGTGCCTTCCGGAGGGCGTTGGCCCACCAGGCGAGCTGTTCCAGCATCGCCTTGGCGTGGACCGTCGCCTGGGTGTCGAGTGGTCGGCCGTCCTCGAAGTTCAGGAAGTAGTTGGGGAAAGACAGCCCGTCGCGGATCGTGACGGCGTGCAGTTCCGTGAACACGTTCTCCAGGTGCAGCACGGCGTGGCGGCCACCGGCGGCGCCGCCGTAGCTGACGAAGGCGACCGGCTTCGCGGTCCACTGCGTGAAGTGCCAGTCGATCGCGGCTTTGAGCGAGGCCGGGTAGCCGTGGTTGTACTCCGGGGTCACGACGACGAACGCGTCAGCGGCGTCGAGCCGCGCGGTCAGGTCGGCCATTCCTGCCGGACGTGGGTAGGCGGCACCGGCGGACTTGGGCGACTCCGCCGGCAGCACCAGCGGGATCTCGACGTCGGCGAGGTCGACGACGTCGACCTCGAAACCGCCGTGGTCGCGGGCACGTTCGGCGACCCACGCGCCCGCGACGGGGCCGAACCGGCCCTCGCGGACGCTGCCGATGAGGACGACGAGTCTGCTGGTCTCACTCATGTCTCCGACTCTCTGAGGGGCGGAGCGCCATAACCAGACCGGGCCGAGGCTGGCCCTGGCAGGGCCACCTTGGGCACGAAGAAGCGACCGCCCCGCGCCGTAGAGTGGAATCGGTGAGCACGCCGCTCGGTGAGTTCCTCCGCGCCAGACGGGACGCCACCCGACCCGAGTCGCTCGGCCTGCCCGCCGGCGCCCGGCGCCGCGTGCCGGGCTTGCGGCGCTCGGAGCTGGCGGCGCTCGCTGGGATCAGCGTCGAGTATCTCGTCAGGATCGAGCAGGGCCGCGACCGCAACCCGTCGGTATCCGTCGTCAACGCGCTCGCCGACGCCCTGCGTCTCGACATCACCGAGCGCTGGCATCTGCGGCATCTGGCGAAGCTGGGCTCTGGCACCTGCCTCGGCGCGCCGGCGCAGCCGCGGCTCGACGTCAGGCCGACGGTGCAGGCGCTCCTCGACCAGCTCGAGCCGGGAACCGCGCTGGTGACCAACCGGCTCGGGGATGTACTGGCCTACACGAGCGGGTTCGACCTGCTCGCCCGCCCAACCGGGCTGCTCGACGCACCGCTGCCGAACCTGACCCGCTTCGTGTTCACCGACGACCGCGCCCGCAGCGTCTTCCCCGACTGGGAACGGGTCGCCGACGAGCGGGCGTTCGACCTGTGGCTCGGCCTTCCCGCCGAGCGGTCCGAGCGCCTCATGGCCGAGCTCGTGGCGGTCGCTGGACCCGAGCTCACCGCACGCCTGCACCGCCACGACGTCCCCAGGGACGGTACACAACGGTGGCATCACCCGGCCGCCGGCGAACTGCGGCTCGAGCGCGAGGTGCTGGAGCTCGCCGCCGCCGACGCCCAGCAGGTCGTCGTGTTCCTGCCGGCCGACGACACCACGGCCGAGGCGTTGAACCGGTTGCGCCGGACGGCCGCCGGCACGCTGCGCGCCGTCAACTGAGATGCAGGCCATGACAGCTCCGGCTGCCGAGTCGCAGATGCTGCAGAGGACGATCGATGGTCGAGTCGTCCTGCCGGACTCGCCCGACGACGGATCGGCTCGCAAGCCCGAGATGGTCCGGTTCCAGAACGTGCTGCCGGAAGCCGTCGTCCGCTGCGGGTCTTCGGCGGACGCCTCCGCGGCGATCGCGTTCGCGAGGCGGCACCACCTGCATGCGGCAATCCGAAGCGGCGGCCACTCCGTTGCCGGGCGTTCGTCGACGGAGGGTATGGCGACGTGACACCCATGGACGCCGTGTCGGTCCAGGCAAAATACGACCCCAATGGGTTCTTCCGGTTCCACAAGTCGCTTCCCGTCTGAGATCTTCGGAGCCGAAGGCCGGATAGGGTCCTATGAGGTCGCGCATCTCTGATTCTCGACCCGGCTTCAGCGAAAGGAGATCTCGTCATGGCCGACGTTGGTGTTGCTCTCAAGCGGTTTGAATCGCCGGACGAAGCACGGAACTTTGCACTTGGGAGGTTCGAGCTTGTGCACATCGGTGGCACCACCATCGGACGTGCCACCTATGAGCCGGGGTGGAGATGGTCGCAACACGTGGGGCCGTCGCTAGGCCTCACGCGCTGTCCCGTCGAGCACGTCGGGCTTGTGCTCTCGGGCAGGGCCACAGCAGCATTCGATGATGGGACCGTGGTGGAATTACAGGCCGGCCAGCTGTTCTACATTCCCCCCATGCCGCACGACAGCTGGGTCATCGGAAATGAGCCGTACGTTTCGCTCCATTTCCTGGGTGCCGAGCATTACGCAGCCACCGACGGCTGAAATGGGGTGGCGGGATACCTCGGCTACGGACGCCGGCCGTTGTCACTCTCGCGGTCCAGGGCCCAGGCGACGATTCGGGCGCGACGACCGAATCCGAGCTTCGCCTTGATGTGCTCGACATGGGACTCGACGGTGAGACTGGAGATGATCAGGCGCTCCGCGATCTCGCGGTTGGTGAGCCCCCTCGCGACCAGGTCCACGATCTCCCGCTCGCGCGAGCTCAACGGACCGTTGCGGCTGTCGTCCGCCTCACGCAGCGCCTCGTCGGCCAGCTCGTCGAATGACAAACGCGAACCCTCCAGGGCGAGCTGCGCTGCCCTGGCCGGACCCACGTCGGCCTGCGCTCGATCCAGCCAGGGCTGAACCTGCCCGCGCAACTGCTCGTGCAGGTGAAGGCCGTCTCGCCGGGCGATGGCGTCGGCGGCGCCGGCCAGCCTGAGAGCCGAGCGGTAGCGGCCCTCACCGCTGGCCAGCGCGACCCCGGTCCACCACAGCCACCCGGGGTCCTCGTGCTTGCCGCCCAGCTTTCGCAGCAGGCCAACGACCTCGACCGTGTGGCCCCTCAGGCTCACCATGTCGCGGGCGGCGATGGCGCCGAACGACATGCTGCCGAGGCTGTAGAGGGAGCCGGTGATGCTGCCGTTGTCGCGGTTCAGATTGAGCGCCTCCCGCACGCACGGGTCGGCTCGGTCCGTGTCGCCCGAGAGCTGGAGCGTCATGCCTAGGAAGGCCAGGGCGAGGCCCAGGCCGTACCGGTCGCCGTGGCTCCGAAACAGCGAGACGCTCTCTTCGCACAGCCGCCCCGCCTCATCGAGGTCTCCCTGCGCCATCGCCACCAGCGCCAAGCTCCGCAGGCGCCGAGCGACACCCAGGGGATCGTCCAGCTTCCGGCCAATGGCCAAGCTCTCATCGAGCAGTCCTCGGGCGGACGCGTAGTCGCGCTGCCGCCAGGCCAGGCGACTTGCGCGGGCGAGGCTGCTGGCCCGCAGCCGAAGGTCTCCCGTCCCCGCACGCTGCCGCAGCAGCTCGTCGATCCAGGTCCGCCCCTCGTTGACCCGGCCGCGGATCGCCCACGAGGGCGCCAATGCCGTGCACAGGCGAAGCCCGAGGTCATCGGGCTGGTCGCGGGCCCAGGCCAACGCGACTCGGAAGTTGCCCTCTTCCTCCTCGAGCTCCCCAAGCACGGCACCGGCGTCGCTGCTGCGCAGCTCGGCCTCCGATCGGAGCGCCAGCCGGAGGTAATGCTCGGCGTGGTAGCGCCGGGTGACATCCCGTTCCCCCCGTGCGATCAGCCGAGCCTCGGCGCATTGCCGGACCGGCTCCAGGAGGCGGTAGCGCATCTTCTCGGCGGCCGGCTGAGCCACTACCAGCGAGCTGTCGACCAGCGATGCGAGACCGTCCAACACGTCCTCGCCCGGAACGAGGGCCTGAGCGGCCTCGAGGTCGAAGCCTCCCGCAAACACCGACACCCGCTCGAAAAGCACCCGCTCGTCGGGCTGAAGCAGCTGGTAGCTCCAATCGAGCGTGGCTTCCATCGTCCGCTGCCGCGGGCTGACGTCGCGGACGTGGCTGCGCAGCAGGGGCAGGGCGGGCTCCAGGCGATCGAGGATCTCGGCCGGTGTCAGCACCCGGCTCCAGGCGGCCGCCAGCTCGATGGCCAGGGGCAGCCCGTCGAGGCGCCGGCAGATCTCCTCGACCACACGAGTGCTCGATGGTTCGAGAGCTGGCCCGCGTGCGCTCAGGCCCGCTCGATCTCTGAACAGCTCGACCGCGGGCCCCAGCTCGAGCGGCGGAACCCGCCAGACCTGCTCTCCCTGCAGCCCCAACGCCGTCCGGCTGGTGGCGAGCACCCGCAACGACGGGCAACGATCGATCAGCTCGGCGACCAGCGCCGCGATCCCATCGAGCAGGTGTTCGCAGTTGTCGAGCACCAAGAGGATCTCCCTGGGGGACAGCTCCTCGATGAGGGCGGCCTCCACGGATCGGTGCGGCTGGTCCTCGATGCCGAGCGCGGCCGCCACCGAGGATGCCACCAGGCACCCGTCGCCGACGGGCGCCAGCTCGACGAAGTACACCCCCGCTGGATACCGGTGCCCGAGCCGGCGGCCCAGCTCCAGCGCGAGCCGCGTCTTGCCGCACCCTGGCGCTCCGACAAGGGTGACCAACCGGACGTCCCCGACGATCCGCATCAGCTCGGCGGTGTCCGGCTCACGGCCGATGAGACGGGTCAGCGACCGACGCCGACCACCCTGAGCCGCATCACACTTCGCCCAGGCTAGCCCTCGACTTCGATAAGGCAACCCAAAACTTCGAATAACGAAGACCTGAGCTAGCCTCGTGGCATGGGCCGCCGCTACCACCAGTACTGTCCCGTCGCCCGAGCGCTCGACGTGGCAGGGGAGCGCTGGACCTTGCTCGTCGCTCGCGAGTTGCTGCTCGGTCCCCGGCGGTTCACGGACCTGGCCGAGGGGTTGCCCGGCATCGGCTCGAGCGTGCTCGCCACCCGTCTCAGGGAGCTGGAGCAGCATGGATTGGTCGCGAAGCGGACATTGCCCCCACCCGCCGCCTCGGTCGTCTATGAGCTCACCGACCAGGCCCGGGGTCTGGCCCGGGTGTTGGCGGCGCTGGCCGACTGGGGGATGAACCTGCTGGGTCAACCTGCCAACGAGGACACGGTCGAACCTCGCTGGCTGGTGCTCGCTCTCGCCGTGACCACCAGGCCCCCGGAGTCCCTCCCCGAGTCCACCTACGAGCTTCGAGTCGACAACCAGGCCTTTCAGATCCGATCGAACCACGATCGCCTTCAAGTCGCCGAGGGATCGGCGTCGAGCGCCAGCGCCACGATCACGATGACCACGGACACCCTTGGGGCGATCGCCAGCGGTGACCTCGACATCACGAGCGCGCGGGCCGACCGACTGGTTGCGTTCGACGGTGACGTGGCGGCCGCCCGGCAACTGCTCAAATCTCTCGCGCAAATCCGCGTAAGTACGGATACCAGCGAATAGCGCTGGCGGGCATCATCGCTGCCCGGGTCCATCCACGGGACCGGCGCCCATCGATGGACGTCACCCTCTGGAAGCGTGGTCTAGCGTCGCCCAAAGGAGGCGACCGCGCGATTCGCCGTCCCCGCGCGCACCGGCGGAGTGGCCTTCTGAGGCGCGACGACTGAGCCTCGACGGACTCGATCTCCCCGGCGGGGGTCCCTGCCTCGCGGACACACCCCGGCCGTCAGCCACCGACCGAGGATCTGAGGTAGCCAGATGCGGATTCGGCGGGGCTATCCGTGTCTTTACGGATACCCACCGAGGATTGCAGGAGTCATCGTTGTCTCATGTTGACGACGGCACGAGTCCATCGGGGCGTGGCACTGGGCGTGTTGTGCCTGGCTGCGTTCACGATCAACCTCGACACGACGATCGTGAACATCGCCCTCCCATCGTTGGTGCGTCAGCTCGACGCATCAACCCGGGAGCTGCAGTGGGTCGTCGACGCCTACACGCTGACCTTCGCCGCCTTCGTGCTGGCGGCCGGAAGCCTCAGCGACCGGTACGGCCGCAAGGGCGCCCTGCTCACGGGGCTGGCAGTGTTCGGATGCGCCACCGCCGTCGGTGGACTCGTCGACAGCCCGGGCGCGTTGATCGCAGTGCGGGCGGTGATGGGGGTGGGCGCCGCCGTGATCTTTCCTGCCACCCTGTCGATCATCTCCAACCTGTACACGGAGCGGGGCGAGCGGGCCCGGGCCATCGGGCTGTGGGGGGCCATGACCGGGCTCGGGGTCGCCCTGGGGCCGATCACCGGCGGTTGGCTGCTCGAGCACTTCTGGTGGGGCAGCGTCTTTGTCGCCATGGCGCCCGTGGCCGCTGTGACGTTCCTCGGTGCGACTCTCTTCGTGCCGACCTCCCGCGACCCGTCCACCCCACCGGTCGATGTCGGCGGTCTCGTCCTCTCCACCCTCGCGATCGGCACCTTGGTGTTCACCATCATCGAGGCGCCCGATCGAGGCTGGACCGGCATGGCCACCATGGTCGGCTTCAGCGTCGCTGCCGCCGCTGCCGCCGTGTTCGTCGACTGGGAGCGGCGCCGTCCTCACCCGATGCTGGACGTCTCGCTGTTCCGCAACTTGCGGTTCTCCGCAGCCAGCGGCTCGATCATGGTCATCTTCTTCGCGCTCGCGGGGTTCATCTTCCTCATCACCCAGTACTTCCAGTTCCTCAAGGGCTATGCCCCCCTTAGCACCGGCGTGCGGATCCTGCCCGTCGCCATCTGCATCGCCATCGGCTCGATCGTCGGCGTGCGGCTGTCGGTTGCCATCGGCAACAAAGCAGTCGTCGCCACCGGACTCTTCCTCGTCGGCGTCTCGTTCGCCTGGGTGTCCACCGCCAGCACCGCCACCCCTTACAGCGAGATCGTCGGACAGATGGTCCTCGCCGGCCTCGGGATGGGTTTGACCACGGCCCCCGCGACCGAGGCGATCATGGGCGTCGTTCCCAAAGAGAAGGCCGGCATCGGTTCCGCCGTCAACGACGCCACCCGCGAGCTCGGCGCCACCCTCGGGGTCGCCATCATCGGCAGCGTCTATGCCTCCCTCTACGCGTCGGGCATCCAAGACGCGGCCGGCTCGCTTCCCCCACCCGCGCTCAACGCCGCCAGCGAATCCGTCGGCGCCGCTCTCGCCATCTCCAACCAGTTGGGTGCGGCCGGCCAGGAGCTCCGAGAGATCTCCCAGACAGCGTTCTTCGACGGGTTCCAGATCGGCTGCCTGGTAGCCGCCGGCGTCCTCGTCGCCGGCGCCGCGTTTGCCGCCCGCTTCCTGCCCGCTCGGCCGGCGCCCACCACCAGACCGGAAGCGCACGCTGTGCGGGCCCCCGCCCTCGAAACCGCGGGCGCCGCCGTCGCCGCAGGCGTACCC
>JBKPHE010000047.1:0-13245 GCA_046744485.1 Actinomycetota bacterium | reverse complement strand
CCGGCCGTCGACAACGCCGCCGCCATCCGCTGCTACACCAAGGTCGGGTTCCGGCCCGTCGGCATCCTGCGCCGCTCCGAACGGGGTGCGGACGGTACCTGGCACGACGGGCTGCTCATGGACCTCCTGGCCGAGGAGCCGGTCGGCTAGCGACAGGCCCGGGCCAGACGACCCGAGACAAGGGCTGACGTTCAGCTGGGCCCGAGGCATGCACGAACGGCCTCGTTCGGCATCGCCCGGTGGCGGCGGGACCTTGTGGACCTCGCGGGAAATCGCGAACCGGCCGGGCCCGCGGCTCGTACAGGAGCGGCAACGGACCGATACACACGGAGGCTGGAACTCATGGAACCGTGGCTCCCTTACCTCGTCGAGGAACGGATGCGCGAGCCGCGGGCCGAGGCCGAGCGGGTGCGACCTTCCCGCCGGTTCCGACTCGGCGTGCGCCGGAGGCGGACGGACCGCGCATGACCGACCGGAGCTACCACGTGCAACCCACTTCGTGGCCGTGGGTCAGCCCCCACGCTGCTCCGGAGCGCAGGCGTGTCTCGGCGCCATCGGCGTCCGCGGACTCGGTGGGCCCACTCCCCGGGCCCGCCAGGGAAGGACGATGACAATGCAGACCACAGCGCAACGCATAAGCCGCCCTACTACCGCGGCCTCCCCGGCCGCCGTGTGGGGCGCGGCCCTGGCCCGCCGTGGCGCCCACCCGTCGCCAGGCTCAGGCAACCTCGGGGGCGGGCTGGGGGGCCGGTCTCGAGACGCCGCAACAGGGCCCGGGTGATTTCCGAGGGCGCGGCTCGGGCGCCTACGCAGCGGCTGCCGTCGCGTCCCAGTGGCGCCGGAGGTGGGGGACCAGGTCGGCGGCGCGTTCGTCGGGGAAGAACAGCTTGGCGCCTTCGATCTCGACGATCTCGGTGACGCCAGGGATCGTGTCGCGCAGCCACTGGGCCCAGGACAGATCGAAGAACGGATCCCCGGTGCCCCACACGACCAGCGTCGGAGTCTCGAGCTCCTTGAGCTGCGGCTCGACGGCGAGCAGCGGTCCCGGTTCGAGCTGGGCGACGCAGCGCTGGAGCTCGCGGGCGCGCAGGTCGGACTCGGCGAGCGGCGCCAGGTAGGCGCGGAGCACCTCGTCCGGCAGCTCTTGGGGTCGCTCGTACCCGGAGCCGAAGCCGGCGTCGGAGCGCGCCAGCGCGAGGTCGGTGGCCAGGGTCTTGACCGCCTCGGCGAGACCGCCCTGGCGCGCCAGGTCGACGATCGGGGCGAAGTCGGCGGGCGGGATGTTTCCCTGGGTGTCGCAATTGGTGAGCGTGAAGCTGCGCAACCGCTCCGGGTCGGTCGCGGCGAAGATCTGGGCCACGGCCCCGCCGGTGTCGTTGGCAACGAGATCGACCGGACCGGCGTCGATGGCATCGCACAGCGCGGCGAGCGCCTGCGTCAGGCCGCCGAGCGACAGGTCCCAGGACTCGGTCGTTCGGGTCTGCCCGTGGGCGGGCAGGTCGATGGCGATGCAGCGCCGCTGCGCGCCGACGGCCGCGAGGACGTTGCGCCAGAAGAAGGCGTTGGTGAAGACGCCGTGGACGAACAGCGCCGTCGGCCCCGCGCCGAAGTCGAGGTAGGAGATCGCGCCGAGCTCTGTTGCTGCGGTACGGCGGTGTGCTTCGAGCTGGTTCGGCATCATGGCTTGGCTCCTCGCAGTTAACAGACCGACGGTCGGTATATTCACAGACCGACGGTCGGTCTGTCAAGCTGGGGCGGTGAACAAGCGGGTCGAACAGGGCCAGGCGACGAGGGCGGCGCTGATCGACGTGGCGACCGGGCTGTTCGCCAGGAACGGGTACGACGCCACCGCGATCCCTGCCGTACTGGACGCGGCGGGTGTCAGTCGGGGCGCGCTGTACCACCACTTCGCGAGCAAGGAGGCGCTCTTCGAGGCCGTCCTGGAGTCGGTCGAGGCCCAGGCCACGGCCAAGGTCACGCGTGCGGCGCGCGCCGCCACCGACCCCCCGGAGGGCCTTCGCCGGGGCTGCGCCGCCTACCTCGCCATGTGTCGCGACCCGGTGGTGCGCCAGATCTCGCTCATCGACGCACCCGCTGTGGTCGGTTGGGAGCGCTGGCGGGAGATCGACGAGCAGCATGCTTTCGGGCTCGTCAAGGCCGCGATCGCCGCGATCGCCGCCGACGGGCGGGTCAGGCCCGAGTTGGTCGACGTCATGGCTCACATGGTGCTGGCGGCATTGCTCGAGGTGGCGCTCCTGGTTGCCCGTGCCGACGAGGGGCGCCTGGCGATACGCCGTGGGCAGGAGGCGGTCGACGAGCTCCTGACGGCGTTGTTCGGCCCGTCCTAGCTCGAGGCCCCGGCGTCCACGTCGACCATGTATTGATCGTGCCGCTGGTAGAAGGCGGCCAACTCCTCTTCGGACAACTGCCGGCCCGACGCGATGATGTCGGCCAGCTCGCTGAAAAACGCCTCCCGCGGGGTGCCGGGCGCGAACAGGATGAGAATGCTCGCGGGCTCGCTCGTGTCGTTGCGAAATCCGTGGACGCCGTGCTCCGGTACGTGCAGGAACGATCCCGGCTCGGCCGGCACCCACCACCGGCCGTCGAACAGCGTCACCGTCCCGGACAGCACGTAGAACGATTCGGAGAACCCCGTGTGCAGGTGAGGTGATGCGCCGCCGGCTTGGGGGGTCATGTCGTAGCGGAAAAGCCCGAAACGCCCCGCGGTCAGCTGGCCCGGTGCCACGAAGGTCGCCCGGCTCGCGGGGCCGACTTGGACTTGGGGGGCGCCCTCGGACTCCACGAGCGTGGCGCTGGCTTCGGCGTGGGGGCGAATGCCACCGGCGGGGTGAACGATGAACGACATGCGACCAGCGTCGCGCGCTCGCGAGATCGTGATGGGCTTCCCACCCGGGCGACCTGGGGTGATCGGCTCGTGCCCCAGCCCGGTCCTCGGGCTCAGGTGCCGATGAACGCCAGCAGGTCGGCGTTGAACTCGTCCTTGTGAGTGGCGAACAGGCCGTGAGGGGCACCCGGGTAGATCTTGAGCGTCGAGTCCTTGACGAGCTGGGAGGAGCGCTGGGCCGAGGCGCCGATGGGCACGATCTGATCGTCGTCACCGTGGATGATCAGGGTCGGGACGTCGATCCTCTGGAGGTCCTCGGTCAGGTCGGTCTCGGAGAAAGCCTTGATGCAGTCGAACGCACCCTTGAAGCCGACCTGCATGCTCCAGAGCCAGAACGCATCGCGCGTGCCCTGGGAAACGGTGGAGCCCGGGCGGTTGGCGCCGTAGAAGGGGACGCTCAGGTCCTTGTAGAACTGGGAGCGGTCGGCGCTGACACCGGCACGGATCTCGTCGAACGCCTCGATCGGCGTGCCGTCGGGGTTGGCGTCCGTCTTAAGCATCAACGGTGGGATGGCGCCGACCAGAATTGCCTTGGCGACACGGGCGGTGCCGTGGCGACCGATGTAGCGCGTCACCTCCCCGCCGCCCGTGGAGTGACCGACCAGGATGGCATCGGTCAGATCGAGGGCTTCTATGAGCTGGGCGAGATCGTCGGCGTAGGTGTCCATCTCGTTGCCGGACCAGGGTTGGCCAGAGCGGCCATGGCCACGCCGGTCGTGCGCAACCGCGCGGAACCCGTTGGAGGCCACGAGAAACAGCTGGTCGTCCCACGCGTCGGCGTTGAGCGGCCAACCGTGGCTGAACACGACCGGCTGCCCGGCACCCCAGTCCTTGTAGAAGATCTCGGTGCCGTCGGAGGTGGTGATGGTGGCCATAGGTGCCTCCTCGTGGGTGACCGTCCAGGGGGATGTCTTGACCCATTCCGTTCGCGTTCGAGGTCGGCGAATGGCCGTCCGTTGCGGCTCGGTGAGGGGGGACCGCCGGCCTGGCGAACGCGCAGGCCGAGCTTCCCGCGCCCGGTCAATGGTCGCAAGAGGTCAACTCCTGCGCCTGCCCGACATGGAGTGCCGTGTAGATGCGGTCTCGCAGGGCGTTGGCGTCGGCGTCGGTGAGCGTCCGTTCGAGGTGGCGGAGCACGACCCGCACCAGCACGTTCTTGTGGCGCCTGTCCATACCCATGCGAGCGATGGCCGACGCTGGCAGGTCGTCGTACGCGGTCTCGGACAGCACCGCGACCTCCTCCACGGCAGCGGCCTCGTCGCCGAGGGCGTCGCGAACACGAGCGCCCAACCGTTCGACGTCGTCGTCGACGTCGACCGCCACTGACAGATCTCGCACCACGGCCGGCATGACCGAGACGGCGCGGTAGGGCTCGAGGTCGATCATCTGGGTGCCGACGCGGGGGTCGGCCGAGCGCAGCAGGCGAATGTCGGAAACGTGCTTCCGGAGCATCAGCAGCCGGTCCAAGCCCATGCCCAGGGCCAGGCCGTGCCGGCCGGCCAAGCCCGCCCGACCCAGGACATCGGGGTGGGCGAGGCCGCACTCCCAGACCTCGACCCAGCCGCGGTCGTCCTGGACGTCGACCTGGCGGCCGTCGACGGTGTACGGGTGGACCCTCGGTTCGGCGCGCCAGCGGCGGCCGGGCGCGAGGACGTCGACGAGCAGCGTGATCATCTGGTCCATGTCAGCGTGGCCGAGCGGCCGACGCGAGATGCGCCACAGGTCGAGCTGGTGCGGCGTGCCGGTGTGCAGTCGGTCGATGGCGTCCCGGCGGTAAACGATGCCGGGGCAGACCAACACGACGTCGTCGGGCGGATCGGCAGCGAGGGCTCGGAGCGCGGCGGGCACCATGGCGCTGGAGTGGCTGCGCAACATCCGTTGGCCATCGACGTAGCGCGTGTAGCGGGCGTCCCGGCTGGCGGCGTCGGCAGTGAAGCCGAGGTTGTCGTAGTTGTCGGCTATCGCGACGACGCGGGGACCTGGGCTCGGTCGCGCGGGACAACCCCAGGCGGCCGCCAGCGTGTCGGTGGCCAGGCCCACGAGGGACTGGATGGCATGCGGTCCGGCGCGCGGATCGGTGAGATCGCGCAGCGCCAGGTCCCGTGCGAGCTGCTCGGTGGTCAGGCACGTGGGCACGGACCGGCTCCTTTGCGTCGGGGAACGGTGACGGGGGCGGATCCCCGGCCCGTTCGCCCGGCGTGGAGTCAGCGGTTCGGACGTCGCGGCGCCACGCGGCCGGATGGGGCCGGGGAGCCGATGAATCGTCCGATGGGTGCGACCTGCACGAGGACGATCGTACGCCCCGCCGCTCCGCGGTCACAGCGGATTGCCGCCGGGAATCAGGCGTCCCGATGGTCTGCGCCGGCCATAGCTTTGGGTCGCATGCCGCCTGTAGCCCTGGCCACGGCGATCGACGCGGTCGCGTCCGCCGACCCCGTGCTCGCTCGGCTCGTGAGCCTCGTGGGCCCGATCCGGTACCGCCCCCGAAACCCGGATGGGCATTTCGGTGCCCTGGTGCGCGCGATCGTGTTCCAGCAACTGGCCGGCCACGCCGCCAACGCCATCTACCAGCGGGTGCGAGCCCTCGTGGACGGGCCGTTGACTCCGGAAGCGCTACTCGCCGTGCCCGACGGCGACTTGAGGGGCGCCGGTCTGTCCATGGCGAAGTTTGCGTCGCTGAGGGATCTGTCCGCGAAGGTGCTCGACGGCACCGTGGTGCTCGATGGCGCGTCCAGGGTGTCTGACGAGGACATCATCACCAGGCTGGTCATGGTCCGCGGCATCGGTCGCTGGACGGCGGAGATGTACCTGATGTTCGAGCTACGGCGGCTCGATGTGTGGCCCGTCGACGACCTCGGTGTGCGCCAGGGCTATGGCCTGGCGTGGTCCCTTGATCGGCCGCCGACCTCGCGCGAGTTGCAGCCCCTCGGTGACCGGTTCCGGCCCTACCGTTCAGTCGTGGCGCGGTATTGCTGGGAAGCGGTCGCGCTCGCCCGCGGGGGAACCGACCCGGCCTTGCGGTAGCGGTGCCGCTGCGGGGGGGGGTCCGGTGACCGGCGGGCTCTGACCCGCCTGACGGTCCCGAGATAGCCGACGGCGAACCAGGGCGCGCCCTCGGGGAGGGACTCGTTGCGGTGCAACGCAAGCGGACCGGGCCACAAGCGCGCCGCAACGTCGGCGACTCCGGGAGCCTCACGCTCCAACTGAGCCCAGGTGGCCACGCCGGAGTGTGCCCCGTCGTCGGAGATGTGCTGCGCGTCAGGCGCCCCACACGCCGAGCTCATTGCCGGCCGGGTCGCGGAAGTGGAATCGCCGGCCCCCGGGGAACTCGAAGATCGGCGCTGTGATCGCGCCGCCTGCGGCTTCGACGCGCCGCAGCGCGTCCTCGAGGTCGTCCGTCTTGAGGATCACCAGCGGCACCGTCGTGCTCGCGGCCTCGCCACCGGCGAGGCCACCGTCCAATCCCGCGCCCTCGAACGCGGCGTAGATCGGCCCGTAGTCGGTGAAGCCCCACCCAAAGGCGGCGGCGTAGAACGACTTGGCCGCGACCAGATCGCCGACAGGCAGCTCCACGTAATCGATGTGCTCGCTCATGCCCACCGATGATCGCAGCATCGACGCCCTCGGCGGCACGTGATTCCGTCCCTCCGGCATCGAACCAGTTCCTGCCCCACTGCCATAGTCCGCCATGGCACCGGGGGCACTCTCGGCTGGGAGGGGCTCGGCGGGCCGCTACGCCGTCCTCCTGTCAGCGCCAGAGGCGCTCCGACGCAATGGCGGCTCCGTCGGCCAACGCGCGCAGCTTGCCCCATGTGACGTCGGGATCGATGCCCTGCGTGCCGACATGGACGCTGAACCCGCAGTCGACACCCGCCATCACCCGGTCGCGGCCGACCAGCCGCGCGTACCGTTCGATCCGCTGGGCGACGAGCGCGGGGTGCTCGATGTAGTTGGACTGGGGTTCGATCACGCCCGGGCACAGGATCTTGTCGTCCGGCACCTTCATGTCCTCGAACAGCGCCCACTCATGGGCATGGCGCGGGTTGGCAGCCTCGAAGAGCACCGCCCGGGGTTTGGCGGTCCAAACCAGGTCGATGATGTCGGCCAGGTCGACGTCACGATGGTGCGGACCGGGGTAGTTCCCCCAACACACGTGCATCCGGAGCTGGTTGGCCGGAATGTTGCGCACCGCGTGGTTGAGCGCCTCGATGTTCAGGGCGAGCCGGTGACGGAACTCGGCGAGGTCCATGTCGGCGTAGGCGGAGTGCCGGCCCATCGCCAGGTCCGGGCAGTCGACCTGGAGCGCGGCCCCGCCGGCGGCGATGGTCTCGTACTCGTATCGCATCGCCTCGGCGATGGCGAAGAGGTACTCCTCGTCGGTGGCGTAGAACTCGTTGGCGAAGAACAGTGACACGACGCCGGGCGATGCCGCGCTCGAGAAGGTGCCAGCGACGGGCACGCCCGCGACCGCCTTGTTGAGGTTGGCCATGTCCTGTGCGATGGCGTCGCGGTCCTTGACGGAGACCGGGCCGTTGCAGGCCGGCGCCGAGCGCTTGCGCCGCCCGGGGTTGGCGGCCACCATCTCGGCGCTCCGTGGGTAGTCGACGAGGTCGGCGAAGAAGTAGTCCTGCACCGACTCGCCCCCGAAGCCGTGGAGCCGGTCCTTGACGTAGGTGGCGTAGCTCGGCTTGGACATCTCCCCGTCGTTGACGATGCTCACGCCGGCCTCGGCCTGGCGGCCGACGATCTCCTGCACAGCGGCGGCGATGCGATCGGACAGCGCAATGGCGTCGACCGGGATGCCGTCGCCCTTGGCCCACATCATCTGGATCAGGTCGTCGGGCCGGGGCAGGCTGCCGGTATGGGTCGTCAGGATGCGTCCTGCACCGATGCTCATCGAGGTCCTCCCTGCCGGGCCGTGGTGCGCACGTCCCGGCTCCGGCTACCGTCTACCCACGGTACTCCGACCAGGTCGGCTTGACCGGTATGCGGTAAGGTGTCCGTGTAGTGGGCACCGCGCGTGGCGTTCCCATCGAAGGGAGAGGTCGTGACCACACAAGATCTTCCGAGCAGACTGCACCACAACGCCTTCGTCACGAAGGACCAGGAGGCGACGCGGGCCTTCTACGAGGACCTGATCGGCCTCCCCCTGGTGGCCACGTGGTCCGAGGCCGACGAGCTCTTCGGGGCCGAGCGGGTGTACTGCCACACGTTCTTCGCTCTCGGCGACGGGAGCGCCCTGGCGTTCTTCCAGTTCGCGAACCCGCAAGACCAGGAGCTGTTCGATCCGGAGCTGACGCCGTCGCCGTTCCGGCACATCGCGTTGAGGGTGACCGCCGACGTGCAGCAGCAGATTCAGGACCGCCTGACTGCGGCGGGCTGGAAGCCGGACGGCACCTATGTCCTCGAGCACGGCTACTGCCGGTCGCTCTACACCGAGGACCCGAACGGCCTGCTCCTCGAGTTCACCGTCGACGTGTCGAACGCCGACCAGATCGCCGCCGACCGCCGGGCGGATGCCCACGAGACGCTCAAGCGCTGGCTGGGCGGCGATCACACGAGCAACAACGTCTACCGGTAGTGCCGCCCCGGCGTCGACCCGAGGCGGATGAGGGGGCGAGTCGGCGTCGCGGCTACGTCGGGCCGAGGGGGTCGGGCACCGGCAGGCGGGCCAGGTTCATGAACTCCTGCGTGATGGCGTCGGCCGTCGACAACAGCAACGGCAGGTGCCGGCGCTTGAGCTCGTTGACCGACGTCTCGGCGGCGTGCACGGTGACGTTCACCGCCGCCGCCGTCGCACCGGACGCGTCGCGGACCGGCGCGGCGATCGACCGGATGCCGAGCGACAGCCGCTGGTCGGACAGCGCCCATCCCCGGGCCCGGACCGTGGCGAGCTCGCGCTCCAGGTCGCGTCGCGACGGCCTGATGCGGGGGAAGATGCCCGACTGGGATGGCGTCCTGAGCACCCGGAGCAGCTCGGACCGGGGCAGGTCGGCCAGCAGCACGTGCCCCATCGACGTCGCGACGGCGGGGAACCGGGTGCCGATGTGGACGGACAGGGCGATGATCTTCGGCACCGCCACGCGGGCCACGTACACGATGTCGCTGCCGTCGAGCTGTGACATCGAGCTCGATTCACCCGTCTGCGCCACCAGCGCCTCCAGGTGCGGCCGGGCCAGCTCCCAGATGCCGAGGGCGGCGATGTACCCCGTCCCCAGCTCGAGCACCTTCGTCGTGAGCGTGTACAGGCCGTCGTTGGACCGCACGTACCCCAGCTGCTCGAGGGTCATCAGCAGGCGCCGAGCCGTCGGTCGCGGCAGCGACGTCCGGTCCGCGGCATCCGTCACCGACAGCGTCGTAGCCGTGGGGCTGAACGCCGTGATGATGGCCAGCCCACGGGCGAGCGCTTCGACGAAGTCGGAGTTCGACGCGCCCGGCATGGGCGCATCCTCCCACGGTGGCGCGACCGCACCAAGCACCCGGACCGCCGTCGATCGACGATGAAGGAAGGTCGAGCGCCATGACTCGAGACGCATCGACGGACTCGCCCCGCGGCCCGCTCGCGGGCCTGGTCGTCGCCGACCTGTCCCGGGTGCTCGCCGGGCCCTACTGCTCGATGCTCCTCGGTGACATGGGCGCGACCGTCATCAAGGTGGAGGGTCCCGGGGGCGACGACACGCGCACCTGGATGCCCCCGGTGAAGGACGGGGTCTCGACCTACTACCTGTCCATCGGGCGCAACAAGCGGTCCGTCGTGCTCGACTTCCGCGACCCCGACGACCGCGCCCTGGCGGGCGAGCTGCTGCGGCTCGCCGACATCGCGATCGAGAACTTCAAGCCCGGGGGCCTCCACAAGTTCGGGCTCGACTACGAAACCGCCGCCGAGCGCAACCCCAAGCTCATCTACCTGTCGATCACGGGGTTCGGAACCGGGGAGGGGGCGTGGCTGCCCGGGTACGACCTGATGGTCCAGGCCGTCTCAGGGCTGATGAGCCTGACGGGGGACCCCGACGGGCCGGCATACCGGGCCGGCATCTCAGTGTTCGACGTCATGGCCGGCCTGCACGGGTTGATCGGCATCCTGGCCGCGCTGCACCAGCGCGACGAGACGGGCCGTGGCCAGCACGTGGAGGTGAACCTGCTGTCGTCGGCGATGTCGGGCCTCGTCAACCAGACGGCCGCCTACACGGCCGGCGGCGTGGTGCCGATGAGGATGGGCAACGCCCACCCGAGCCTGTTCCCGTACGAGACGATGCCCACCGCCGACCGGGACATGATCATCACCGCCGGCAACGACCGGCAGTTCCGGGCACTCTGCGAGGTGCTCGGGATCCCCGAGGTGCCCGCCGACCCGCAGTTCGCGTCCAACGCCGATCGCACCCGCAACCGCGAGCCGCTGCGCACCATCCTCGTCGCCGAGCTGGCGAAGTGGAAGGCCGACGACCTGTTCGTCGCCCTGAACAAGGCGGGCGTGCCCTGCGGGCCGATCAACACGATCGGGGAGGGCGTCGAGCTGGCCGAGTCGCTCGGGCTCGCCCCCCGCGTCGAGCTCGGCACCGGTGACCGGGCCGTTTCGCTCGTGCGCAACCCAATCGGTTTCGGCGACGCCGACCTGAGCTATGACCTGCCGCCGCCCGAGCTGGGGGAGCACAGCGACGAGATCAAGTCCTGGTTGCGCACGAGCCTCGAGCACCGGGACGCCGAGTGAGCACGCTGGACGGCGCGTCCTACCGGACCGGCATCGGCACGTCCACGGCCGACACGATCACGCTGCTGGGCCACGATCTCGCCCGGGACCTGATCGGCCAGGTCAGTTTCGGCGAGCTGGCGTTCTGGCTGCTCACCAAGCGCCGCCCCACGCCGCCGGAGTCGGCCATGTTCGAGGCGGTGCTCGTCTCGCTCGCCGACCACGGGTTCACGCCGACCGCCATCGCCGCCCGCCTGACCTACACCAGCGCCCCGGAGGCGTTGCAGGGCGCCGTCGCCGCCGGGCTGCTCGGCGGCGGATCGAGGTTCCTCGGGGTGACCGAGGATGCAGCCCGCTTCCTGTCCGACGCTCTCGCGGGCCAGTCCCCGCGACCGGAGGACGAAGCGGGCTGGGACCAGCTGGCCGCCGCCGTCACCGCCGCGACGACGGCGGCCGGCCGGTTCGTCCCCGGGCTCGGGCACCCGGTCCACAAGGTCGCGGATCCGCGCGTGCCGGTGCTCTTCGAGCTCGCGGAGCGCCACGACCGCTTTGGGGACCACCTCCAGCTGTTCGCGGCGATCGGGAGGGTGCATCCCGGGATCCTGGGCAGGACGCTGCCGTTGAACGGAGCCGGTGCCTGTGGCGCGGTCCTGGCCGACCTCGGCCTGCCCGTCTCGGTCATGCGGGGCGTCGCCCTGTTGGCCCGCTGCGCCGGGATCCTCGGCCACCTGGCCGAGGAGCAGGCCGATCCGGTCGGTATGGACATCTATCTGAGCGTCGATCGCAACGTCGATTATCGGCCCTGACACAACCGTTATCGCGACCGCTCTGTGGTAGCTTGACCGCCTGTCGGACATCATGGCCGACGTGAACGGGGCCAAGAGGGGGAACACATGGCAGCTCCGACATATACGACTACTCAGAGCGAGCAAACGGTCGCCGAGCCGGCGCGGGTAGGGATCGCCGAAGCCTCCGCCTGGTGGTACGACTGGGTGAACCGGTATCGCGTGGGCGCAGCCGCCCTCGTCGGCGTGATCTCCACGCAGATCGCCACCTATTTCGGCTACGTCTTCCCGGCATTCGGGCTCCCTAGGCTGCCGTGGCCGGCCTACAACGGCCTCCTTGGGACACCGGCGGAGGGTTTCGACACGGCCAGCGCCTACTTCGTGGGCCAGTCGATCCACTTCGTGAACGGGATCGTCTTCACGATCCTCTACGCCGTGCTGGCGCTGCACGTGCTGCCGTTCCGCAACACGCACGGCGGCAACATCCTCAAGGGCATCCTGTACAGCGTCGTGCTGACGGTCATCAGCGTCGGGATCCTGGTGCCCTACGCCTACGTGCCCAAGCAGGGCTACGGCCTGTTCCTATTCGACGGGCCGGACGGCTGGAAGCTGCCGTTCGCCGTGCTGGTGTGGCACCTGATCTGGGGCTTCTTCATCGGCGTGCTGTACCAGCTCCGGGCCAGGAGGGCGTAGCCCAGAGCTCTCCACACTGAGGCGTCTCCTCGGCCTGCCCGGCGCCGGTCGAGGAGCGTCCGCACGAACGGTCAACGCCGCCGCGTTCCGTCGCGGCGGCGTTCGCTCGCGCTTGGGATCCCCGCGGCAACTCACGGATAGGCTGCGGCCGCGATGGTCGCCGCTGCCCGGGTCCTGGCCTTTGTCGCCGGGGCGACGATCGTCATGGCCACCCTCGCCTCGGCGGTCAAGACGGTGGTCGTGCCCCGCGCCGAGCCGGTGCTGCTGGCCCGGTGGGTATTCGTGTCCATCCGCAAGCCGTTCGACATGCGGGTCCGCCGCGCCGCCACGTGGGATGCCGCGGACCGGATCATGTCCCGGTTCGCGCCATTCGCACTGCTCACGCTTCCCTTGGTGTGGGTTGCGGCGGTCCTCCTCGGCTTCATGCCCATCTATTGGGCGCTGGGTCTCGACTGGCCCCGCGATTCCTTCGAGCAGTCCGGCTCGTCGCTGCTGACGCTCGGCTTCGCCGTCGATCATCACGAATCGGTGATCGCTGCCACGTTCATCGAAGCCACTCTGGGCCTGGGGCTGGTGGCCCTGCTCATCAGCTTCCTACCGACCATGTACCAGCAGTTCTCCCGCCGCGAGGTGCTGGTCTCGCAGCTCGACGTCCGGGCCGGAACGCCGCCCACGCCCGTCGCCATGTTCCGCCGCGCCAAGCGGATCGGCTGGATCGACGAGTTGGACGGGCTCTGGCTGGACTGGGAACGATGGTTCACGGAGGTCGAGGAGTCGCACACCTCCTACCTGTCGCTGCCGTTCTTCCGCAGCCCCCACCCGGCACGGTCGTGGATCACGGCCGCGGGCGCGGTGCTCGACAGCGCGTCGCTGCGCGCCGCGGCGATCGACCTGCCCCGGTCGTGGCAGGCCCAGCTGTGCCTGCGGGCCGGGTACCTGGCGCTCCGCCACATCGCCGAGCCGTACGGCATCCAGATCGACCCCGACCCGGCCCCGACCGATCCCATCTCGATCACCCGAGACGAGTTCGACCAGGTCCTGGACGAGCTTGCTGCCGTCGGCGTGCCGCTCAGGTCCGACCGCGACCAGGCGTGGCGCGACTTCGCCGGCTGGCGGGTCAACTACGACACGGTACTGCTGACGCTGTGCGGTCTGCTCATGGCCCCGTTCTCGCC
>JBKPHE010000211.1:0-34794 GCA_046744485.1 Actinomycetota bacterium | reverse complement strand
CATGGGGTTCAGCAGCAACCCGACCGGGCTGGAGTCGGTCCAGGACCCTCGCCTGGTCGAGATCTTCCGCCGCTGGGGGTTCACGTCGGGCGACAGCTGGCTGGTGCCCGACGCCGGCCACTTCGAGTTCGTGGCGCCGCCCGGGGCGTAGAGGCGAAGGGGATGGGGCGCTCCGGAGCGCACCCCCCGCGTGGGAATTTGCTGCTGGGTCGCAGCTCAACAGCTGGGCCTCCCGGAAGCACTGACCAGCGCAAGCCCGCAGGACGTGCCTATCCGCTCACGTCCTTGAGGCCGAACGGAAGCACTGACCAGCGCAAGCCCGCAGGACGTGCCTATCCGCTCAGGTCCTTGAGGCCTCCCGGAAGCACCGACCAGCGCAAGCCCGCAGGACGTGCCTATCCGCTCAGGTCCTATAGCGCCCGGTCAGGCGCCGGCGCTGCTCGGTTGTGCGCCTCGCAGCATCCCGTCCACCAGCGTCGCCACCGACTCCATCGTCGCGAACAGCGTGCCGTCCTGCCGGTCGGGGTCGAGGCCCGCATACAGCTCGATGCCGAGGAAGAGCGCAGTGACGGCCGACGTCAGGTCGGCGACGTCCAGGACGTCCTGGTAGGGGGTGCCCGCGATCAGGCGCTCGATGGTCTCGCCCACCAACGTGGTCCAGGGCTCCAGCGCGTCCCACGTGCCCCGGCCCAGGTCCGCCGACCGCGCCGCGCCGGCCAGCATCTGCGTCAGGGCCGCCACCGACCCCGACGCGAACTCCTCCTCGTGCAGGTGCCGCGCCACTCGTACCAGCTCCGGCAGCGACGTCGCCCGGCGCAACGCGGGCGCGTACAACGCCGAGCGGCGCTCGCTCTCGCGCCGGGCCACGGCCACGAGCAGGCCCTCCACCGAACCGAAGTGGTAGAAGATCAGCGCCTGGTTGAAGCCGCCGTGGCGGGCGATCGCCCGGGCGCTGGCTCCCGCGATGCCGTCGGAGCGCAACGCCTGCAGTGCGGCGTCGACGATCCGGGCGCGGGTCTCGTCGGCCTGGGGCCTCGGCGCCGTTCGTCGTGACACCACGGCGATCCTGTCAGGTTCGGGGTTCCGCCGTGAGCGGGACCTCGAGGTAGCGCCGGTCCATGAGCGTCTCCAGCGCCCAGGTGGTGTACGTGCGCGGGAAGGCCCACAGGCCCTCGCCCACGGTCGCCTGGTTGAGGTGCGCGACGGCCCGTCGCGCCTGGTCGGCGTAGCGGTCCACGGTCGCCAGGGCCGCGGCGATGCTGCCCGACCCGCGCACGACCGCCAGGGACGCGGCAACGTCACCCGCGTTCCGGGCCCCGCCTTGATCGCCGGACGGGGCGGGGAGCAGGTCGCGGAGCTCCGCCCCCCGGGGACCCCGCAAGGTCGTGATGACCGGCAGCGTGTAGACGCCGGCGGCGATGTCGATTCCCGTCGGCTTGCCGAGCCGGTCGGCGTCGCCGATCAGGTCGAGGACGTCGTCGAGCACCTGGAAGCTCATCCCGAACGCAGCGCCGAAATGGGCGACGGCGGTCGCGTTGTGGGCCGGCAGCCCGGCCGTGTGAGCGCCGAGGCGGCATGCACATTCGAACAGCGCCGCCGTCTTGCCGCGAATCGAGGTCAGATGCGCGTCGAGGGTGCGATCGGGGTCGAACGCGTCCCGCAGCTCCAGGACCTGCCCCTCGCAGAGCTGGGCCAGCGCCGCCGCCACCAGCGACGCCGCCTCCTGGCTCACCGAGGCCGCCTGCTCGGCCGCCCGGGCGAGGATGTAATCGCCGGCCAGCAGGGCGTGGTCGAGACCCTCGCGGGCATTGATGGTGGGACGACCGCGGCGGGTGGCGGCGACGTCGAGGATGTCGTCGTGCACCAGCGAACCGATCTGCACCAGCTCCACAGCGGCCGCGGCCGCCACGACGCGTTCGTCGAAGACCTTGCCGAGGGCGGCGCACACGATGGTGAACAGCGGGCGCAGCCGCTTGCCGCCGGCCTCCGCCACGCGGACGCTGGCCGCGCCGAGCAGGGCATCGTGTTCGTCGAGCGCGGATGTGATCCGCTCGTCGACGGCCGCCAGCCGGTCGGCCAGGTCGGCGATGCCGAAGATGCGGGCGAGGTGGTCGACGTCGAGTTGGCCGTCGAGCTGGCCGTCGAGCACCGGTGCAGTGGCGGACGAGGCACGGTCCATCGACCTCTCCCGGGGTCCCTGGCGCCGCCCGATCTGAGCGAACGCTTTGAGCGTATGCTCAACGCCGAGACGCGATCAACGGCCCTGGTGGTGGCGTCGGTCACGGCCGGCTCGGGTTGCGGTCAGTACACGGTGACCGGCGTGCCGATGGCGGCGACGCCGCTGGACCAGAGCATGTCCATGGCGGAGTTCGTGACGCGGGCGCAGCCGTGCGACGCCGGGTGGGCCGGGATGCTGCCCGAGCCGTGGATGGCGATGCCACCGTTGAAGTACTTGGGCCGGTAGAGCGTGCCGAGGGGCGCCTCGCGCACGCCGTCGATCTCCCGGTAGATCGTGAAGCTGCCGGGCGGCGTGACGGCGCGGGCCGATCCTCCGGTGGAGCTGGTGTAGGTCTCGTTGTTGCCCGTGGACGTGTTGATCACCCACTGGACCTGGCCGCCATGCACGACCATCAGGATCTGGCGCTCGAGGTCGATCTCCAGCCCCGTGCCACCGGCGCGGGACGACTGGCGGCCAGCGGCGGCCAGGCGCCCCTGGGTGACAGGACCGGCGACACCATCGCGACCGAGGCCCTCGGCCTTCTGGAACGCCATAACCGCCTGGCGGGTCAGCTGCCCGTAGCTGCCGTCTGCCGACCCCAGCCAGTAGCCGAGGTCGACCAGCCGCTGCTGGAGGGCCAGCACCGCCGGACCGCCCTCGCCGAGCTCGAGGGTGCCGTCGGCGGCGGGATCCGGCGGAGCCGTGGTCGTGGTGGTGGGTGGCACCGTGGTGGTCGTCGTCGGCGGCGCGGTCGTGGTCGTGGGCGGCGCCGTCGTGGTCGTTCTGGGCGCGTCGGTCGTTGTCGACGCCTTGGTGGCCGTCGCCGGCTGCCGGTCGCTCGTTTCGGTGTCGCCACCCGAGCCCGCAAGCGCCGCGCCGATGCCGAGCGCCACCGCGACGACCACCACGACCGCGCCCGCGCCGATGGCGAGGTTGCGGCGGCGATTGCCGGACGGTGAACGGGGGAACGGGGACACAGTGTGCTCCTGAGGGCAAGGGTTGACCGCTGGTGGTGGCCGCCGTTCCAGGGGCGCTCCCCCAGCTAAGTGTTGACGAGAGGCGTTGTGTTTACCTGACGTACGAGCGCGGTGCGAGGTTCCCAGATTGAGACCGAGTTACGGCTTCTCCAGGGGTGCCCATGACAGGAGCAGCGTCTTCTCACCCACGTCGCGGAACCGCACCCGGGCCTCGGTCTTGTCGCCGCTGCCGCTCATGTCGATGATCACGCCCTCGCCGAAGGTCTTGTGGCGCACGTCGTCGCCGATCCTGAGGCCCAGGCTCTCGGCGCCGCTGCGGGCGGGAGCCCTGGGCTTGAGCGCGTTCTCGACGATCCGGTCGCGCCCGGCCGCCACCCGCAGGCCCCGATCGCTGCCCGACCCGTCGCCACCCGAGCGGCCGGTGTCCCTCGATGGGCCGCCCGACCGCCAGCCCCGACCGCCCCGTCCCCAGACTCCGCCGTAGCTGCGGCCGCCGCGACTCGAGCGCCGGTGGCCCTCGACGTCGTGGATCAGTCCGTCGGGGATCTCGTCGAGGAAGCGGCTGGGCGGGTTGTACTGCGTGCCACCGAACAACGTCCGGCTCCAGGCGTGGGTGAGGTACAGGCGCTGCCGGGCCCGGGTGATCCCGACGTACGCGAGCCGCCGCTCCTCCTCGAGCTGGTCGGGATCGGTGAGGGAGCGCAGGTGGGGGAACACCCCGTCCTCGAGCCCGATGATGAACACGACGGGAAACTCGAGGCCCTTGGCGGCGTGCAGCGTCATGAGCACCACCGACGACTGATCCGCCTCGTCGAGGTCGTCGACGTCGGACACCAGACTGATCGACTCGAGGAACTCGTCCACCGACGCGACCTCGCTGGCGGCTCCCACGAGCTCCGCCAGGTTCTCGAGCCGGCCCTCGGACTCGATCGTGCGCTCCGCCTCGAGGGCGTCGAGGTAGCCGGAGCGCTCGAGCAGCGCCTGCAGCAGCGGTCCCGGTCCATTGGCCACGGTGCCGGCCACGCCGTCGAGCATTTCGAGGAACGCCTCGATGCCCCGGGCTGCCTTGCCGGAGACGCCGGCTTCGTGGGCGCGGCGGAGGGCATCGAGGAACGGCAGCCCGTGGGCCGTCGCCCAGGCATCCAGCCGGCCGATCGACGTGGCACCGACACCCCGCTTGGGCTCGTTGAGCACCCGCTTGATGGACACCTCGTCGACCGGGTTGACGACGGCGCGCAGGTAGGCGACCGCGTCCTTCACCTCCTTGCGGTCGTAGAACCGGGTGCCGCCCAGCACCCGGTAGGGGATGCCGACCCGCATGAGCTGCTCTTCCAGGACCCGGCTCTGGGCATGGGAGCGGTAGAAGACGGCGATGTCGCCCCCGCGCAGCCGGCCGCCGTCGCGGCCGCGGTCTCCGGCGTCGGGCACCTCCACGTCGGCGGCGTCGTGGAGGTGGGCCATCTCCCGGGTGATCCACTGGGCCTCGTCGACCTCGTCGTCCGCGTGGTAGCGGACGATGGGATCGCCGGCGCCCTGGTCGGTCCACAGCTCCTTGGGCTTGCGGCTGACGTTGTGCGCGATGACGGCGTTGGCCGCGTCGAGGATGGTCTGCGTCGACCGGTAGTTCTGCTCGAGCAGCACGACCGTGGTGTCGGGGAACGCGTCCTCGAACTCCACGATGTTGCGCATGTCGGCGCCGCGAAAGGCATAGATGCTTTGGTCCTGGTCTCCCACGACCGCGATGTTGCGGTGGTCGGCGGCGAGCAGGAGGACGAGCTCGTTCTGGACCCGGTTCGTGTCCTGGTACTCGTCGACGAGGATGTGCTGGAAGCGCTCCTGGTAATGCCGCAGGGTCTGCGGGTGCTCTCGCAGCAGGCGCAGGGCGTTGGTGAGCAGGTCGTCGAAGTCCATCGAGCCGGCCCGGTGCAGGCGGCTCTGGTACTCGGCGAACACCTGCCCGATCTTGCGCTCGAACAGGTTGCCGGCCCTCTGGGTGTACGTCTCGGCGTCGACGCCGTCGTTCTTGGCCGCCGAGATCGCGGCGTGGACGCTGCGGGGCGGGAAGCGCTTGGCGTCGAGGCCGAGGTCGCGGATCACGTAACCGGTGAGGCGGACGGCGTCGGCCTCGTCGTAGATCGTGAACTGGCGGGGGTAGCCCAGCAGGTCGGCGTCGCGGCGGAGGATGCGCACGCACGCCGAGTGGAAGGTCGACACCCACATCTTCTCGGCCACCGGACCGACGAGCGCCGCCACCCGGGACTTCATCTCGTCGGCTGCCTTGTTGGTGAAGGTGATGGCGAGGATGGCGAACGGGCTCACGCCCCGGTCGCGGATCAGGTGGGCGATGCGATGGGTGAGCACCCGGGTCTTGCCCGAGCCGGCGCCCGCCACCACGAGCAGCGGCCCCTCGGCGTGGGTGACGGCGTCGGACTGCACGGGGTTCAGCCCCGTCAGGGCGTCGGGCGCGGCGGAACGGTCGGGAGCCTGGGGAGTGTCGGGAGGAGCCATGGCGTGCACCCAATCGTAGGGGCGAGGTGGGACGGGCAGCCGGCTCTTGGACTCAGGCAATTCGCAGGCCGCTGTACGGGGCGGTCCAGGTTCGTTTCGTCTACTGGGCGCTTCATCACCCCGACGGAAGGAGCAGTGATGGCGTTCAGACCCAGACACCTCGTCGCCGCCGGCACGATGGCCGGGGCGGTCGTCCTCGGCGGTGCCACGTGGGCGGCGGCCCAGGACTCGCCGTCGACCACCGACGACGACTCGACGACGACCACCGAGCAGGAGCCCCGGTCGGACGACGGCCGGCGCTCGGACGACCAGGCGCCGAACGAGTCGCGGTCCCGGGAGGACTG
Source organism: Actinomycetota bacterium (assembly GCA_046744485.1). GTDB lineage: Bacteria > Actinomycetota > Acidimicrobiia > Acidimicrobiales > VFJN01 > DASQUK01. The sequence continues at coordinate 28,747 of JBKPHE010000211.1, read as the reverse complement.
CCCCCACGGCGACGACCGGTCCGGCGACGACTCGTCGACGGACAGCGGCGACGACTCGTCGTCCGACAGCGGCGACGCCGAGGCCAGCGTGTTCTGGTCCTGACCGGCTCGTGCGAGGCGATGGCGGTCGCTCGGCCCCTCGTCGGCGACCGTTATTGCCTCGGCGGCCCGGGCTCCCGGCGACGCCGACATGCGATGCTGGGCCGATGGCAGACGCCCCGGTCGAGCGGATCCCCTACGACGAGTTCTCCATGTTCCGGGAGAACGCCGACGAGTTCGGCATCCCCTGGGACGGGCCTCCGGTCGTACGCAGGGAGGCGGTCGAGGTGGAATCGGGCCGGCGGCTCAGCGCCCTGGTGTGGGGCGATGCCGAATCCGAGCTGGTGCTGCTGCACGGTGGGGCGCAGAACGCCCACACCTGGGACACCGTGGCGCTGGCCCTCGGTCGCCCGCTGGTCGCCATCGACCTTCCCGCCCACGGCCACTCCGACGGCCCCCGCGGCGGATTCGCCGATCCCTCGGGCAACGCCGAGGACGTGGCCGTCGCCGTGCGGGCGCTGGCGCCGCAGGCCCGGGGCGTGGTCGGCATGTCGCTCGGCGGGTTGACGGCCCTGGCGCTCTCGGTCCGGGCTCCCGAGCTGGCGCGCTCGCTGGTGCTGGTCGACATCACCCCCGGCGTCGACGAGGGGAAGGCGACGTCGATCACGGCGTTCGTCAACGGGCCCGAGAGCTTCCCCAGCTTCGACGAGATCCTGGCCCGGACCGTCGAGTTCAACCCGACGCGCACGGTCTCGTCGCTACGGAGGGGGATCCTCCACAACGCCGTCCAACGTGAGGACGGGAGCTGGGTCTGGCGTTACGCCCGGCACCGTGTCGGGGCGCCCGACGCGGCGACCCGGCGCATCGACTTCTCCGATCTGTGGGGCGCGGTGGACCAGCTGACGGTGCCGCTGATGCTGGTGCGGGGGATGCTCCCCCAGTCGGTGGTCGACGACGCCGACGAGGCCGAGCTGCTGCGCCGCTGCCCCGGCGCGCGGGTCGAGCACGTCGAGCAGGCGGGGCACAGCGTCCAGGGCGACGCGCCCGTGGAGCTCGCCGCCCTGGTTGCCGATTTCGTGCGCTGAGCCGGTGGCGCCGCTGGCGCCTATGCAGGCTCGCGGGCGCGACGACCGAGCGCAGCAAGGCTGACGCCCAGCATCGCGAGCGTCAGACCGAGCTGCCCGTACCACCACGCTCCCAAGGTGTGGTGTCCCGAGACGGGGCACGAGACCGTGAACCCGAGCGCAATCAGTCCCGTGACCACGCCTGCCCCGGCCGCCGACGGCTGCCTGTTGCCGGCCGCGACGGCGGTGGCGACGAGCGCCACGAACAGCGCGAACGAGCCCAGCGACACGATGACGGGCACCGCGGCCTCGGGATCGGCGGGCGCCGGCTCGATGGCGATGCTGACCACGGTCGCCAGCGGCCAGCCGAAGCCGAGGATTGCGGCCCACGCCGGCGTGAGTCGACCGGACCCCACCCGGCGCGGGTCCGGTGCCACCCTCTGGATGGTCGGGACGCGATCGAGTGTCTGTGTCACCAGCCGAGCCCGCTGTCCGTCCATCAGTGCCTCCTGTGCAGTCGCCGATCTGCGGACTAGAGCGCCTGGCGAGCGGTGCCGACGTCGGGCACGACGAAGACCACCCGCGTGTTGGTGGCGAGGTATGCGACCTCGATGTTCACGTCGTTGTCGGCGAGCCGGCGCGCCATCTCTCCCAGGTACCCGGGCCGGTCCTCGACGCCTTCGAGCACGAGTGCCTCGCGCTCGGCGGCGACCGTGTAGCCGGCGCCCACCAGCGCCTGGCGGGCGGCACCGGCGTCGTCGACCAGGACGTGGAGCACGCCCCGACCGTCGGCCACCGTGGCGCAGAAGCCATCGATGTTGACGCCGACCTTGCCCAACTCCTCGCTGAGCCTCGCGAGCTGGCCGACGGTGTTGTCGGCCTCGATCCGGAGGTCCGTCGCCATGGAGCACCTCCCTTTCTCGATGGAGTAGGTCTGCACCACTCATCATTCACCCGGTGCGCCAGCGGGTAAAGCGTTCGTGGCCCGCCCACCGATTGTCCTCATTTGTGCGTTGACACTTACGTAAGTGTCATCTTACGATGAACCCATGCAGGCAGTGCTGGACGCCGTGGTCGAGCCGCGGCGCCGGGAGATCCTCCGGCTCGTGCGCGAGGTCGAGCTACCGGCCGGGACCATCGCGGCGCAATTCGGTGACGTGTCCCGGCCCGCCATCTCGCAGCACCTGCGGGTGTTGCGCGACGCCGGTCTGCTGGTCGAGCGGCGGGACGGGACCCGTCGCCTGTACCGAACGCGGGCCGAGGGACTCGGCGAGCTGCGGACCTTCCTCGAGGAGTTCTGGGACACGCGGCTCGAGGCACTGCGGCAGGAGGCCGAGCAGGAGCAGAGGAGCAGAGACCATGAGCAATCCGAGCGACCGGAACGCAGCGGCGGGAAGCGTGGTCGACGTGGGTGAGTCGATCGTCCGGGAGATCCGCATCCGGGCGACACCGGAGACCGTGTTCGAGTTCTTCACCGACGCCGGCAAGCTCACCCGCTGGCTCGCCACGGAGGCGACGCTCGATCCGAGGCCCGGCGGCGTCTGTCACCAGGAGCACGCCCGGGAGGACGGCTCCGGCGGCAGCTACCACATGCGCGGCGAGTTCCTCGAGGTGAGCCCGCCGGAGCGGGTCGTGTTCACCTGGGGCTTCACCGATCCCGACGTGGGCGTGCCGCCCGGATCGTCCGTCGTGGACGTGACGCTCACGCCCGACGGTGACGGCACGCAGCTACGACTCGAGCACCGCGACCTGCCGGTGGCGGCGATCGACAGCCACTCGGACGGGTGGACCGGGATGCTCGAGCGCCTCGCCACCGCGGTCATGACCACCCCAGGGGCGTAGCCATGACGCAGCCCGAATGGATGCAGCTCAAGAGCATCGCGCTCCACGACGGGACCGAGACCCTGCAGCTGTGGCCGGACGGCGCCAGTCGCGAGTACGTCGAGGCTCGCCGGAAGGTTCGGGCCGCCGAGCAGGCGTTGCGGGACCAGGTCGAGGAGGTCGCCCGCATGCGCCGGGCGCTCCCGGACGGCGCGGCGATGCCCGACTACACGCTGACCGAAGGACCAGCCGATCTCGACGCCGATCTCGACGCCGATCTCGAGGCCGATGGAGCGGGGCGGGCGGTGCGGCTGGTTGACCTGTTCGGCCACCACGACGTGCTGATCGTGTACCACCTCATGTTCCATCCCGACGACGACCAGGCCTGCCCGATGTGCTCGCTGTGGGTCGACGGCCTGTACGGCGTGTCACACCACATCGCCCGGCATGCGGCGTTGGTGGTCGTGGGCAAGGCGCCCATCGACAAGCTGCGCCGCTGGGCGGCCCACCGGGGGTGGGTCGGGCTGCGCCTCGTGTCCAGCCACGGCTCGTCGTTCAACGCCGACCTCCACGTCGAGACGGCACGGGGCGGTCAATGGCCGGCGGTGAGCGTGTTCTCCCGCGCCGGGGACCAGGTTCGGCACGTGCTGACGGAGAGCGCCGACTTTCCAGACGGGACCGGCCGCGGCATCGACCTGCTCTCGCCCGTCTGGAACGTCCTCGATCTCTTGCCGCCCGGACGCGGCGAGTGGCTACCCGACAACACCTATCCCGGCGCCACTCGAGGCGAGCCGGCGGCGTGACCTGACGGGTCAGGCGCCCGGCGTGGGAGGATCCGGGCGCATGAACGTCCTCGGGCACGCGTCGGTCGCCCTCGCATGGGGCGGCGCTGATCCGGCGTTCGTGCTCGGGGCCGTGCTGCCGGACCTGGCGTCGATGGTGAACGTGCGCGTGGACAGATCGCGCCTCGGCGGACCGGTCGGCGACGGGATGCGCTGCCACATCGACGCCGACGCCATCTTCCACGACCACCCGGACTTCCGAGCCGGTTCCGCGGCGCTGCGTCGGGACCTGGCCGGACTGGGCCTCGACCGGGGCCCGGTGCGAGCTCTCGGGCACGCAGGCTGGGAGCTCTTGCTCGACGGCACGCTCGTCGGATCACCTGCCGAGAAGGCGTACTGGCGGGCGCTGGACGTGGGCGAGCTGGCGTTGGACGCCGTCGCCGAGCCGGACCGCGGCCGCTGGCTCGGCTTCCTGAGCCACCGGCGCCGGCGCCCACGACTGCGCTACGACGATCCTCCCTGGGTGGCCGAGCGGCTGCACGACCTGCTGGCCCGGCGACCGCGCCTCCGTTTCTCCCGTGAGCAGCTCCCGGCTGTCGCGAACGTGCTCGGTGCCCACGCCGGACACGTGGCGGCGGTCGCGCCCCGGGTTCTTACGACGATCATCGCGGGGCGCCGGCCACGGTAACGACTCGTCCGGCAGGTAACGCCAATCGGGCTACACCGGAATCGACAGCCCCAGGATGAAGCCGTCGTCGACGCTTCCCGTCACGGTTGCGAGCTGTTGGTCGGACCCGTCGCCGAAGACATTGTCGGACTCGAGCGAGATCTGCGAGAGGTTGGCCACGCTCTGGGCATAGCCGTCGGTCGCGTAGACCTCGTCGCAGGCGTCCTGGGGGATGGCGAGCTGCGAGGTCGCCCGGAGATTCCCCCCGCCGGTCGCATCGGCCAGGCTGGCGTAGACCTCGAAGTGGATGTGAGGCCACCGGCCCGAGTAACAGGCCGGGAAGATGCTAGTGAAGGAGACGGCACCGCTGGCATCGGTCTCCTGGACGCCGCGCAGGTAGTTCTGGTCGGTGGCACCCGGGCTGTACAGCGAGTAGCGGCCGTCCCGGTCGCGGTGCCAGACGTACACGGCCGCTCCGGTGAGTGGTGCGCAGCCGTTGGCCGTGTCGACGACCGTCAGGTCGATCGTCGCCGGCACGCCCTCCGCCAGCCCGCTGGCCGACCCGAAGCTGGGCCGGATGTCGCTGCGGACGATGCCGTCCTCGGTCAGGACATTGGGCCCGTTGGAGCCGTCGCCGGGGTACGGCCCGGCGGTTTCCTCCGGTATCTCGGAGCACTCGGCGTCGGAGGAGGCGCTCTCGGACCCCGCCGTCGTCGACGAGCTCCCGGCGGTCGACGTCGTGGTCGAGGCGGCGGATCCGCCGTCGTCGTCCGATCCGCACCCGACCAGGGCGGCCAGCCCCGCCCCGGCCACCATCTGCAACGCCCGGCGCCGATCCATCGGTCGCCGGCCGGCCATGGTCGCGAGGTCGAAGGACAGTCCCCGGTCGTGGTCGTGGCGTGACGTCATTGAGCCAACGTAGGCATCGGGCCTGGGAGCCGTCTGAAACGAACCGGTGACCCAGCTGGACGCGACGGGGATCAGCATGGAGCACGGTGATTTAGGTAGCGCGCTACCGATCCCGCGCGCCCCACTGAACCCTACGGTGACCACCAGGCGGAAATAGGCGACCGACGGGTCGCAGAAGGCGGATACCCCCGGCGGGCCGGTCGCCGGGCCAACCACGAGCGGCGGATACTCGGCGGTTGGCCCCGGCGACTGCTCCCCCGGCCCTCCGGGCCCCGCCGCCGGGGGCGCGCGCAAGCGAACCCGCTCATCACCATCGGCGGGCCGTGACGCCCTGCACCGCGCGATGTGCTGACGGCCTCACGCAGCGCGACACTTGCCGTGCGCCGGTCGCCGGACCGGGGCGGACACAACGTCGTGGGGGCAAGGCGGCATTGAGGTCGGGATCTGGGGGTCGGACGTGAACCGGCGGACCGGGATGCGAGCCGCGCCCGGCCACGGGCCCGGTCTCCCCACCGACTGGCCTCTGGTGGGCCGGGGTGACGAGCTGGCCCTGGCGCGTGAGTCGCTGCAGCGGCGCAGTTGCGTGGTCCTCGCCGGCGCGTCCGGGGTCGGCAAGTCGCGCCTGGCGCGTGAGGTCCTGGCGGCCAGCGCCACGGGAGGGTCGGCGCCGCAGTGGGTGGCGGCGACGCGGTCGGCGGCGACCGTGGCCCTGGGCGCGTTCGCTCACCTGGTGCCGGGGAAGTCCCTGGCGATCGGCGAGGGGCAGGACCGGCGCGCCGTCATCTTCGACGCCATCGTCCGAGCGATCGAGCACCATTCGGCGCAAGACCGCCCCGTGTTGGGCGTCGATGACGCCCACCTGCTCGACGACGCCTCGGCGACGCTGGTCCACCTGCTGGTGACTGCGAGGGCGGCCCGGGTCGTGGTGACGGTCCGCAGCGGCGAGCCGACGCCCGATCCCGTGGTGGCACTGTGGAAGGACGAGCAGGCGCTGCGCATCGAGGTCCAGCCGCTGTCCCGGCTCGAGGTGAGCGACCTCCTGGGCGCCACGCTGCGCGGCACCGTCGACGGTGCCACCGCCCGCCGGCTGTTCGACGTCACCCGCGGCAACGCACTGTTCCTCCGTGAGCTCGTGGACGAGGGGTTGGCGTCGGGCGCGCTGATCGAGGAGGCCGGGGTCTGGCGGTGGGATGGCCCGTTGCGCCCCGGGGTCAGGCTCCGGGACCTGATCGCGGAGCGGCTCGGCAGCCTGGACGACACCGAGCGCGATGCCCTCGAGCTCGTGGCTCTGGGCGAGCCGCTGACGGACCCGGTGGTCGCCCGCCTGGTGCCCGACGGCGTGCTGCGCCGTCTCGAGCGGCGGCGCGTCGTCGAGGTGGGCAAGGTCGACGGTCGCCTCGAACTGCGACTTGCCCACCCGCTGTTCGGCGACGTGCTCCTGCACGACGCCTCGCCCCGGCGGATCGACGACTGCCATCGCCAGCTCGCCGACGCCTGGGGGGACGAGGCGTCGCTGGGTCCCGACGAGATCCTGCGGGTGGCCACCTGGCGGGCCGCCGTCGGCGACCATTCCAACCCGGGTGTCCTGTTCTCCGGCGCCGACCGCGCCCTGGTGCTCGGCGACAGCGTCACCGGAGAGCGGCTGGCGCGCATCGCCCACGCCACGGCCCCGAGCGCTGCGACCGGGCTGCTGCTCGGTGACGCCCTCAGCTCCCTGGGCCGACACGACGAGGCGCTCGACGTCTGGCAGGAGGCGTTGGAGCTGCCGGGGACCAAGGCCGAGCACGCGCAGGTGGCGGCCGCCATCGCCGGCGTTGTCGCCTGGCGCCTGGACCGTCCCGACGAGGCGCGGCGAGTGTTGCGGGAGACTGCCGAGCGGCTGAGCGATCCCGTCGCCCTCGACCTGCTCACCAGCCACGAGGCGCTGCTGGCGTCCCTCGGCGCGCCCACGGCGACCGCCGCCATCGCCATCGCCCAGGGCGAGCTTGCGCGGCCGGACCTGTCAGTCGGCTCGCGGCTGCGGGCCCAGTTGTCGGCCGCCGCCGGTTGGGTGGACGCCGGCGAGATCGATCGGGCCATCGAGGCGACACAAGAGGCGATGGGCGTGGCCATGCGTGAGCAGCTCACGGGACTGGCGCTCTACCACGCGATGACCCTGGCGCAGTCGCTCGTCCTGGCGGGGCGCGTGTCCGAGGCCGATGCCCTGGTCGAGATGGGCCACGAGGCTTCCCTGACCGCTCGTGCCGATGTGGCCCGGGGAGCCTGGTGCTTCCTGCGGGGAGTGCTGGCGGTGTTCCGCGGCCGGCCCCACGTGGCGGTGGCGACGCTGCGCGAGTCGGATCTCCTGCTCGGCCGCTTCGACTACGGGCTGCGGCGCGGCATCCTGATCTGGCAGGGCATGGGCGAGGCGCTGCGCGGGGACGCGGCCGCGGCCGAGCGGGCGCTCGAGGACGCCCAGAGCACCAATCGCAGCCGGGCGCGGCTCTACGACGCCGATTGGGCGCGAGCGCGGGCATGGACACTGGTCGCCGCCGGCCAGCTGACCGACGCCGAGCGGGCAGTCCGAGAGGCCACGGGCGTCGCGGTGCGCGGCGACCGCTGGACGTACGAGGTGCTGGCGCTTCACGACCTGGCACGGTTCCAGGGGCTGGGTGCGCGTGGGACCGTGGCGGCCGCCGCCATGGTCGGCCGGCTCGAGGAGCTCGCCAATCGAGTCGACGGCCGGCTGGCCCCGGCCTGCGCCGCCCATGCTCGGGCGCTCGCCGCCGGCGACGGCGTCGCCCTCGACGCCGCGGCCGCCACATTCGGCGAGCTGGGCTTCGACCTCTTCGCGGCGGAAGCGCAGGTCGCCGCCGCGGAGGCCCATGCCGCCGCCGGCCAGAAGGCGAGCGCGCATGCGTCGACAGAGCGGGCGCGCCGGCTGGCCGCGGCGTGTGTCGGTGCGACGACCCCGTTGCTGCGGCGGTTGGGCGCGGCCGGCCAGCCCGGCGACCTGACCCGTCGGGAGCGGGAGACCGCGGAACTGGCCGCACGGGGCCATTCGGACCGCGAGATCGCTGACACGCTGTACCTGTCGGTCCGAACCGTCCACGCCCACCTGCGGTCCGCGTACGCCAAGCTCGGAGTCTCGGGGAGGGGCGAACTGGCGGCGGCCCTGGACATCCCCGGGGACGGCGGACGCGAATAGGTAGCCGACTGCCGATCCCCTCTGCCGGGCGCTGTCCGTACCGTGGGTCGCATGAGAGGGCGCGTCCCGCACTTCGGCGCTGCACGCCGTCACGCGCGCCCTGTCAACCGGTGGGGCTGGGGCGGGCCGGTCCCACCGGAGCTCATTGCCGCCCGACGGCATGGTCCCAGCGCAGGAAGGGAGAACGGGCCGCATGGCTGGCTCGGATGACCTGAACGGGCTGCCCGAGACCTACGCGCTGGCGCTCCGCCTGCGCGGCGAGGGGCTGGCCCACGACGCCATCGGCCGGGTGCTCAACATCGAGACCGAGTCCGTCGGTCCGCTGCTCGACCTGGCGGAGTCGAAGCTCGCGGGGCTGGCGTGCCGTTGCGACCCGGGGGGCCCGGCCGGAGATCCGGTCGCCTGACCGCACCGCCCGCGCGGCGTCAGTCGACGATCGCCGGATACACGAGCGTCTTGAGCTGGCCCCGGAAGTTGAAGGTACGGGACGGGATGAGCTGGGTCATGAACACGACCACGAGCTTCTCGGCCGGGTCGATCCAGAACAGCGTCGACGCCGCCCCGCCCCACATGTACTCGCCCGGCGATCCGACCACACCGGTGGCAGCCGGGCCGAGGCTCACCGCCACGGTCAGCCCGAACCCCATGCCGGCGAACCCCACCTCGCCGTAGCCCCCCGGCAGCGCGAAGCCTGCCAGCTCGCCGCCACCGGGCAGGTGGTTGGCCGCCATCAGCTCGACCGTCTTGCGCCCCAGGATGCGCACGCCGTCCAGCTCGCCGCCGCCCAGCAGCATGAGGCAGAAGCGCAGGTAGTCCGCCATCGTGCTGACGAGGCCGCCGCCGCCCGACAGCAACGACATCGGCCGCCGGTAGCGGCTGTCGAGCGGGTCGTCCTGCAGCACCAGCCGCTTGCCGGCGTCCCGGGTGTAGCAGGCGGCGAACCGATCGATCTTGTCGTCTGGCACCCGGAAGCCGGTGTCGACCATGCCGAGCGGCTCGAAGATCGTGGCGTGCAGGTAGTCGTCGAACCGCTGGCCCGACAGCACCTCGACCAGGCGGGCGCACACGTCGGTGGACCACGAGTACAGCCAGTGGGTCCCGGGATGGAACCGCAGCGGCACGTCCGCCAGCCCCTCGACGAGGGTCTCGAGCGTGGTGCCCTTGCCGAAGCGGTCCCCGGGCGCGCGCCCGAGCATGTCGGCGGTGAGGTCTCCGTTGTCGGGGGTGTAGCCGAGGCCCGAGGTGTGCATCATCAGATCGCGCACGCGCATCGGGCGCCGGGGCTCGACGACCCGCCACTCGCCCTCCTCGGTCCGCTCCCGCACCCGCAGGTCGCGCCACGCCGGCAGGAAGCGATGGACGGGGTCGTCGAGCTGGAACAGTCCCCGCTCGTAGAGCGTGAGCAATGCCACGCCCGTAACCGGCTTGGTCATCGAGTACAGGCGCCAGATCGTGTCGTCGGTGACGGGACGGGCCCGCTCCCGGTCCCGCTCACCCAGCGACGATGCATGGGCGATCGCACCGTGACGCGCCACCACGATCTGGCAACCGGCGATCTTGCCGGGCTCGAGGTAGCGGGTCCGCAGATGTTCGTCGATGCGCGCCAAGCGGCCGGCGTCCATCCCGGCGGCATCGGGATCGATCTTCACGGCGACGACTCTACGAGGGCGCCAAGGTACGACGTCGACCGCGTCGACGAGGTGCTGGCTCGGCGGCGCGTCGGGCGCCAGACGCCTCACTCCGTCACGCGTATGCTCCGGATCGTATGGGGGAGCTGGGGCCCATCCATGAGGACGTCCGCTTCGACTGGGCGAAGGCGACAGACCTGGCGGACGAGCTGCGGTCGTCCGCCACGGTCCTCGAGTACCAGGTCGGCGAGCGCAACCGCGTCCACGACCCGGCCCGAGAGGAGTGGCTGGGACGCTACGCCGAGGAGTTCGACGGGCGGGTAGCCGCCTGCACCGGCGATGGGGGCCGGCTGGCGGAGTCCATGCGGGAGGCGGCGCGCCAGCTCGACGAGATGGCCCGCCTGGCGCGGGAGGAGCAGAACCGGCGGGAGGCGGCACGGGAGTGGGAGCGCAACAACCACGACGGTGGCTTCCTCGACGGTGTCGGCGACTTCCTCTTCGGTGAGGACGACCTGCCGCCACCGCCACCGCCGATCGAGCCGCCGACCATACCGATCGCCTGCCCGACCGTCGCCGCCCGGGAGGGCGCACCGTGAGCACCAGTTCGGCCCGGCCCGCCGACCTCGACGCCTGGGTGACGGCGAGCCGGGCGCTCGACGAGGTGCTCCGGACCCGCAAGGCCACCCTCGACCGCCTGCACGCCGAGTTCCAGTCGACGCTGGGGTGGGGCTACTTCGACGCCTCGTCGATGCTGGCGGGCTTCGACGCATGGCTCGGGTGGAACGAGACCGACGCCCGGTGGGTGACGACGGTCGCCCAGGCCTTCCGCGACGCCGGATCGGGCGCCGTCGCAGACGCCGTGATCGAGGCGCGACTGCGCGCCGCAGGCCTCGACGCCGAGCGGATGTCGATCACCTACGACGATCCCATCGCCCTCGGCGAATGGCCCAGCAGCGGCTACGCCGACGACCCGGTCAACACGGCCACCGGCAACTTCCTCGAGGTCGAGGTCGACCTCGTCGCCAACGGCCTGACCCGGTTGCTGCGCGTTGCCCGCACCTACAACAGTCGATCGGATCGCGTCGGCCCGTTCGGGCCGGGGTGGGCCTCGTGGGCGACGGCGCGCCTGCGGGCCGAGCCCGAGGGCGCCCACTGGGAAGCTCCCGACGGCCAACGGGCCGTGATCCCCCGGGGCAGCGACGGCAACTCCAGCGGCAACTCCAGTGGCAACGGTGACGGTCGCCGGGACGGGACGGCGTTCGGCCGGCTGGCCGGCATCCCCGGGTTGGTCGTCCCGGCCGGCGACGGACTGACCATCGAATGGTTCGGGGGCGGGCGGCTGGTCTTCGACCCTGCGGGGCTGCCACTGGTCGCCGACGACGGTCCAGGCACCCAGGTCCGCTTCCGTCACGACGGCGACCGCCTGATCGAACTGGCGCACGCCGCCGGCAAGTCCGTGTTCCTCGAATGGAGCGGCGACCGGATCGTCGGGCTCCGCTGCGACGACGGTCGCTCGGCGGCCTACCGCTACGACACCGCGGGCCGCCTGATCGAGGTGGACGGCCATGCCGGGTTGCGGCACTACGAGGTGGACGACGCCGACCGCGTGGTGGCGGTCATCGATGCCGACGGCGTGGTCGAGGCCCGCAGCACCTACGACGGCGAGGGCCGGGTGACCGGCCAGGTGTCACCACACGGCCGCCGCTCCCGGTTCCGCTACCTGCCCGGCCGGGTGACGATCGTCGACGACGATGCCGGCGGTCCCACCAACACGTACGTACACGACGAGGCCGGCCGGCTCACCGGCGTGGTCGACGGCCACGGCGCCGAGCTGGTCAAGCTGTACGACCGCTGGGGCAACCCCGTGGCGGTCACCGAACGCAACGGGGCCACGACCCGGCTGGAGTGGAACGAGCGGTCGCGCCTCACGCGGCGGGTGAGGCCCGAGGGCACGTCGTTCGCCTTCACCTACGACGACCGCGACCGGGTCGTCGAGGTCGGCGCGTCCGGCGCGGTGACCCGCTTCCGCTACGAGGGTGAAGAGCGGATCCCCGCCGAGATCGTCGACCCCCAGGCCGGCGTCACTCAACTGACCGTGGAGGGCGGCGTGGTGCGCCGGGTCGTGGACCCCGATGGCGTCGAGCTGGGCTTCGGCTTCGACGGCCACGGCAACCTCGCCTCCATCACCGACGCCGCCGGCAACATGGCGGTGATCGAACGCGACCCGGCCGGGCGGGTCGGTGCAACGGTGTCGCCGACGGGCCTGCGCACCGAGCTCGTGTACGACCGCCGGGGTCGGGTCGTGGAGCGCCGGGAGCCGGGTGGGGGCGCGTGGCGGTACGAATGGACCGCGGCCGGTCGCCTGTCCGCCACCGTCGACCCGACCGGTGCCCGCACCGAGGTTCACCACGGCGCCGACGGGGAGGCCGGACGGATCGTCGACCCCCTGGGACAGGCGACGGCCCGGCGTTTCGATGCGCTCGGGAACCTCGTCGGCGTCGTGCTCTCCGACGGGGCCAAGTGGGAGCTCGGCTACGACGGACTGTGCCGTCTCAGCAGCATCCACGATCCCGCCGGCGGGACCTGGCTGCGGGAGTACGACGTCACCGGGAACCTGGTGGGCACCATCGATCCGGTCGGCGTCCGCCGCCACGCCACCGTCGACCGCACCGGCCGGGTGACGGGCGTCGACGACGGGCTCACGTCGGTCGGCTTCGACTACGACGAGCTCGGACGCGCCACCGTCCAGCGCCGCCCCGACGGGACCCAGCTCGCCGCCACCTACGACCGGTGCGGGCGCATCACCACGACCGCCGACCCCCTGGGCGGCGTCACCCGCTACACCTACACGCCGGCCGGTCGGCCCGACACGGTGACCAGCCCACTGGGGGCCGTGACCCGGTTCGAGTACGACCGCGCCGGCCGTTGCGTCGCGGCGGTCGATCCGCTCGGCCACCGCTGGTCGTATCGCTACGACGGCGATGGCCGCCTGACCCAGCGCGTGGCGCCGACCGGGGAGATCGAGCGGTTCCGCTACGACGACGGCGGCAGGCTGGCGGCGCGGGTGTCGCCGTCGGGCGGGACAACCGCGTACGCGTACAACGCCGCCGGCCGGCTGGTGGCGCTGACCGATCCCGCCGGTGGCGTGCGCCGCCTGCGCTACGACGCCCGCGGTCAGCTCGTCGAGGCGCGCGACGCCAACGGCGGCGCCACCCGCTACGAGCGGGACGCCCGCGGGTTCGTGAGCCGGATCGTCGACCCGCTGGGAGGGGTCGTCGAGCAGCGGCACGACGCGTTGGGCCGCGTCGTCGCCCGCACCGATCAGCTCGGGCGCACCACGACCTGGGCCTTCGACCCCGCCGGACGGCTCACGCGCCGAGCCCTGCCGACCGGCGAGGCCGTGCATTGGCGGTACGACGACTCCGGCCGCGTCCACACCGTCGACAGCGGCACCGACGGCCCCGACGGCGAGGACCCGCATCCACGGATCCGCATCGACCGCGATCTCCTGGGCCGACCGGTCGTGATCGAGGAGCCGGGGTTCCGCCACGAGCTGATCTGGGATGCGGCCGGCCAGTTGGCCGGACGGCGCCGGAACGGGCTGGGGCTCGCCTGGCGCTACGACGCCGACGGACGCCGGGTGGCCATCGGGCTCCCCGATGGCAGCGACACGACGTTCGAGCACGACGCCGCCGGCCGCGTGGCTCGCGCCGCGCACCCGGCGCTGGGCACGGTGGAGTTCGAGCGTGACGCCGCCGGCCGGCTCGTGCACGCCAGCTCGGGCCACGGCGCCGAGCGCTGGCGCTACCGCGAGGGTGCGCTCGTCGGCCATGAGATCGAGCGCGCCGGCAGGCCGGTCGCGGGGACGGAGCTCGAACGGGACGCCACGGGCCGGGTGCTGCTTTCGGCGACCAACCGCGTCGCCCTCCGCTACCGCTACGACGCCGCCGGACAGCTCACGGGCGTCGACGGGCCCAACGGCTCGTGGACCTACGCGTACGACGCCGCCGGGCGGCTCGTCACCGAATCCGGCCCCGGCGGCACAACGACCTACGCCCACGATGCGGCCCACCAGCTCACCGAGCGTCGCGCCGGCGACGCCGTCACGCGGTTCGCGTACGACGCCGCCGGCCGCCGCGTCAGCCAGCAAGGTCCGGCCGGCGACGTGAGGCGCTTCCGCTGGGACTGGCAGGACCGGCTCTCGGGCGTCGACGACACGAGCCTGGTGGTGGACGCCTTCGGGGACCTGGCCGAGATCGACGGCCGACCGCTGCTGTGGGACCCGGTGGCGGCGGTGTCGCAGCTGCGGTGGAACCACGGCACATCGCTCGCCGGCGGGGACCAACCGTGGGCGACGGTCGACATGGCAGGCGGCGTCGGCTGGCTCGACCGCGATTGGCAGGGCTCGGTAGGCAACGGGCGTGATGTCTGGGGCACCGAGACCAACCCCAGCCACGTCCCGGCAGCCCGGCTCGGCTACCGAGGCGAGTTGGGTGTGGACGGCCTGGTGTGGCTCCGGGCCCGTGCCTACGACCCGGCCACCCGGGCGTTCCTGTCGCCCGACCCGCTGCCCGCGGTCCCGGGCGCCCCCGGCACCACGTATCCGTATCACTACGCCGGCAACGATCCGCTCGGCGCCGTCGACCCGCTCGGGCTGCAGCCGCTCACCGAGGCCCAGCTCGCCGAGTACCGGGAAGCCGCCGGCGGCAACGTGTTCGAGCGGGCGGGCGACTGGGTCGTCGACAACTGGGAGTACATCGCCGCCGGCGCGCTGATCGTGGGAGGCGTGCTGGTCATGGCCACCGGGGTCGGCGGGCCCATCGGTGCCGCGATGATCGGCGGTGCCCTGCTCTCCGGCGGCATCAGTGCGGGATCGCAGAGGTTGTTGACCGGCCAGGTCGACTGGCGACAGGTCGGGGTCGACATGGCGATCGGCGGGCTCGCCGGCGGGACGGGGGCCGCGATCACCAGCACGACCACCGTCGCCCGGGTGGCGACGACCACGGTCGCCCGGGGCATGATCGCCGGGTCGACCGAGGGCCTGGTCAGCGGGGCCGCCTACCAGGGCGTGAACTACGCCCGCACCGGCCAGTTCGACCCGGCAGCGATCGCCCGCGACACGCTGCTGGGCGGCGTCACGGGCGGCGGGGGCGCGTACGTCCAGGAACGGGCGGTGCTCGGGCCGCTCCAGAGGGTCGCGCCCGACACCTTCCAGTCCCCGAACACCGGGCTCGTGTACGGACCGGACCCCAACTACGGCAACCGCGTCAACCACGTCCTCCGGCACACCGTGGACGACCCCAGCCGGGTGGTCCACGGGGTGTTCTCGGGCGACCGCCACGTGTTCGACGTGGTCGACGACGCCTACGTCCGATCGAACACGTCGACCGTGGGTGTCATGCACGAGCCGACGTCGCCTTCGGGCGTCCGGGGTTCGGTCATCACGATGGACGACCCCGTCGGCTATGTCGGTGGCTCCGGTGGTGCCGCCGCGGGCAATCCGACGTCACAACACGTCAACGTCGTCGTCCGGAACGGCAACCAGGCGATCACGGCCTACCCGACGGCGGGTATACCGATGGGCCGATGAGGCGTCACCGTGACGAGGGGCCGCGGCATCCGTTCAGGCGTGAACTGCCCCTGCCGTACTGGGTGGCCGAGTGCCCGGTGACCAGCGACCAGGGCGTGGTCGAGGCGTGGTTCACCGACCGTGGCACACCGATCCTCGTGTGCGACGTCTGCCACGCCACCTGGTTCGACCGGACGATCGACCCCGGGGCAGTGGTCTTCCCAAACCAGGCGGGCGTCTACGGGGACGGCGACTCCGTGTACACCGGTCGTTCACGCCCGGCGACGAGGGACGAGCTGGAGCAGCTCGGTTGGTGGCCCCTGGTCCACCCGCTCTCCCGTCGGGCACACGGCGACCCGGACGGCTGAGCGACCGCGTCAGTCGGGCACGAAGACCCCGTGGACCGGCGGCGGCGGCGCACCGGGTTCGCCCGCCATAGAGCGAAGCAGGTCGGCGGTGCCGTCGAAGCCCACGCAGCGCCGGGGCAGGTCGGCGAATGGCCAAGACCCCGCGACCAACAGGGCGAACGCGGCGCGGTACGCAGGCGCGTCGACGCCCAGCGCCCCCAGGACCCGCAGCTCCTTGGCCACGATCACGTCGGGCACGAAGCCGTCCACCGGCTTGAAGCTCCGCATGCCGGCCACCACCACCGTCCCGCCCGAGCGGGCCAGGTGGATGGCTTGGCCGAACGCGTCGGGAGCGTTGGCGGTGACGTCCACGACGACGTCGGCGCCTCGACCACCGGTCGCGTCCCGCAGCTCCCGGACCGGGTCGCTGCGCGCCACGTCGACGGCCAGGTCGGCCCCGAACTGCGGCGCCAGCGCCAGCCGCTCGGCGTCGCGCGGACCGAAGCCGGTGACGAGCACGAACCCCGCGCCGGCGTCCTTGGCCGCGGCGGCGGCACACAGCCCGCGGATGCCCGGACCGAGCACGGCCACCACCGCCCCGGGCTCGGTCGCCGGCACGTCCACGGCCCACTGGATGCCGGCGCCCAGCGGATTGAACACGGTGGCCAGCACCGGGTCGAGGTCCTCGGGGACCGGTAGCAGCAGTGCGTCCGGCCCCAGGTAGGCGGCGTTGGCGTAGCCGCCCCACAGACCCGGTGCCCGGTCGACCGGGATGGCGCCGTAGAACTCGCCGAACCCATGCCGCTCGCAGTGGCGGTGGTCGCCGGCGAGGCACCGAGCACACGCTCGGCACGCCAGGAACGGCACGACGGCCACGCGGTCTCCCGGCGCCACCCCCCACTGCTCGGCCGCGCCGCGGCCGACGTCCTCGACGACGCCCACGATCTCGTGGCCGGGCACGAACGGCCCCGCCACTCTGATCCCACCGGTGAACTGCTCGTGGTCGGTGCCGCACAGCCCACAGGCCTCGACCCGCAGCAGGCCGTCGTCGTCGCCGACGCGAGGAACGGGGAAGCGGCGTGCCTCGAGTCGGCGCGGCTCCTCCAGCACGAGCGCGCGGACGTGGGCGTCGGTCGTCGGCTGGGAACCGCCGGCGGACATCACGTGCTGTCCGGCTTGGGGGGCACCACCAGGACCGTCCCCTGGGCGGCGCACACCGCCCGCCCGTCGTTGATGACCTCGATGCGGACCACCGCGGTCCGCTTCGACAGTGCGACGATCGTGGCGGTGGCCTCGAGGTCTCCACCCGTGACCGGCGCCAGGTAGTTGAGCTTGAACTCCGTGGTCGCAGCCCAGGCCCCTCGCGGGATCACGGGGTAGCACACCGTTCCCAACACGTGGTCGCAGAGCGCCGCCAGCACTCCGCCGTGCAGGTTCCCGAACGGCGTCAGCAACTCGGGACGGACCGGGAGGATGGCCTTCATCGCGCCCGGCGCAAAGTCGACGGGGCGGATGTCCAGCCAGCCCGGCAACCCCGCGTCTCGCTCGTGCGCCGCCAGCAGTCCCTCGGCGACGCGCGCGTCGTAGGTCTCGAAGGTCAGATCGCTCATGCCGCCATGATCACCCAGCGGCAGGGCCCGTCGCCGCGCTCGCCCACCGTTCACAACTCCCGTGGCACGACGTAGGCCAGCAGCGTGGCCGAGCCCCACGTCATGTCCTGCCAGCCGCCCGGCACCTCGAGGGTGGCGAGCGCGCCCGTCGGGAACTTGGCCACGAGCCGCTCGCGGAGCCCGGGATCACCCGAGCCCTCCAGGCCGACGGCGAGATCCTGCAGCCCGGGGTTGTGGCCGACCAGCAGCACGGACCCGACCCGCGACGGCACGTCCCGCAGCCGGGAGAGCAGCTCGTCGCCACCCGCGTGGTAGATCACCTCGTCGAACTCCACCGAGGTTTGCCGGGGGACGCCCGGTGCCACGCCCTCCCAGGTCTGCACCGCTCGCCGGGCGGGCGAGCACAGCACCAGCTCGGGAGCCACGGCGGTCGTGCGCAGGTGGCGGGCGACGGCGCCGGCCGCCCGGACACCGCGTGGCGCCAGCGGCCGAAGTCGATCCGGCAGATCGGCGTCGTCCCAGCTCGACTTCGCGTGCCGCAGCAACCAGAGGCGCCTCACGATGCCGAGGCCGCTACGGCGCCGCCTGATGCAGCTCGATGAGGTTGCCGGCCGGGTCCTCCAGGAACGACTGGCGGCTGCGCCCCACGGGAACCGGATCGCTCACGTCGACGCTCCGGCCCCGGAGCTCGTCGACGGCGTCGTCGAGGTCGTCGACGAGCAACGCGAAGTGTTGGCCCCGGGCCGTAGGCGGCGGCGCGTGGATCAGGTGGACCTGCTGGGCGCCGGCGTCGAGCCAGACACCGTCGACCCCGAGGTCCGCGGGCCGGTCCTGGCGTTGCGCCAGCCCCAGGACGTCGACGTAGAAGGCGACCGCAGCGTCGACGTCGTCGACGTTGATGGAGACGTGGTGGACGGCGAGCGCTCGCACTCCACCAGTCTGGCGCCCCCGAACGGCCGCCGCCCGGCGCCGCCGCCGGGCGGCGTCACCCACCGCCGTCGATCACGGTGAGATGGCCCCGCCGCACGATGTGGCCGGACGCCGCCGCGCCTCCCGACACCTCTCGGAGCTCGACGTCACCGCCATGCGGTGCGGTGTCGGACGGCCGCGCCTCCGGTTCCACAGACGGTTCGTGGTATCGCACCGCCTCGACGACCTCGGGCAGGCCCGCGCGCCAGATCGCGCTACGGATGTCGCACGGCCGGAACTGACCGACACCCTTGGCCATCGGGGTTGGGATGTACCGGTACGTGGTGCCGGTGGCGTCGACGCAGAGTGAGCCGCGGTTGGCGTGGTGCTCGTAGATCCACACGTCGGGCCGGCCGCCGCGGAGCACCCGCCCGGCGAGGCGGAACTCGTCGAGGTGGATCGGCCACGGCACCCGTCTTCGGCGCGCCTGCTGGCTGGCGAGCAACAGCGGGCGCCACCACTCGAACAGGTGGGGTCTGTCGTGCGGTGGTGACCAGAGCTCCATTGCGCTTCCTCCTCGTTTGATCGGACACCGTGACCATACGAAGGGGGTATGACGAACAGGGTGGACCCCACCTGGGAATCGGTCGGGCGCACTGCGTTCGCCCTGGTTCGAGGCGTCGGCCCCTCACCCGCTCATGTCGACGGCGACGATGCGGGTCGGCTTGATCGTGACCATGACACGGCTGTGGCCGGGGCCGTCCATCTGGCGGAGGTCGACGTCCTCGCCGTACTTGGCCGCCAACCGATCCGCGAAGGAGTAGTCGTCGTCGGGGACGATCTCGGCGTCGCCGCGCAGCTCGAGGTAGCGCATGGGGTTGGCCAGGTCGAGCACGAACAGCGAGACGACCGGGGCAGCCATCAGGTTCTTGGTCTTCTGGCGGGTGTGGTTGAGCGACACGCGCACGTCATCGCCCTCGGCGAGGAACCACACTTCGGACACCTGAGGGCGGCCGTCGGGCCCGACGGTGGCGAGCGTCGCGAACGGGCTGTCGAGCAGGTCCCGGTGCGACTGGGGGACGGTCGGCGTGGTGGCCATCGTTGCTCCTCGATGGACGTTGTGACGCCCTATGGAGAGGGTGAGTGGTCGTCGCGGTGCGGTGTTGAAGCGTACGAGGCCGCTCAGGCGGCCGGCAGCATGAACGAGGTGCCGACCGCATTGGGGACGAACGCGGTCGGAAGCGCCGCCGCCAGCCGGTGCTGGGCGCGCCAGCCGGTGCAGTGAGCCGGCACGATGACGTCGGGGGCGAGGTCGGTGAGCGCATCGACGGTCGGCTCGATGATCGGCTCGAACCCCGGCCCGGTGAGATGGAAGCCGCCGAGCAGCCCGTGCAGGCGGTCGACGCCCGCGAGCCGCATGGCATGGCGGGCGATGTTGACGGCCCCGGCGTGGCCGCAGCCGGTGAGCACGACCAGGCCCCGGCCCCGCACGTGTACGACGAGCGCCTGGTCGTCGAGAATCATCGGGTCGGGCTCCCAGTGTCCGTTCCGTTGGGCTTCGTGATAGGCCATGCCTTGCTCGAAGTCGGTCGTACGGTCGACCTCGCCGGTGATGAGGACGCTGCCATCCAGCAGGAGTGACGGCTGCCGTCGCTCGATGACCTCGAAGCCCTCGGCCTCGAGCGAGCTGCGACGCAGCGTCGGCAGGTCCCAGGGCTCACGGCCGGGCAGGGCGATGCGCCGGCGGGTCCACACCAGCGGGTGGACCGTCAGCGGCACGCCAGTCCGCCCCCGCAGCCGCGCCAGGCCCTCGAACCCACCGGCATGGTCGAAGTGCCCGTGACTGAGCACCACGGTCTCGATGCCGCCGGCGTCGAGGGCGAGGCGCTCCATGTTGTCGGCCATCCCACCCGGCGACACGCCCGTATCGAACAGCAGGGTGTGGGTGCGCTCGCCCCGCCGGACGGAGACCAGCGCCGCGAAGCCGTGCTCGGCGAGCATGCCCGGCACCGTCGCACCCTCCTCGAACAGCCCGGCGGGCACGGGGGGCGTCCGTCCCATCGGCTTGCGCTTCGCCGGTCCCATGTCGACCATCAGCCCGTCGTAGCTGTTGTCCACGAGCGTGGTGACGACGACCTCGTCGACCGGCTCGAGGCTGATCGGGTCGACGGCTTCGCCCTCGGCGAGACGAGGCATCGCCGCTGACACCTCGGCGTCGTGGTCGTGCGTGTGTCCGTTGTTGTCGTCGGTGCACATGACGCGCAAGGTACCCCTGCGTCGTGGATGGCCCTGGCCCACGGACGCTTGCGGCTACTGGGACGTCGTGGCCCGGGTTCACCCGGTCGCTGCCGTCGTCGTCGTGGTCCTAGTCGCCGCGGTTGTCGTCGTGGGCTGAGTGGTCGTCGTGGTCGGCGCCGTTGTCGTCGTGGGCGCTGCCGTCGTCGTCGTGGCCACAGGGCCCGAAGGGGCGGGCGTCTGGCCCTCCGTGGTCGGCGGGACCGTGCTGGCGGACGTGGACGAGGTCGACGCCGGCGTGTCGTCGGGATCGTCGTCCTCTGTCACCAGGATGGCCGCCCCCAGGCCGACGAGCGCCACGATCGCCACGACGAGCGTGGCGATCAGCGCCCGCCGCCGGTTGCGATGCGCTCGGTCCGGGGGCGCGGCGCCCACGGCAACCTCGTCCGACGGAGCGCCAGCCGCCGGCGGCACCACCGGGAGCTCGTCGGTGTCGTCACTCTCGGCGACCGTCATGGACGAGGTGGTCTCGTCGAGCGCGCCTGCGCCGACCTCCGGGCCCGGCCGTGTGGCGTCGGGATCGCCATTTTCGTCGGGGCCTCGATCCGCCGTGGGGCCTACCTCGGGGGTGGCCTCCGTGGCGTCGCCATCGTCGTCGTCTTCGGGTTCGCGATGCGCGTCGTCGCCGTGCGTGTCGGAGGGCATGCCGACCAGATTCGCACCACCTGCGCACGATGCGGGATCGGCTGGGCGTGCCCGAATGCGGTGGGGAAGAATCGCCGGTCGTGAAGATGCAGCGGCTCTCCGCGACCGACGGGTTCATCGTCATCGATCTCGACGCGGCCACCACGTGCGTCGGCATCGCCCGGCTCGCACCCAAGGTGCTCCAGGACAGCGCCACGCTCCTGGCACGCTCGGTCACGTACTCGTTCGCCTCGTTCGGCGTCGCCGGGCACGCCGGGGCGTCCGCGGGCATCAACGCCAAGCCCGAGGACCGCGACGGTGCGGTCAAGGCGTTCGTCGAGGAGGTCGGACCGCTCGCCGAGTCGGGCCGTCTGCACTTGGCGCCCGGCTTGGGCCTGACCGCCGACGACCTTGCGCCGCTGGGCTGGACCAACCCCGACGCCGCCCTGACCGCCGCGGGCGCGCTGGCGGCGGCCAAGGTGGCGGGGCGGCTCGACTGGAGGACGGCGGCAGTGGTGGGCTCGGGCCCGATCGCCGCCGCCGCCACGGATCAGCTCACCGCCGCCGGGACCGACATCGCCCCGCCCCGGTTCGATGCCGAGTGCGACGTGCTGTTCGTCGCCGGCAAGGCGGGCGTGCTCGACCATCCGACGGCCGAGGGGGTCAAGGCCACCACCATTGTCCCGCTCACCCCGGTGCCGGTCACGGCCCGGGCCTTGGCGGTGCTGGGACGCGGTGAGCGGGTGGTCGTCCCCGACTTCCTGTCGATCGCCGCCCCGCTGCTCGCCGCGCACGATCCCGACGGCGGCGACCCGGTCCAGCGCATCCGCGATGTCACCATCGCGCTGGCCGAACGGGGCACGGGCCTGTGGCTGGCGGCGGCCCAGCGAGCCGAGGCCCAGCTCGCCACGTGGACCGCGGAGAAGCCCTTCGGCCGCCCCCTGGCCTGACCCCCCCGACCCCCAGATCGCGCGCTCAGGCTGCGGGCGCGAGCAGCCGGGCCTGCAGGAACCGCAGAACCTGGTCCAGTGCCTCCCGGGTCGGGTGGCCGGGCTCGTCCACGAGGTCCTCGGTCAGCACCGAATGCGCCCGCTTGCGGATGCCGTGCGGATTGCCGGGCGACGAGTCGATCTCGACGCCCACGAACGCGTCGCCCAGCTCGTGGCGCAGCCGCTCGAAGCGCTCGGGAGGGCAAGCGATGTCACCCGTGAAACGCAGGCCGAGCACCTCGACCTGCTCGGTACGCGTCCGCTCCTTCACCACCTCGAGATCGGCGGCGCTGATGCCCGGGTCACGCCGGTGGCCCTTCGAGACCGGGAACGGCAGCGCCGGTTGGCTGAGGACCGGCGCCAGCACGCTGTCGTCGACCATCATCGCCAGGGCGAACCCGCCCGTCATGCACATGCCGACCGCACCGATGCCGGGGCCGCCACACCGGGCCAGCTCGTGCCGCCCCAGCGCGCGCAGCCATTCGGTGACCGGCGACGACTTGCCCGCGGACCAGGTGGCGAACTCTCGTGACACGCAGCACCACGCCGCCACCCGCGCGGCGTTGCGTCCCGACGTCGGCTCGCCCGGAACCCCGAACAGATGCGGCAGCACCGCCGTGCACCCCAGGCCGTGGATCCGGTCCGCGAACGCGACGACGTCGGGCGTGATCCCCGGCACCTCGGCGATGACGATCACGGCCGGGCCGGTGCCCCGCCGGAACACCCGGCGCGACTTGCCGCGGTAGGCGAACGAATCCTCGGTGTAGTCCCCCAGCGCCACGGCGGGATTACTTCATGTAGATGCTGCGCTTGGGGGAGGTCATCACCTGGCGCACCAGCGGCTCGAAGTGCTCGAGCGGCAGCGTGTCGTAGCCGGGGTCGAAGGCCGGCTGGTCGTACTCGTGGCAGAACTCGGCCGTGTAGTCGAACCACTCGTGCCCTCGGAACTGCTCGCGCATGTCGGGGTCGAGCCCGAGGTGGTGGAAGAAGTAGTAGCCCTGGAAGATGGCGTGCTTCTCCACCATCCAGTGGTTCTGCTCGCTCACGAAGGGCTTGACGACCGCGGCCGCCACGTCGGCGTGGTTGAGCGGCCCCAACAGGTCGCCGATGTCGTGGATCAAGGCGCAGAACACGTATTCGTCGTCACGGCCGGCGCGATGGGCGCGGGTGGCGGTCTGCAGCGAGTGCTCCAGGCGATCGACTGCGAAGCCCCCGTAGTCGCCGCCCAGCAGGCGAAGGTGGGCGAGCACCCGATCGGGTAGACCCGCGGCAAGCTCGATCGCGCCGACGGCGATCTTGTCCCAATCCTCCTTGGTGCCCTCGGTCATGGCGTGGAACGCCGCCCGAGGACGGGCATCGGTCGTGGTGTCACTCATCTGATGAGTCCTCCTACTCCCACTCGATTGTGCCAGGGGGCTTGGACGTGATGTCGTACGCGACCCGGTTGATGCCCGCCACCTCGTTGATGATGCGGCTCGACATCGCCTCCATGACGTCGTAGGGCAGGCGCGCCCAGTCGGCCGTCATGGCGTCCTCGCTGGTGACGGCACGCACGATGATGGGATGGGCGTAGGTGCGCTCGTCGCCCATCACGCCCACCGAGCGGATGTCCGGCAGCACCGCGAACGCCTGCCAGATGTCTCGCTCCAGCTCGGCCTTGCGCAGCTCCTCCCGCACGATGGCGTCTGCGTGCTGCAGCATCGCCACCTTTGCGGGCGTCACCTCGCCGATGATCCGCACCGCCAGGCCCGGCCCGGGGAACGGCTGGCGCCACACGATCTCCTCGGGCAGGCCCAGCTCCTCGCCCACCCGGCGCACCTCGTCCTTGAACAGGCTGCGCAGGGGCTCCACCAGCTCCAGGGTCATGTCCTCGGGCAGCCCACCCACGTTGTGGTGGCTCTTGATGGTCGAGGCACCGTCGCCGCCGCCCGATTCGATCACGTCGGGATAGAGCGTGCCCTGGACCAGGAAGCGGGCGTCCTCGAGCCCGCCGGCCGACTCCTCGAATATGCGGATGAACAGCTCACCCACGACCTTGCGCTTGTCCTCCGGATCGGTGACGCCGGCGAGCCGTTCGAAGTAGCGGTCCGCGGCCCGGACGTGGATCAGCTCGATCCGCTGGTGGCGCTGGAACGTCTCGACCACCTGCTCGCCCTCGCCCGCTCGGAGCAGTCCGGTGTCGACGAAGACGCACGTGAGCTGGGGGCCGACCGCCTTGTGGACCAGCGCCGCCGCCACCGCCGAGTCGACGCCCCCCGACAGCGCGCAGATCACCCGGCCCGAACCGACCTGTGCCCGGACGGCGGCCAGCTGCTGCTCGATGATCGACGTCATCGTCCAGGTGGGCCGGCAGCCGGCCAGGTGGTGGAGGAACTGGCGGAGCACCTGCTGGCCGTGCGGGGTGTGCGACACCTCGGGGTGGTACTGGATGCCCCAGATCCGCCGACCGGGCGACTCGAGCGCCGCCACCGGGGCACCGGCCGTGGTGGCGGTCGCGACGAACCCGTCCGGGACCCGGGTGATCCCGTCGAAGTGGCTCATCCACACGGTCTGCTCGATCGGTTGCTCGGCGAGCAGGCCACCGTCCGCCTCGGTGATCCGCAGCGGCGTGCGCCCGTACTCGCCTCGGCCGCCGCGCCCCACCTCGCCACCGAGCTGCTGGGCGATGAGCTGGGCGCCGTAGCAGATGCCGAGGATGGGGATGTCGAGCTCGTAGATCTCGGGATCGAGCAGTGGGGCGCCGTCGACGTGGACCGACTTGGGGCCGCCCGACAGGATCAGCGCCGCCGGCGCCCGCTCCCGCACCTCGGCGGCGGTGATCGAGTGGGGGACGATCTCGGAGTAGACGTGCGCCTCGCGCACCCGCCGGGCGATGAGCTGGGCGTACTGCGCGCCGAAGTCGACGACCAGGCAGGTGTCGAACTCCTCGGCCGGATCGGCGAGTCCCGCACGTCTGTGAAGATCATCTGGTGCAGAGGCCCGGTTTTCCTTCAAAGACATTTGGTCACAGTCCGCCCATCACCACGAGCTCGGCCTTCTGCAGGTCCTTCACGGTCTCGTAGCCGCACAGCGCCATGGTCCGCCGCAGGGCCCCGGTGAGGTTGACGGCGCCGGTGGCGTCGTGTGCCGGTCCCAGCAGGATCTCGGCGAGGGTCCCCGTGGGCTCGACCCGGATCCGCTCGCCTCGGGGCATCGAGGCGTGGACGGAGCCCATCCCCCAGTGCCAGCCGCGACCGGGGGCATCTACGGCGGCCGCCAGGGGCGTCCCGGTCATCACGGCGTCGGCCCCACAGGCGATGGCCTTGGCGACGTCGCCGCCGGTGGAGACGCCGCCGTCGGCGATCACGTGGCAGTAGACGCCGGTCTCGTCGAGGTGGCGCATCCGGGCGGCGCGGGCGTCGGCGAGCGCGGTGGCCAGCGGCACGCCGACGCCGAGCAGGTCGCGGATCACAGCCTCGGCCCCCGACCCGGCACCGACCAGCACCCCGGCCGCGCCCGTGCGCATGAGGTGCAACGCCGCCTGGTACGACGTGCACCCGCCCACCAGCACCGGCAGCTCGTAGTGCCGGATGAAGGCCTTGAGGTTCAGCGGCTCGGTCGTGCGCGCCACGTGCTCGGCCGACACGATCGTGGCCTGGATCACGAGCAGATCGGGCTCACCCTCGAGCACGGCGTCGGCAAGCTGGAGGGTGCGGTGCGGCGTTATCGCGACCGCGCAGGTGACGCCGGCGTCCTTGACCTGGGCGATGCGGGGGCCGATGAGCTCGGCCTTCACCGGTTCGGCGTAGATCTCCTGCATCCGCCGGGTGGCGGTCTCTGCGGGCAGCTCGGCGATCTCCTCGAAGTACTTCTCGGGGTGCTCGTAGCGGGTCCACAGTCCCTCCAGGTGGAGGACCCCGGCCGACCCCAGCCGGCCCAGCTCGATGGCGCTGGCCGGAGAGACCACGCTGTCGGTGGGGGCGCCCAGGATCGGCATCTCGAAGCGGTAGGCGTCGATCTCGCAGGCGACGTCGACGTCCTCCGGGTCGCGGGTGCGGCGACTGGGAACGATGGACACCTCATCGAGCCGGAAGGCCCGTCGTGCGGTCTTGCCGATGCCGACGTCGACCTCGGCCATGCATCACCTCGTCTCGCCTGGAGGGAAGACGGCCAGCTTATCGACGGCCTGCCGGTGCTCCCGGGGACGCCGACGGCGCCAGCTCGTCGATCAGCCGCCACAGGGCGTCGACGTGGCGCTGCTCGGTGGTCCAGGCGCCGATGCTGGCCCGCAGTACGTAGCGGCCCGCCAGCCTGGTGTGCGTCAGGTAGACGCGCCCGGTGGCGTTGAGGGCCCGGTGCAACGCCTCGGTGGCCTCGTCGCCGGCAATGTGGCGGAAGCACACCAGGTTGAGGTTAGGTGGCGCCGCCAGTTCGAGCCGCGGGTCGGCGGCCACGCGGTCGGCCAGCTCCCGCGCCAGGCGGACGTGCTCACGCACGTGGTGGCGCAGCCCGTCGATGCCGTACCAGCGCAGCACGAACCAGAGCTTGAGCGAGCGGAAGCGGCGCCCGAGCGGCACGTGCCAGTCGCGGTAGTCGATGACCGCGCCCGACTCGCTGGCCTGGTTGCGCAGGTACTCGGGCAGGATCGACAGCGCCCCGACCAGTGCCGACCGGTCCGCCACCCAGAGCAGCGAGCAATCGAAGGTGGTGAACAGCCACTTGTGCGGATCGGTGACGTAGCTGTCGACCCGGTCGAGGCCAACTTGCATCTCCCGCAGTTCAGGGCAGACGGCGGCAGATCCCGCCATGGCGCCGTCGACGTGCAGCCACATCCCGGCACGCTCGGCGACGTCGGCCACGGCGGGGACGGGATCGACCGCCAGCGAACTGGTGGTGCCGATGGTGGCCATGACCATGCACGGCACCCGGCCCGCCGCCCGGTCGGCGGCGACGGCCTCGGCTAGCAGGTCGGGACGCAGGGCGGAGGCGTCGTCGACGTCGATCATCCTGACCTGCTCAGTCCCCCGGAAACCCGCGATGCGGGCACCCTTCTCCAGCGACGAGTGCGCCTGCGTCGACGTGTAGATCGTGAGATTGTCGGTGGTGGTGCCGGACCGAGCCAGCGCGCGCTCCCGGGCGGCCAGGAGCGCGCACAGGGTGGCCGACGAGGCCGAATCCTGGATCACGCCACCGCCCGGCCAGGTGGACAGGAAGCGCTCGGGCAGGCCCAGCACCTCGACCATCCAGTCGAGCACGTGGGTCTCGACCTCAGTGCACGCCGGGCCGGTCTGCCACAGCATCCCCTGGGTGCCGAGGCCGCTCGACACGATGTCGCCCAGGATCGCCGGGCCCGAGGTGTTGGCCGGGAAGTAGGCATGGAACCCGGGATGCTGCCAATGCGTGGTGCCGGGGACGACCACGCGGTCGAGGTCGGCGAGCACGGCGTCGAACGGCTCGGGGTGTTCCGGTGGGGATGGCGGCAGCCACGAGCGGACGTCGCCGGGCGCCACGTCCGGCACGACACGCTGCCGCTCGATCCCGTCGAGGTAGTCGGCCACCCAGTCCACGGTGGCGTGCCCCCACCGCCGCAGCTCGTCGGCGGTCATGTGATATGGGGGTCGATTCCGCGAATCTCGCACGTCGCGCCTCCCGATAGTCAGCAGCCCATCTTGTAACCGGCGGAATCGACCCCCACTGAGGACTTCCCCATCATCCGGACCGTAACGGTCCCCACCTAGACTTCACCCATGGAGGCCCCAGCCAGTCCCTTTGCCCCGGACCCCGGGGGCGACTACCCGCCGAAGTTCGCCAAGGAAGGCCTGACCTTCGACGACGTGCTGCTGCTGCCGGCGGAGTCGTCGGTCCTCCCGGCCGAGGTCGACACGAGCACCCGGTTGACCCCGGGGATCGACCTGGCCATACCGATCGTCTCGGCGGCCATGGACACCGTCACCGAGGCCCCGCTCGCCATCGCGCTGGCCCGAGCCGGCGGCATCGGCGTCATCCACCGCAACCTCTCGGTCGACGATCAGGTGGCCGAGGTCGACAAGGTCAAGCGCAGCCAGTCGGGCATGATCGTCGACCCGGTGACGCTGCCGGCCGAGGCGCTGGTGTCCGACGCGCTGGCGGTGATGGCCCGATACCACATCTCGGGCGTGCCCATCACCGATGCGGCCGGCCACCTCGTGGGCCTGCTCACCAACCGCGACCTGCGCTTCATCGAGGACGTCGACCAGCCCATCGCCAACGTCATGCGCCGGCCCCCGTTGGTGACCGCGCCGCTCGGCACGACCCTCGAGGACGCCAAGGACATCCTGTGGCGCCACCG
>JBKPHE010000196.1:0-12278 GCA_046744485.1 Actinomycetota bacterium | reverse complement strand
TGGCCCCGGACGCGAAGTCCTTGAAGTACATGATCTCCTTGTCGCCGTTCTGGTACGTGACCTCGAGGAACTCGTTCTCGCGGTCGGAGCGGTACATCTCGTCGACGGTGCGCTCGATCATCGCCTGCACGCACTTGGAGGGGTCGCCGCCACCCAGCTCCTGGACGGCGTCGCTGTCGAGCGGCAGGTCGGCGGTGAGGTAGCGGGCGAAGATCTGGGCCGCCGCGACCTCGTTGGGTCGCTCGATCTTGATCTTCACGTCCAGCCGGCCCGGGCGCAGGATCGCGGGGTCGATCAGGTCCTCGCGGTTGGAGGCGCCGATGACGATGACGTTGCGCAGCGACTCGACGCCGTCGATCTCGGCCAGCAGCTGGGGGACGATGGTCGACTCGACGTCGGAGCTGATGCCGCTGCCCCGGGTGCGGAACATCGAGTCCATCTCGTCGAAGAACACGATGACGGGCCAGCCCTCCTCGGACTTCTCCCGGGCCCGCTGGAACACCAGGCGGATCTGACGCTCGGTCTCGCCCACGTACTTGTTGAGGAGCTCGGGGCCCTTGATGTTGAGGAAGTAGCTCTTGGCCTTGGCGTCGACCGACTGGCTGCCCACCTTCTTGGCGAGGCTGTTGGCCACCGCCTTGGCGATGAGGGTCTTGCCACAGCCCGGCGGGCCGTACAGGAGGATGCCCTTGGGGGCCGGCAGCCTGTGCTCCGCGAACAGCTCCTGGTGCAGGAACGGCAACTCGACCGCGTCGGCGATCTGCTCGATCTGCTCGTCGAGCCCGCCGATGTCGTCGTAGGAGATGTCGGGCACCTCTTCCAGCACCAGTTCCTCGACCTCGGGCCGCGGGAGCTTCTCCAAAAGCAGGCCAGAGCGCGGGTCCATGAGCACCGAGTCGCCGGCGCGGATGCGGTCGACCTTGAGCGCCTCGGACAGGTCGGCGACCCGCTCCTCCTCGGCCCGGCCCACGATGATCGCCCGGGTGCCGTCCTCGAGCAGCTCCTTGACCGTCACCACCTCGCCCGTGGTCTCGGGCGTGCGGGCCATGACGACGTTGAGGGATTCGTTGAGCACCACCTCACCGCCACGGACGAGCTCGTTCTCGTCGAGGGCCGGGTGGACTGCGACCCGCATCTTGCGGCCGCCGGAGAACACGTCGACGGTGCCGTCGTCGTTGTGCGACAGGAGGGTTCCGTAGGCGGACGGGGGCTGCGTGAGCTTGTCGACCTCTTCGCGCAGCGCGGCGATGTGCTCGCGCGCCTCGCGCAAGGTGTAGGTGAGCTTCTCGTTCTGCGCCACGGCCTGGGCGAGCTGGCCCTTGGTCTCGAGCAGCCGCTCCTCGAGCGTGCGCACCCGCTTGGGGGCATCCTGCAGCCGCCGCCGCAGCGCCAGCACCTCTTCCTCCAGGGCACGGATCTCGTCGTGCTGCCCGGCCACGTCGGCATCCGCTGCGGATCGGCGGCGTTGGTCGCGTTGTTCGTCGACGGTGACCACCTCCTCGATCGGTCCCGTGGCTCGGACCCTACACCGGCCTCTGCCGAACCCGGCACCATCAATGTCCTCGAGCTCCCGAACATTTCTCCCGGGATTGCCGTGTTTATCGCCGGGTTCGCTAGTCTGGCTGCGACTGAGGTACAGCAAGGGCTGGGAGGCCAGCCGGGCACCTCGGCCAGTACTCCGCATCGAGCCAGGAGTGGGTCACAGGTATGAAGGTCTGGATCGACCAGGATCTCTGCACTGGCGACGGCCTGTGCGAGGAGATCGCCCCCGACGTGTTCACCCTGCTGGACGACGGCTTGGCCTACGTGAAGGAAGGCGACAAGGTCTTCTCCGACCCCGGTGGCGCCGAAGGTCTCGCCAACGTGCCCGCCGGACAGGAAGAGGCGGTCATCGAGGCCGCCGAAGAGTGTCCCGGCGAGTGCATCTTCATCGAGGTCGAGTAGCCAGCTACACCAGGCAGTTGCCGGTGTCCCGTTCCTGGGTGAGGTCCCCGGACAGGATGGCGGTCACTTCATCGACGTCGAGGGCGTAGGCGACGCTGGGGCGGTCGGGAGCGATGGCGAAGGCCACCCCCGCCACCTGACCTCGAGGGTCGACCAGCGCGCCTCCGGAGTCGCCCGGCGCGAGGTCGGCCGCCAGCACCAGCACCTTCCGCTCGCTCCGGGTCGAGTCGTAGATGTCGGTGCCGACCGCGGTGATCTGCTCCCCGACCTGGAACGGGCTGATCTCGAGCGGGCCGCCGCCGGGGTGACCGAACACCCCGCCCGACGTGCCCACCTCGGCCTCGTCCAGCGAAAGCGCGGGTCGGTTGGCCCCCGAGGTGCGCAGGACGGCGAGGTCACGGACCGGATCGAACGCCACGACGGTGCCGTCCATCCGGGTGCCGTCGGACAGCACCACGTCGGAGTCGTCCTCGCCGGCGACCACGTGGGCATTGGTCACCACCAGGTCGTCGGCCACGAAGAACCCGCTCCCCTCCTGGATCCGGCTGCAGGCCTCTCCCTCGATCTTCACGGTCGAGGCCGCCACCGTGGTGGCGAGGGCGTCGGTGAGCCCGCTGGCCCCGGGCACGACGCCAGGGTCGGGTGACGGCCTGAGGGCATCGAAGACCCGGGGGAAGGGATTGTCGCCCACGAGCCGCCGCAGGGCCTGCAGCGTGTCGGGGGCGTCGGGGAATCGGGCGTTGACCTCCCGCGCGATCACCGAGCCGCGGGCCTGCTCCGACGTCCAGCCCGGCACGTCGGCCAACGTGGGCAGCAGCAGCCACAACCCCACGAGGAGCCCGGCGATGCCGAGCAGCGCCCCCACCGCCTGGTCGATCCGCCGCGCCGGCCCGTTCGGCAGGGCCACGTTGAGCCGGGTGCCGAGCAGCAGGCCCACGGTCTGACCCAGGAGCGCGCTGCCCGCCAGGGCACCGACCGCCACCAGAGCGACGGTCACGTCGCTGGAGCCCTGTACCCGGCGCAGGAGCGGCGGCAGGACCAGCGCACCGATGGTGACGCCCAGGGCCAGACCCGCCCACGAGGTCGCCCGGGCGACGAAACCGAGCCTGTAGCCGGCCACGGCCGCGCTGACGGCGGCGAGGACCAGCACGACATCCAGCACGTTCACCTCACCCTTCCCGAGCCGCCCCGGTCACCGCGGGCCTCGATGGCCGTCGTGGCCACCATTGGCAGATGATGCTCGCACAGTCGGGCACCGGGGTTCGGCGGGCAGTCAGCTCAGGAGACGGGCGCTCGTCAGGAAGCCGGTGTGGGCGACCATGCGATGGTCGGGCCGTACCGACTGACCCTCGATGTGCCAGGCCCGGTTGAGCACCTCGATCGTGTCCACGATGCCGAAGCCGTTGACCGACAGCTCGTTACGGAGCTGCACGACCTGCGTGACCTGCGGGGTGTACGCCACCAGCACCCCGCCCCTGTGCATGGCGCGGGCTGCGTGCTTGGCGACGCGCCACGGCTCGGGCAGGTCGAGCACCACCCGGTCGAGGTCGGTCTCGTCGACCCCCTCGTACGCGTCGCGGATCTCCACCCGGTAGTTCGCCAGCGCACCCTCACCCAGGAACGTCGTCACGTTGCGCTGGGCCCGACGGGCGAAGTCCTCCCGCAGCTCGTAACCGGTCACCACCGCACCGGCCCGGACCAGGGTCATCGACAGCGCGCCCGACCCGACCCCCGACTCGAGCACGCGGGCGCCGGGGAAGATGTCGGCGAGCATGAGGATCGGCCCCAGGTCCTTGGGGTAGATCACCTGGGCACCGCGGGGCATCTTGAGCACGAAATCGGCCAGGGTCGGCCGGATGGCGAGGAACGGCGAGCCGTGCGACGACCGGAACGTCGCGCCCTCCGCGGCGCCGATGACGTCGTCGTGGGCGATCACGCCGGCGTGGGTGTGGAACTCGCCCCCACCGGCCAACGTCACCAGGTAGCGGCGCTTCTTGGCGTCGACCAGCAGCACCTCGTCGCCGTCGGCGAACGGTCGGCTCACGAGCGGGCCCTAGGTCGTGAGCGGCTAGGCACGTCGTCTGGGCTCACGGCGGTCAATGCTGCCGGAGGCCGAGCTGTGGCACCTGGGCTCACGTTGCAAATCCCGTACTGTTCTGTGCCCACTTGCCGGCCTGTCCGCTCGGCCTCTTCGTCGCGGCCCGGCGGCCCCCGCGGCGGGGGCGGACGAGCTCGACCGGCACCGGATCGTGGCCGGCCACCTGGTCGACGAGCCGGCAGAAGGCGCACACCTCACCGGGGGTCGGGGATCCGCAGCGGGGGCAGGCTCGAAGCTCCCCATCGGTCCCGTCCGCGTCGGGTGCGAAGCGGGCGGCGGCCCGGGCCAGGAAGCCGAAGTAGAACGCCTGCTTGGCGCCGGGCGATGCGGCCTCGACGGTGTCGAGCGCCTCCTTGTAGCGGAGGTGCCGATTGCCCTCGGCCATCGGGCACTCCTCGACGATGTAGTCGATGCCGCGCAGCACGCAATAGGCCGCAGTCTCTCGTTCGGCCAGCCGGACCAGCGGCTTGACCTTACGCGGGAAGGCACGCCTTCCCGCCCCGCGGCCCGAGCGCTCGTCGGAGCGGGCGTCATGTCTCGGGCCGATCCGCTCGGCGAGCATGGGCTGCTGACGTCCCAGGTACTCGATGTGCCAGTGGAGCACGTTGCCGAAGAGGACCGCGGCCTCGTCGTCGAGGTTGTGGCCGGTGGCCACGACGTCGTAGCCACCGTCGAGGGCCGCCTTGTCGATGAGGTGGCGCTTGGACAGTCCGCACGACGAGCAGGGCGGCCTTCTGGTGACCGCCGACGCCGTGGGGATGTCGTAGGCGTAGTCCCCGCGCAGGTCGATGCGGTGCAACGCGAGGTCGCGGCGCTCGGCGAACGCCATCGCCGCCTCGGTGCTGGCGGTGCTGTAGTCGCCGATGCCGAGCCCGATGGTCATGCCCTCGGCGTCGTAGCCGAGCTCGAGCAGGAGGTCCCACAGCGCCAGGCTGTCCTTCCCGCCCGAGACCGCCACCAGGACGCGGTCGCCCGGCTCGATCATGTCGTGGTCGTCGATCGCGCGGACCACCTGATCGCGGCAGAACTTGAGGAAGTGGTCGGCGCAGAAGTTGGCGTTGTGGCGGCGGAGATCGATGACCGCCGGTCCGCGGCACACGGCGCACTTCATGGGTGCCTCGTCACGAGACACCCGCCCGAGATCACGGGGCGGATCTCGATCACGTCGTCGTCGGCCAGCACGGCGTCGCCGGGCACCAGCGTGTCGCCCCGCACGACGAGGACGGACTCGCGGTTGAGGTCGAGCTGACGAAGCAGCTTCCCGACACTGAGCGGGCCCTCGACCTCGAGCTCGCGGCGCGGGTTGCGAAGCAGGACGCGCATGACGCGTCCATTGTGGCGCCGACGGTCAGCGGCGACGAACGCGCTTGCCCCCGTAGGTCTCGGTCAGGTGGCGGATCTCGATCGTCTGCCCCGGCTCGACCTCGCCGCGGTAGACGACAGCGGGCTCGCTGCCGATCGCGCGCCGCAGCCGTCGGCTGATCCACGCCGCCATGAACACCCAGAACCAGAATCGTGACTCGCCCCTGACACCCCGCCTCAGGCCCCGGGACTGCACGAGCCTGAGGCCACGGTCGATCCGGCTCACGGGCCGGAGGGCGCGTGCCATCAGACCCGGCGGATCTCGACGACGGTGCTGCGCTGCTTGCCGGCGCGCCGGCCGAGCAGGAACACCAGCAGCAGCAGGATGAACGCCGCGATCCCGCCGGCGGTGATGAGCGTGGTCCTCGCCGATGCGACCTGCTCGCGCGCCCCGCCCTCGAGCTCGCGGAACTTGGCCTCGAGATCGTCCCGGGTGATGGGCGTGGTGCGTGCGGCGCTCATTGCCATCGGCCTACCTCTTCGTCTTGGTGATGCGGGAGACGGCGAACGCGGCCAACCCGGCCGCCACCACCAGGACGATGAAGTACGGGAGCCACGACAGGCTGCCGTGGAACGTGCTGCCGGTCTGCGTCTGCAACGCCCGCAGCCCCGACAGCATCAACAGCACCACGCCGAACCCGATCAGCACTGCGCCGGGGACACCGAACGTCAGGTAGCGCCCGACGCCCTTGAGCGGATCGATGGTCTCCTGCTTGGCGTAGTCCTTGGTGAGCGCCCACAGTTCGCTCGAGATCTCGGGGATCGACTTCGACTGCGGCTCCGGCACCTCGGCCTGCTCCTCGTCGCTGGGGATGCCTGGTTGTACCACGTCAGTACACGCAGGCCCTGACATCCGACTACCCACGTCGAACAGGTGCTACCCCGCGGCGAGGCGTGCCTGCAGCAAGTCGATCTGATCGACCAGCAGCTCGCGCAGCAGTCGCCACCGGGCGGGCACGGTGGGCGCCGCCAGCAGCGCCTGGCGATCGGCAGGGCCCAGCGGCGCCACCACCGCCGCCTGGTAGCAGGCGACCACCGGATCGTCCGCCAGCTCGAGGTCGAGCGGCGGCGCCGGCTCGCCCATCTCCCGGCGCAGGGCGGCCGCCCGCCGCAGCAGGGTCGTGACCTCGTCCCGATCGCCGGCGGCTCGCCCGGCGGCCTCGGCCGGCTCCTGGAGTTGTTCGGCCCACTCGTGGATCTCCGCCCGGGGGTACGGGTCGTCGGGGAGCCAGCGCTCGACGCGGATGCGATGGATGCCGACCACGCCGAGGATCCAGCGGCCGTCGGGCAGTTCCTCCGCGCGCACGATGCGGGCCAATGTGCCCACATCGGTGCGGACGTCTCCCCCGCCGACCTCCGATCCCCGCTCGATGAGCACCACCCCGAACGTGCCGTCGTGGTGCGTGCGGGAGTCGTCCACCATGCGCCGGTAGCGGGGCTCGAACACGTGCAGCGGCAGCACCATCCCGGGCACGAGCACGGTGCCCAACGGGAACATCGGGGCCACCGGCATCACGGCCCAGCCTAGTCAATCGAACCCTTGTTCGTATATGGTAGGGGGTCCATGGTCGCCCCTCCCAACCCAGGGCCCGAGCGGCCCGGCCGAAGGCCAAGAGCGGAAGACATCGGTTGCCTCGTGATCCCCCGCTTCCCGTTGGCCGGCGAGCTCGGCGATCGCCCCGAGCTGTGGGGTCGCCCGGTCGTGGTGGCCCACTCCGATGCCCCGGTGGTGTGGTCGGCGTCCCCGGTGGCCACCCAGACCCATGGGGTGATGGAGGGCCAGCGCCTGTCAGAGGCGATGGGCCGCTGTCCCTCGCTGGTGGTGCTCGACGCCCGGCCGGCACGGTACGAGGCCCGGGACGCCGCCATCCTCGACGCGCTCGAACGGGTGGTGCCCGGGGTCGAACCCGCAGGCCTGGGGACGGCCTACGTCGAGCTCGCGAGCCTGGCTCGCTGCTACCGCTCCCCCGCCGCGTTGCACGCCGCGCTGCTCGGGTGCGCGCCGAGCGAGTTGCGACCCCGGCTGGGGGTGGGGCCCACCAAGTTCGTGGCCGGGTTGGCGGCGCTGCAGGCCGCCACGCATGGCCAGTCCCGGAACGTCATGGTGGTCGACGAGACCGAGGTGGCCGCCTTCGTCACGCCGGTCCCGGTGACGGCCCTGCCGGTGGAGGCGGAGATGATCCGCCGGCTGCGGCTGGTCGGCATCACCACGGTGGGTCGGCTGGCGGCCTTGCCCCGGCACGCGTTGGTGGCCCAGTTCGGCGCGCAGGGCGTGCGCCTGGTAGCGCTGCTCGACGGTGCCGCCGAGCCGGTGCGCCCCCGTCCCCGCGAGGAGCACGTGCGGGAGCGGTTGGCGTTTCCCGAGCCGCTCACCAGCCGGGAGGCGGTGCTGGCCGCCGCCGCCCAGGTGCTCCGTCGGGTGCTGCGCCATCCACGACGGCGGGGACGGGTGGCCCGCCAGCTCGTGGTGCGGGCCGAGACCGAAAAGGGCAAGCGTTGGGAGTCCAGGGTGACGTTGCGCCATGCCCGGTGCGACCACGACGGCCTGTGGGTGACGCTGGCCCCGGCGCTCGAACGGGCGTCGCTGCCGGGTCCGGTGAGCGAGCTGTCGATCGAGCTGCGGGGGTTGCGGCCGTCACGGGGTTGGCAGGGCGAGCTGTTGCCGACCCGGCGGGCCTCGCTGGAGCGGCGAGAGCGCATCGAGGAGGGCATGCGCCAGCTGCAAGCTCGCTACGGGCGGAGCCCGGTGGGGCGGATGGTCCCCGTGGAGCCGTGGAGCCGGATCCCCGAACGCCGCTGGGCACTGGTGGAGCTCGAGTGACGCCTCGACCGCTGAACGCCCCGGTGCGCATACCCGTCCAGGTCGACCCCGCGGGCCAACCCCGGGCGATCGGGCTGTCGGGCCCGCAGGGTCGCCGGCGGCCCGTCCCGGTGGCACAGGTGGCGGAGCGCTGGCGCATCGACGAGGGCTGGTGGGGGCCCAACCCGCTGTCCCGGCTGTACTACCGGCTGGTGCTGGCCGACGGGCGCCTCGTCACCGTCTACCGCGACCTGGGAGACGAGACGTGGTGGGCGCAGCGCTCATGATCGGGATCGACAACTCCTCCCCGTATGCCGAGCTGCACCTCCACACCTGCTACTCGCTGCTGGAGGGCGCCTCGTCCCCCAAGGAGCTGATCGTCCGGGCCGCCCGGCACGGCTACGACGCCCTGGCGATCACCGATCGCAACAACCTCTACGGCGCCATGGTGTTCGCCCGGGCGTGCCGGGACGCCGGCATCCGCTCCGTCATCGGCGTCGAGCTCACCGTGGCCGTCGACCCCGATGCCGACCCCGACGCCCACCCCGGGTCCCGGCACGACCTCACGCTGCTGGCCGAGACCCGCCAGGGATACGCCAACCTGTGCCGGCTGGTGAGCCTGGCCAACGGCGGGGGCCTGGTCGAGCAGGCCGATCGGGAACGGCGCCGGCGCGATCCCTTTGCCGCCCTCCATCACGTGCGGGAGCACACCGCCGGGGTCGTCTGCCTCACCGGCGGGCGCCGCGGGGAGCTGGCCCAGCGGGTGGCGGCCGGCGATCGCTCGGGGGCGAGGGACGTGCTACGCCGCTGGGTCGACTGGTTCGGACCGGGAAACGTGTGGGTCGAGCTGCACGACAACCTGGTCCAGGGCGACCAGCCCCGCATCCGGGTGCAGGTATCGCTGGCCCGCGAGCTGGGCGTGGGGATCGTCGCCACCGGAGACGTCCACTACCACGACCCGGGGCGGCACCGGCTCCACGACGCGCTCTGCGCCATCCGCCACCGCACAACGCTCGACGGCTGCCACACCCAACGCCGGCCCAATCGCGAGTTCTACCTGAGGAGCCCGGCCGAGCAGGCGGAGCGCTTCGCCGAGTGGCCCGAGGCCGTGGCCAACACCCTCCGCATCGCCGAGCGCTGTGGCTTCGACCTGACCGAGGACCTGGGCTACCGGCTACCGACGCCGGACGTCCCCAAGGGCCACACCCCCGATTCCTGGCTGGCTGAGCTCTGCCGCCGTGAGCTCGACCAGCGCTACCGCGGAACGTCGCTCGACATGGCGCGCAGTCGTCTCAACGAAGAGCTGGGGCTCATCGCCCGGCATGGGATGGCCGGCTTCTTCCTCGTGTACCACCGGGTGCTGGAGCTGGCCAGGAAGGTGGCGGCCGAGGTGCGGGGCGACGCCCCCCGGGGGCGCCTGGGCATGCCGCCCGGTCGGGGCCGTGGCTCCAGCGTGAGCAGCATCGTGTGCTACCTGATCGGGCTGTCGCACATCGACCCGATCGAGAAGAACCTGTTCCTCGGGCGGTTCCTCAACGACACGATGTCGAGCCTCCCCGATATCGACCTGGACTTCCCCCGTGACATCCGCGATCGGTTGTTCCGAGAGGTGTACGAGCACTGGGGCAGCGACCACGCCGCGCTGGTCGCCACCTTCCCCCGCTACCGCATCCGCAGCGCGGTGCGCGACCTGGGCAAGGCGCTGGGCCTGCCGGCGGCGGAGATCGACCGGCTGGCCAAGCTGGCGGAGGGCTACGGCTCGGCCACCAACGTCCG
The DNA here is from genome assembly GCA_046744485.1 of Actinomycetota bacterium. Lineage (GTDB taxonomy): Bacteria > Actinomycetota > Acidimicrobiia > Acidimicrobiales > VFJN01 > DASQUK01. The sequence goes on along the minus strand of JBKPHE010000196.1, from coordinate 2,298 downwards.
GGTGGAGATGGAGCGGGTCCCCGAGCTGCGCCCGCTCGCCGCGACCCCGGGCTGGGGACATCTCATCGAGCTGGCCGGCCAGCTGGCGAACTTCCCCCGTCACCTCTCCCAGCACGTCGGTGGGGTGGTCATCGCCTCCGATCCGCTCATCGATTGCGTGCCCGTCCAGCCCGCCGCCTGGCCCGGTCGCTACGTGTGCCACTGGGACAAGGACGACATCGACGATGCCCGGATGGTGAAGATCGACTTCCTGGCGCTGGGCATGTTGTCGCTGGTGGAGGAATGCCTCGACCTCTGCGCCATCCATCGGGGCGACGCCATCGACCTCTCCCGCATCGACTTCGAGGACGAGCGGGTGTACGACCGCATCGGGCGGGGCGACACCATCGGCGTGTTCCAGATCGAATCCCGGGCCCAGGCCGGCATCCTGCCCCGCACCAGGCCCCGGAACCTCGACGACCTGACCGCCCAGGTGGCGATCATCCGCCCGGGCCCCATCGTCGGAGGGGCGGTCCACAACTACGTCGAGGGCCGCTCCAACCCCGATTCGCCCAACCTCGTCCCGCACGACTGCGTCCGGGAGGTGCTGGGTGAGACCTTCGGGGTCGTGCTGTTCCAGGAGCAGGTGGTGCAGGTGGCCGTCGCCATGGGCGGGTTCAGCGACGGCATGGCCGAGACGTTCCGGCGGGCCATGGGCCGCAAGGACTGGGGCGAGGAGATCGAGTGGTACCGGGGCAAGTTCCTGGCGGGGGCCGAGGAAAAGGGGGTCCCGCTCGACGTGGCCGAGCGCACCTTCGAGAGCCTGGCGGGGTTCGCCCAGTTCGGCTTCCCCAAGAGCCACGCCGCCGCCTTCGGGCTGCTGGCGTACCAGACCACCTGGCTCAAGGAGTACTACCCCGCCGAGTTCTTCTGCGCCCTGTTCAACAACTGGCCCATGGGCTTCTACCCGCCCCACGTGTTCACCAACGACGCCCGGCGGCACGAGGTCGAGATCCTGCGGCCCGAGATCAACGCCAGCCGGGTGCCCTGCACCGTGGCGAGCACCGAGGGGCGAGGCGCGGTGCGCCTCGGGCTCATGTACGTCCGGGGGATGGGCGCGACCACCGCCGCGGCCGTCGTCGACGAACGCGACCGGGGCGGGCCCTACCGGTCGCTGCGCGACTTCGCACACCGCACCGGGTTGGCCGGAGAGGCGATCGAGAACGCCATCCGGGTCGGGGCCTTCGACGGCCTGGGCCTCCGGCGCCGGGAGTTGTTGTGGCAGCTCTGGCTGCTCGGCCTGGGCAGCGGGGCGCCACAGCCCACGCAGCGCACCGCCGGTCGGCTGCGCTACCGGCAGCTGCGGTTGGACCTGCCCACCGAGCAGGACCACGTGCCGCTGACGGAGGTGTCCGGCTTCCGGGCCATGGCCGACGATTACGAGGTGCTCGGGCTGTCGCCCGAAGCCCACCCCATGCAGTTCCTGCGCGGCGGACTGCGGGGCAAGGTCTGGTCCAGCCGCGAGCTGCTCGACGTCCCGGCGAAGCGGACGGTCGACACCGCGGGCCTGGTCGTCTGCCGCCAGCGGCCCGGCAGCGGCCAGGGGGCGGTGTTCCTGTTGCTCGAGGACGAGCACGGCCTGGTCAACGTCATGCTGGCCCCCCAGCTCTACGACCGCTACCGCACCGACGTGCGGGGCAGCCCCTTCCTGCGCATCAGGGGGGTGGTGGAGGAGCGTGCCGGGGGCAACGTCGCCATGCTCAAGGCCCGCACCGTCACCCCGGTCAAACCCCCCGCCGCCCTCTGCGCCCCGGACGGCAAGAGCTGGGGCTGACGCTCTCGGCGCCCCGTAAACCCGTTCACTCGGGCCCCAGGGCCGCCAGGTCGACGTCACGGGGGTAGGCCACGAGGATGTCGGCCAGACCGTTCATGTTGACGTCGCCCGGATCGAGGAAGCCGGGCTCGGCCACGTTGGCGACGTAAGCGAACGTGATCGTCCCCCCGGCCACGGGCGACATCACGCCGGCGAGGGCGGTGACATTGCGCAGGGAGCCGGTCTTGGCGCGTAGGCGCCCCGCGACCGGCGTGCCCCGCCACCGTTCGGCCAGCGTGCCCGTCTCCCCGGCGACCGCCAGCCCGTCCCGCAGCACCGGGCCGGTCTCGGGGCGGGTGAGCAGGTCGGTGAGGGTGCGGCAGGTGAGCCGGCCCCGGTTCGACAGGCCGCTGCCGTCGTGCCGCCCGCCCCCCCCCCCCGGGGCCCCCGCGGCGGGCCCCACCGGCGCCACCGCCGCCCGTGCCCCCCGCCCCCAGCCCACCCCC
>JBKPHE010000205.1:0-18499 GCA_046744485.1 Actinomycetota bacterium | reverse complement strand
ATCCAGGCCCGCTCGCGGGCCGGTTCGTGGTGCTGGCCGAAGTCCGCCACGATCCGGGCCACGAGCGCCTCGTAGCTGTGGTCCCAGCCGTACTCGGCCGCGTAGACCGCGCCGTTGTGCTGGACCATCCAACCGAGGTCGCCGGGTCCCGGCTCGCGCAGCAGGTAGGCGCGGGGCGGCTCGCTGGGCCGCGGCGCGAGCGTGTCCTCGATCGTCGCCATCGCCGCCACCAGCCGGCGCCGGTCGGCCACCGGAACGCCGTCGAGCATGGCGGCGGTCGCCTCGCTCGAGCGGAGGTCGAGCGTCCCGAACTCGGCCCGCCCCCGCTCGGTGAGCCGGATCACCTGCCGGCGCCCGTCGTCGGGCGACCGCTCGGCGGTGACCAGCCCGGCGTCCTTGAGCCGCCCGACGATGCGGGTGAGGTAGCCGGCATCGAGCTGGAGCGCGCCGCGCAGGTCGGCCAGGTCGGTGGCCTTCTGCTGCGCGAGCTCGAACAGGACGCGGGCCTCGGTCAGCGAGTAGGGCGTGTCGACCAGCCCCGCCTGCAGCAGGCCGATCTGCTGCGTCCAGAATCGGTTGAACGCCCGGACGGCCGGGACCTCGTCGGTGCCGCTCGCCGGGGCGATCGAAGCCATCTCTGCCTCCTGCAAGTAAATCCTTGACCAAGGCAGAGATTATCGGCTGATGGCGCTAGGGCAACCCCGCGTGGGGGGCGTCGACCTTGGTCGTGAGCAGCACCGCGTCGCGGGCGGTCGCCCGGTTGCTCTCGAAGAAGTCCGGGGCGGCACAGGCCAGCAGCGTGCGGCCGTCGTCGCCGCCGAGCATGCAGGCGTAGACGCCGAGGCCGTCGGGCGCCGGGATCTCGTCCACGATGCCCTCGCCCTTGGCCACCCGCACCAACCGGTTCCCGAGGGCATCGGCCGCCCACACACGCCCCTCGGCGTCGAGGGCGCACCCGTCGGGCGCCACGCCGTCGATCGTGGCCCAGACCCGCCGGTCGGTCAGCGAGCCGTCTTCGCCGATGGTGAAGGCGGTGTAGCGCCCGCCCATGGTCTCGCCGACGATCAGCGTCGACCCGTCCGGCGTGATGACGGACCCGTTCGGGAACGCAAGGTCGTCCGCCGCCACCTCGACGGCGCCGTCGGGGGCCACGTGGACGAGCGTCGCGCTGCAGGGTGGGGCGCCGGCCATGATGTCGAACCCGAAGTTGCCGACGTAGGCGTGGCCTCGGGCGTCGACGACGATGTCGTTGGCGTGCCCGCCGCAGTGGTCGTCGATGTCGGCGTGGACGGTGACGGAGCCGTCCGGCCAACGGCGAAGCACGCGCCGGTCCTTCATCGACACCACGAGCAGTGAGCCGTCGGGCATCCAGCCGAGGCCCGACGGTTGGGCGTCGACGGTGACCACCTCCTCGTGGGTTCCGTCGGGGTCGATTGCGAACACCGTGTGCCGGTAGAAGTCGGAGACCCACCAGCGGTTGTCGTGCCAGCGCGGGCCCTCGAAGAACCCGCCGCCCTCGGCCAGGGTTGCGAACGAGCGGTCGCGCATCATTCCCCGCTCCTGCTGCTTCGCAGCGGGCCGCTCGGGCTCCGACGCGTTGCTTGTCCGCTCCCACGGCCGCTCGGGCCGGGCTCACTCTCTCGCCCTCCGGGACGCTCACTCATGGGCCGGGACCGTAGTCCCGTTGTCGTCACCCGGCCCCGTAGACGGGGGCCGGCGCCGGGGCGGTGGCCAGCAGGTCATCGACGACGGGACCCAGCTCCGCGGGGTCCCAACGCGCGCCCTTGTCGATCGGAACGCCGTGCTGCCACCCGTCGGCCACCGCGACCTTGCCGGCCTCGACCTCGAAGACCCGGCCGGTCACGTGCGCCGACTGCGCCGAGCCGAGCCACACCACCAGCGGCGCCACGTTCTCGGGGGCCATGGCGTCGAACGCCATGGGATCGTCCGGCGCCGCCATCGTGTCGGCGAACAGCGTCTCGGTCATGCGCGTGCGGGCCGAGGGGGCGATGGCGTTGGCGGTGACGCCGTAGCGCCCCAGCTCGGCGGCCTGGACGAGCGTGAGCGCGGCGATCCCGGCCTTGGCGGCGCTGTAGGCGGCCTGGCCCACCGAGCCCTGCAGGCCGGCGCCGGACGACGTGTTGACGATGCGGGCGTCGACCGTCTCGCCCGCCTTGGCGCGCTCCCGCCAGTGCTCGGCTGCGAACCGGGAGACGGCGAAGTGGCCCTTGAGGTGGACCCGCACGACCGCGTCCCACTCGTCCTCCCCGCAGGACACAAACATGCGGTCGCGCACGAACCCGGCGTTGTTGACGACGACATCGAGCCGGCCGAACGCCTCGAGTGCGGTGCGGACCAGGCGGCGGGCGCCCTCCCAGTCGGCCACGTCGTCGCCGTTGACCGTGACCGCGCCGCCGCCCGCGGCGATCTCGTCGGCCACTTCCCGGATCGCGGTGGGCGAGCTGCCGGTGCCATCGAGCTCGGCCCCGATGTCGTTGACCACGAGCTTGGCCCCCTGACGGGCGAATTCGAGCGCGTGCGCCCGGCCGATCCCGCGCGCCGCGCCGGTGACGATGACGACTCGGCCCTCGCAGGTCCCCGTCATTCGCGCATGGTGTCACACGATCTGACGAGCTGTCAGAAACCAGGAGGTCACGACACCGGCTCGAGCAGCACCAGCGGAATCTCGCGGTCGGTCCTTGTCTGGTAGTCGCCATACCCCTTGTACTTGGCGACCACCTCGGGCCACAGCCGGGCCCGTTCGTCGGGATTGGCGATGCGCGCCCGCATCGGCCGCTTGGATTCGCTCCCGATCGCTACCTCGACATCGGGGTTGTCGCGGAGGTTGAGGAACCAGGCGGGATGGTGGTCGCCGCCGCCCCGGGAGGCGACTACCACGATGGCGTCGCCGTCGCGCAGGGGCGAGGTCAGGAGCACCGCGTGGGGCCGGCCGCTTCTCCGTCCCGTGGTGGTGAGCTCGAGCACCGGCATGTTGGCCACGTCCCACCCGAAGCGGCCTCCGCTGATCTTCTGCACGATCCGGTGGACGGTGTTGGCCCCCCTGAAGAACAAGTCGCTCGGCATGCCCGGACACTACGTCTCGGCCCAGACTGGCGTCGTGCCCGCAGCCGACGAGACGTTGCTCGAGGACTACCGGGCGCTCAACGACCCCGGGCGCCGGCGGGTGGTGGAGCGACGGGGCGGGTTCTTCGTGGTGGAGGGCGCGCTGGCGCTGGAGGCGCTGCTCGGTTCGGCGTTCCCCATCCGCTCGGTGCTGGCCGCGGCCCGCAAGGCGGAGCAGGTGCGTTTTCTCGTGGGTGGCCGGGCACCGGTGGTGGTGCGGTCCGACGAGGAGGTCGAGGCGATCACCGGCTTCCCCTTCCACCGGGGCGTGCTGGCGGCCGCCGACCGGCGACCGTTGCCCCGGGTCGCCGACGTGCTGGAGGGTGCCGAGCGGGTCGTCGTCGCCGAGGGCCTGACCGACCACGAGAACGTCGGTGCGCTGTTCCGCAATGCCGCCGCGTTCGGCATGGACGCGGTCCTGCTCGATCCCGCCACCGCCGACCCGCTCTACCGGCGCAGCGTGCGGGTGTCGCTGGGCCACGTGCTGCGGGTGCCCTGGACTCGCGTTCCCACCTGGCCGGATGGGCTCGCTGAGCTGCGGCGGCACGGACTCGAGCTCCTGGCCCTCACGCCGGCGTCCCGGGCCGAACCGATCGACGCCGTCGCGCGCGACGTCGGCGCCCGCAGGCCCAAGCTCGCGCTGCTCGTCGGTGCCGAGGGCCCCGGTCTCAGCGAGGCCGTCCTGGCGGCATCCGACAGGCAGGTGCGCATTCCCATCGCCACCGGGGTGGACTCGCTCAACGTGGCCACCGCGGCCGCGATCGCGTTCCACCGGCTCAGTACATTCGATCCCGCCCGATGCCCGCCCTGACCGGACCCGCCCTCACCGCCGCCCTGCTGCTCGCGTTCGCGGGGGCGACGAAGCTGGTCGATCCGACGATGACGGTGGGGGCGTTGCGCGCGCTGGGGCTGCCGTCGTCGAGGATCCTGGTGCGAGTGGGTGCCGCCGCCGAGCTGCTCGTCGGCCTGCTGGCCGTGACCACCGGCTGGGCAGTGGTCTGGTGGCTCGTTGCCGCCAGCTACCTGGCGTTCGCCGCCTTCGTCGTGGCCGCCCTGCGGGCTGGAACGATGGTGGGCTCGTGCGGCTGCTTCGGGCGCGAGGACACACCTCCCCATCCCTTCCACGTCGTGGTTGACGTCGCCCTGGCCGCGATCGCCGCCGCCGCCGCCGTTCGTGACCTGGGTGCGCCGCTCGACGCCATCGCCGACGCTCCGGGTGAGGGGTTGGTGGTCGCAGGGCTGAGCGTGCTGGCGGCGGTCCTCCTGTATGGCGCCATGGTGGACCTACCGAGGGCGCGGCGGCAGCCTCGGCGTTTCTGAGGCGCCTTTTTCCGTCGCCGGCGGGCACCATGGGGACATGCCCGCCACCCACCAGGTCACCAACCAGCCACCCCCGCTCGAGGGTTACGACGTGTTCGGCGCCGACGTCGCCCTGGTGGACGCGGTCGCGCGGGAGGGCGCCGGCTGGGCCGTCGATGACCTGCGCGCACTCGGCCGCCTGGCGGGGTCGCCCGAGGCCATCGGCTGGGGCTTCGACGCCAACCGCAACCCGCCCGAGCTGCGCACCCACGACCGCTACGGGCATCGCATCGACGAGGTCGCCTACCACCCGGCCTACCACGAGCTGATGCAGGTTGCGGTGTCCCACGGCTTGCACGGCGCCCCGTGGGCCGTCGACCAGCCCGGCGCCCACGTGGCGCGGGCGGCGGGCTTCGTGACCTGGTCCCAGGTCGAGACCGGGCACGGCTGCCCGATCTCCATGAGCTACTCGATCGTCCCCGCGCTGCGGACCCAGCCCGACCTCGCCGCCGAGTGGGAGCCTCGCCTTGTGGCACGGGCCTACGACCCGCGCAACGTGGCCGCTGACGAGAAGCCTGGCGTCCTCGCCGGGATGGGGATGACCGAGAAGCAGGGGGGATCCGACGTCCGGGCCAACACCACCCGCGCCGAACGCGTCGCCGGGGGCGGCGGCGTCGACGGCGGCGACGGCATGTGGGGTCTGACCGTGCACACGTGGTTCTGCTCGGCGCCGATGTCGGACGTGTTCCTGATGCTCGCGCAGGCGCCCGGCGGGCTGACGTGCTTCCTCGTGCCGCGCTGGCTCCCGGGCGGCGAGCGCAATTCCGGGTTCCGGATCATGCGCCTGAAGGACAAGCTCGGCAACCGGTCCAACGCGTCCAGCGAGATCGAGCTGGACGGGGCCCTCGCGTGGATGGTCAGCGAGGAGGGACGGGGCGTCCGCACGATCATCGACATGGTCGCTCACACCCGGCTGGACTGCGTTCTCGGGGCGACCGCCATCATGCGGCAGGCCACCGCACAGGCGCTCCACCACGCGGCCCATCGCTCGGCCTTCGGCTCGACGTTGGTTGACCAGCCGCTCATGCGGGTGGTGCTGGCCGACCTGGCGGTGGAGTCCGAGGCGGCGACGGTGACGGCGATGCGGCTGGCCCGTGCATTCGACGAGGCCGCCCGCGGTGACGAGGATGCCGACGCCCTCAGGCGCATCGCCACCGCCGTGGCGAAGTACTGGATCTGCAAGCGCCAGCCCACCCACATCGGCGAAGCGCTCGAGTGCCTGGGCGGGAACGGCTACGTCGAGGAATCGATCATGCCCCGGCTGTTCCGCGAGAGCCCGCTCAACGGCATCTGGGAGGGCTCGGGGAACGTGATCTGCCTGGACGTGCTGCGGGCGATGGCCCGGGAACCGGTGGCGCTGGAGGCGTTCCTCGCCGAGACCGACGCTGCCCGCGGTGCCGACCGCCGGCTCGACGACGCCGTGGCCCGCGTGCGCCACGAGCTCGGGGATCTGGTGGGCATCGAGTCCCGGGCCCGGCGGGTGGTCGAAGCCATGGCCCTGGCCCTCCAGGGCAGCCTGCTGGTGCGCTACGGGCACCCTGCCGTCGCGGATGCCTTCTGCGCCTCCCGCCTGACCGGCGGGGAGGGCCTAGCGCTGGGCACGCTGCCGCCGGGGCTCGATCTCGGCACGATCGTCGAGCGCTCCCAGCCCAAGCTGGGCTAGGCACTCGGGCAGGAGCCGCCGGGTCGGCCATCAGGCCGATGCCGGCGCGGAGCGGCGCGCGACGGTCGGACCGGTGAGTGCTGTCCGTAGCCGCCGGGCGGCACTCACCCCCAGCACCGCCGCAAAGCCCGCCAACACCGCCAGCTGGGGCACGATCGCGCCCACACCATCACCGTCGAACACGAGCTTGACCCAGGCGTCCATGGCCCAGGCGTGGGGCGTGATGTGGCCGAGCACCCGCATCGCCTGCGGCACGATCGCCAGCGGCCACATGCAGCCGCCCAGCATGCCCATGGCGATGGCGATGGGCGCACCCACCGACTGCGCCTGGTCGACCTCCGACACGATCGAGCCCACCAGCAGGCCGACCGCGGTGGCGACCAGCGCGAACAGCAGCACGACCAGCAGCGCACCGACCGGATCACCCCAGTCGACGCCGAACACCACGCCACCGATCACCACGATCACCGCCGACTGAGCGAAGGCGAACAGCAGCTTGGCGGCGCCGATGCCGGCCAGGATCGTGCCGGTACCGTGGGGGGTGGCGAGCAGCCGGCGCGTGATGCCTTGCTGGCGATCGGCGGCCAGGATGGCGCCCACGACCAGCGTGTTGACGAACACGAACAGCACGAGGTTGGCCGGGGCCGTGTAGTCGAAGCCGAGCTCGCCCACGTCGCGGCCGGCGTCGCCGCCCACCGACTCGGTGCGCACCGTGGCGACAGGCAGGTCGGCGGCCAGTCGGTCGGCGGTTGCCGCCGCCTCGTCGTAGCTGCCGGACCCGTGTTCGGACGCAAAGCGGGCCGCAGCCGTGCGCCCGGCCGCGTCGGCCACCGCCGCCCGGAGCGTGGACTGGACCGCCACGGCCGAGCCGGACGTGGGATCGGCGATCAGCCGGACGGTGACGATCTCGCCGGCATCGATGTGCGCCCCGAACTCCGGCGGCACGACCACGCCGGCCGCCACCGTGCCGGTGCGAATGTCCCGGCGCAGCGTGTCGATCGACTGGTAGTGGTCGGCGGACAGGCCCTCGGTGTCGTCGAACGTGGCGAACAGTCGATCGGAGCGTGTGGACCCGTCCTCGTCGAGGACACCGACCTCGAGGTCGTTCTCATTGCTGAACGTCGACCCGATGATCACGATGATGACGATGGGGAGGGCGAAGGCGAAGAACAGCGCCGTCCGGTCCCGGCCGACCCGCCGCAGTTCGTTGAGCGCGATGGCCAGGATCGCGCTCATTGTCTTGCCCCGATCCGGCGGGGGAGCAACACGGCCGCCACTGCTCCGCACACCGCGGCCCACGCCAGCAGGACCGCCACGTGGGGGATCACGTCCGGGGCCTTGCCCCCGCCCACGGACAGCTCCGCGAAGCCCTGCAACGCCCACCCGTTGGGGGTGAACAGCGACAACCGCCTCAACACCTCGGGCAGGGCGCCCGGTGGTACGAAGTTGCCGCCGATCAGCGCGAACAGGAACGCCACGAACGCGGCCAGGGTGTCGGCTGTGTTCTCGGTCCGGGCCACGGCCGCCACAAATCCGGACACGCCCGCGATGGCCAGCGACACGGCCACGATCAGCAGGGCCACGCCCAGCGGGTCCCCCCAGTCGGCGCCCAACGCCACCCCCTTGACGCCCCAGATGACCCCGAAGGTGACGACGGCGATGACCACCACGCTGGCGGCCTTGCCGGCCAGGATCGCGACGTCCCGGACCGGGGCGGCGCGCACCCGGTCGAGTACCCGTAGCCGCTGCTCGGCCAGCAGGTCGCGGGCCAGCGTCCCCACCAGGAGGAACAGGAACAGCAACGCCATCCCGGGCCCGAAGTAGGCGGCGGGAGAGACGTTGCCGCCGGTGCCCGACTGGCTGATCTCGACCGGCAGCTCGAGGGCCGCCAGCTCGTCCTCGGGCGGAACGACACCACCCCCGGCCACCGTCGTGGCCGCGGCGAGCCGGGCGGCGTTCACCCGGGCGGTGAACCCCCTTGCCACGGAGCGGGCCACCTCGGCGGCGATCGGGCTGTCGTGCTCCGTGATGACCTCGACCGCACCGGGCTCGTCGCCGGACAGGGAGGCGGCGAACCCCGCGGGGATGACGACGGCGGCATCCAGGGCGCCACCGTCGACCCGTGACCGAGCGTCGTCCGGGGTGTCGACGCGCTCGAACCGCAGGTCGCCTGTATCGGTCCGGGTGACGCCCTCAACGAACTGCGACGCCACCGGCGATCCATCCGCGTCGACTACGCCGATCGTGGCGTCGACCCCCTCGCTGCTGCCGAAGGCCAGGCTGATGATCGTGGCCAGGGCCAGTGGGCCGCCGATCGCCTGGATCAGGAACGAGCGGTTGCGGAACCGCCGCCGCAGGTCGACTGCGGCGATCAGCCGCGCAGCCTGGAACTGGCTCATCAGCCGGCTCGGGGCGCCGGACGCACGGGCGGCACGGACGCCATCGGCATCAGTCCCGCAGGGCTTTGCCGGTCAGCTCGAGGAACACGTCCTCGAGGTCCGGCTCGACCAGCTCGATGCCGGCGATGGTCACGCCGACCCGACCGGCGGCGTCGACGATCCCCGCCAGGGCCGCAGGACCGTCGGCCACCCGCACCGCCAGTCCGCCGTCCCGCCGGTCGACACCCAGAGTGCCGGGCAGGGCGGCGCACAGGGCGGCCAGCGCGTCGAGATCGCCGGTGCCGCTGACATCGATCCGGTCGCCGGCGCCGACCTGGGCCACCAGCTCGCGGCGCGTGCCCTCGGCCACGAGCCGGCCCTCGTCGATGATGCCGACGCGGTCGCAGAGCCGCTCCGCCTCCTCCATGTAGTGCGTCGTGTAGAGCACGGACAGGCCCTCGGCGCCGAGCGCCTCCACACTCTCGAGGATGGCATTGCGGCTCTGGGGGTCGACGCCGACGGTCGGTTCGTCGAGCACCAGGAGCTCGGGCCGGTGCACCAACCCGACGGCGATGTTGGCGCGGCGCTTCATGCCGCCGGAGTAGGTATCGATGTGGTCGCCGGCCCGATCGGCCAGCCCGACGATGGCGAGGACCTCGGCGACCCGCTGGTCGAGCAGTCCGCCCTGCAGGCCCTGCAGTCGCCCGAAGAAACGCAGGTTCTCCGTCGCGGACAGGTTGTCGTAGAGCGCCACGTCCTGTGGCACCAGGCCGATCGCGGCCTTGGCGTCGGTCGCCTCCGGGCCCATCGGCCGCCCGGCGACGGTCACCTCGCCGGCGTCGCGTGCGAGCAGGCCGCACACCATCGAGATCGTGGTGGTCTTGCCGGCCCCGTTCGGCCCCAGCAGCCCGTAGGTCTCACCCCGGGCGATGTCGAAGCCGACGTCGTCGACGGCCAGCCGTTCGCCGTACGACCGTCGCAGCCCGCGGCACGACAGCATCGGTCGGTCGAACCCCGTCCCAGGCACCGGGCCGACGGTAATTGCTCCTAAGGGCGCAGCCTCTACAGCCGCTCGATGATGGTCACGTTGGCTTGGCCCCCGCCCTCGCACATCGTCTGCAGCCCCCAGCGCCCGCCGCGGCGCTCCAGCTCGTGGAGCAGGGTCGTCATCAGGCGGGCTCCGGTGGCGCCGAGCGGATGGCCGAGGGCGATGGCGCCGCCGTTGACGTTGACCCTGGCCATGTCGGCGCCCGCCTCCTGCGCCCAGGCGATGACCACCGAGGCGAAGGCCTCGTTGATCTCGACCAGGTCGATGTCATCGAGGCTCATGCTGGTCTTGGCCAGCGCGTGGGCGGTGGCCGGGATCGGGGCCGTCAGCATCCACACCGGGTCGTCGGCCCGCACCGAGATGTGATGGATCCGGGCCCGGGGCGAGAGTCCGTGGCCCGCAAGCCCCCGCTCGTTCACGATCAGCAGCGCCGCGGAGGCGTCGCAGATCTGCGACGAGCACGCCGCCGTCACCCGCCCGCCCTCGGTCAGGGCCGGCAGCGAGCGGATCTTGTCCCAGTCGGGCTCCCGGGGGCCCTCGTCGGCGGTGCACTCGCCGAGCGGCACGATCTCGGCGTCGAAGCGGCCCTCGTCGCGTGCCCGGATCGCCCGGCTGTGCGACTCGACGGCGAACGCCTCCATGTCGTCGCGCCCGATGTCCCACTTCTCGGCGATCAACTCCGCCGACCGGAACTGGCTCACCTCCTGGGTGCCGTAGCGGGCGACCCACCCCGACGACCCGGTGAAGGGGTCGTCGAAGCCCAACGGCTGGCCGGCGATCATGGCTGACGAGATGGGGATCTGTGACATCTGCTGCACGCCCCCGGCCACGACCACGTCCATCGTCCCCGACAGCACCGCCTGGGCGGCGAAGTGGATCGCCTGCTGCGACGATCCGCACTGCCGGTCGACGGTCGTTCCCGGCACGTGCTCGGGGAGCCCCGCCACGAGCCAGCACGTCCGGGCGATGTCGCCGGCTTGGCCGCCGACGGTGTCGACGCATCCCAACACGACGTCGTCCACCGCCGCCGGGTCGATGCCGGTGCGCTCGACCAGGGCCCTCAGGCTGTGGGCACCCAGGTCGGCCGGATGGACCTGTGCCAGCCCACCCCCGCGCTTGCCGACCGGCGTGCGCACTGCGTCGACGATGTAGGCCTCGCTCATGGTGACTCCTCGGGACTTCGGCGCTCCTTCTGCGCGGGGACCGGAACGGGGACGGTCATGGGCACTGCAGACGCTCGAGGGTGGCCGTCGCCTCGGCGGCGATCCGGTCGAGGAGCTCGGCCACCGTCGGCAGCTCGTCGATCACACCAGTGACCTGCCCGGTTGGCAGCACACCGACCTCGGGCTTGCCGTCGACCAGGGCCGCCTTGATGAGCATGGGCGCGTTGGCGGCCATCGCCACCTGTGACCACGACAGCCCCTGGTTCTTGCGCATGGCCACGCCCTCGCGGACCAGGTCGGGCAGCGGGGTGCCGGTCAGCCGGCGAAACGCAAGTGCCGCCCGCAGCGCCCGGGGCAGTCGGCTCAGCGGCGAGGCCCGTTCCAGCCGGTCGACCGTCTCGGTGCGGATCACCCGCTGCGGTGCCCCGTCGAGCGCGGCCGTAACCACCGTGTCGGTCACGGCCGCCTCCAGGTAGCGCCGCTTGATCGCATCGGGCACCCGGCTCTCCCGGGTGAGCAGGAACCGGGTGCCCATGGCCACCCCGTCGGCGCCCCAGGCCAGCGCCGCGACCAAGCCGCGCCCGTCGTGGAACCCCCCGGCCGCCAGCACGGGGGTCTCGGCGCCGACGGCGTCGACCACCTGGGGCAGCAGCAGGGAGGTCGGCACGACGCCGGTGTGTCCGCCGCCTTCGCCGCCTTGAGCGATGACCGCATCGACGCCCCACTCCAGCATCTTCTCGGCGTGGCGCCGAGCGCCGACCGTGGGCATGACCAGCACGCCGGCGCCGTGGAGCTCGGCGATCGCTTCCTTGGTTGGTGCGCCGGCGAAGCTGGCCAGCCGGACGCCCTCCCGGACGCATAGGTCGATGCGATCGGCCAGGTCCGGCTGGTCCGCGCGCAGGTTGACCCCGAAGGCGTGGGCCGTCCGCTCCTTGACGGCCGTGATCGAGTCGGCCAGCTGATCTGGTGTCATGGTCACGGCGGCGAGGATGCCGAACCCGCCCGCACAGCTGGTGGCGGCGGTCAGTGACGCACCCGACACCCAGCCCATCCCGGTCTGCACGATCGGATAGCGGCAACCCACCAGGTCGCAGAAGCGGGTGCGGAGCGCCGGGTGCACCTCGGAACCTGACGCCGCGTCAGACATCCGGCTCAGACTACGAGCCGGCCCGGCGGACCCGCCACCGGCCCCTACCGGTCGCCACCACCCGGGACACGCCCCTTGTTGCGGTCGTAGCCTGAGGGAGGCGGGCGCGAGCCGACAAGGAGGTGCATCCCATGAGGGGCGCAAACCTCGTCAAGCTGACCATGGCCGCCGCCGTGGGGGCCATGCTGGCCTACGTCTTCGATCCGATACGTGGGCGCCGGCGCCGGGCCGAGCTCAAGGATCGCAGCCGGGCGACCTTGCGCCGCGAGGTGCGGGCGGTCGAACGCCAGGCCAGCTACGGCAAGGGCCGGGCCGAGGGCGTGATCCACAAGGTCCGCCATCCCCGACCGCACGTTCCCGAGGACGACTTCACGTTGGCCGACAAGATCCGCAGCGAGGTGCTTGGGCGCGTCGACGGTCCCCACCTGACGATCGACGTCAACGACCGGGTGGTCACGCTGCGGGGCGAGCTACCCGACGAACAGGCGGCCGAACACGTCGAGCGAGCGGTGCGGGCGACGCCCGGTGTCACCGATGTCGTGAACCTGCTCCACCAGCCCGGGACGCCGGCACCCAACAAGGCGGACGCCCTCCGGGCCGAGAGCTGACAGGCCGGACGCACGCGGCATCCAGGGCCACGACGGTCACGGGTGGGCAAGGGGTCACCAACCCGAGGGCAGCGACATGAAACGACCCGCCTCGTCCGTCCTCGTCGCGGTGGTTGCGGCCGCAGCGTTCCTGTTCGCCACCGTCGGCCCGGCGGGGGCGATCACCTTCGGTCAACCGGACGGGAACCGGCACCCCAACGTGGGGGCGTTGCTGGCTCGGCGAGTTCGTCGATCTGCCCTGAGCCCAACGGCAATCGCCGCCCTCAATCGGGGTCGGGAACCTCGCGCTCGCGAGCGCCTTCGGGGTCGATGACATCGCGGATCAGCTCGAGCTCCTCGGGCGTCGGCAGGCGCGACTCCGGCACGTTCGCCGGCACCACCAGCTCGAAACCGGTGGCCGCCACGACGTCGTCGATGGTCACGCTGGGGTGGACCGAACGCAGCCGCATGCGGCGATCAGGGGTGTCGAAGTCGAACACCCCGAGATCGGACACCACCCGCCGGATGTCGACGAAGCGCGCCGCCGGCCCCAGGGCCGCCGCCCGATCCCAGCCGACACCGGTGACGGTGTCGACCTTCTCGACGAAGACCTTCGGGCCGTGGCGGGGCACCCAGTAGCTGGTGGGGTCGTTGATGGTGTTGCCGGGGGCGCCGCGGTAGCCGAGCAGCTGCACCGCCGGCCGCCCGTAGTCGCCGATGGCGGCCAGGTTCTGGTTGCCGTAGCGGTCGACCTGCGAGGCGCCCATCATCACGTGGCGGCGACCCGACCAGACCCAGTCGAACATCGAGCGGTAGGGGTTCCAGTACTCGATCACCCGCTCATCGGGTGGGACCTCGGCCCGATCGTTGGCGACCAGGGTGGCCTCACCGTCGGTCATGGCCAGGTCCGGCTCGAACGTCGCCCGCGCCAGCCGCCCGCCGATCATGGGGATGGTGCCGATTGGGTTGGCGAGCAGCTCACCGTCGCCTCGGAAGCACTCGGCGATCGCCACCACGCACACCTCGGCGCGGGTGACGTGCGCGCTCATGCCGTGGTTTCCCTGACCTTGCGCTGGTACTCGGCCTCGGTGATGTCGATCCACTCGGCGCGGAACGCCGCCCATGCCTCGGGTGAGCGGGCCGACGCGGCATAGGCCCGTTGCACCGCCTCGTCTCGGGGGTAATCGGGCTCGCACAGGGTGAAGTGAGCGCCGCCCGGAGCCGACACGACGCCGTCCACCATCAGCCGGCTGATCCGCAGCTGGTGGATGCATCCTTCGTCGCGCAGCTCCGCGGTCTCGACGATGCGCTCGGCGGAGATGAAGCGGCCGCCGGTAGGGGCGGCCTGCAGCATCAGATCGTCCCAGTACAGGTCGGGCCCGAGGAACATGGCATTGCCCCGGCGGTCGGCCCGGTTGAGGTGGCAGATGCTGGCGTCGAGCCGAAAGGCAGGCATGGCCACCAGTTCCTCGTCGTCGCCGGCGCGGCCGGGGACCGGCGACGTGAACGTCCGCAGCCCGGCGTTGTCGCGCAGCAGGTCGGATCCGAGTCCGGCCCGGCTGGGGAGGAACGGCAGTCGCCACGCCGCCGCCTGCAGACCGAGGTGGAACAAGCCCTCGTCGAGCGGCTCGTCCTCGATGGCACCCGCCTGGCGGGCGGCGCGGAAGTGGGGCTCGAGGGGGATGGAGTCCAGCGACACGAAGGCGTAGATCGCCTTGCGGACCTTGCCGGCGGCGCACAGCAGGCCCAGGTCGGGGCCGCCGTGGGTGACGATCACAAGGTCGGTTAGGTCGCTGCGCACCATGGCCCGGACGATCGACATCGGCTTGCGCCGGCTGGCCCATCCGCCGATGGCGATGGTTATGCCCGAGCGCAGCCGGCCGACCACGTCCTCCTCGGTCATGAGCTTGTCAGTCATGGCCCCCCGCCTCGTTTTCCCCGCGGGAATGGTCGTCGGAACGGCCGCCGCGAAGAAAACGCGAGCGGTGCTCGTCACCCACCCCCGACAGGTTCAGCTCGAAGGTGAAGCCCTGTTCGAAGCGATAGCTCCGCCGGACGTCCCACAGGTCGATGCCGTTGAGCGACTCCTTGGCGGCGCGGATCACAGCCGGCGACTTGGCGGCGATCGCCTCGGCCACCTCGAGTGCCGCCGCCCGCAGCTCGGCGCGCGGCACCACCCGAAGGATCGATCCGAACGCGGCCAGCTCGTCGGCGGTGGCGGTGGCCGCAGTGTAGACCATGGCGCGCATCTTGTGCTGGGGGACCAGGCGCGCCAGGTGGGTGGCAGCGCCCAGGGCCCCGCGGTCGACCTCGGGCAGCCCGAACGTGGCGTCGTCGGACGCCACCACGATGTCGGCGTTGCCGACGAGGCCGATGCCGCCGCCGAGGCAATAGCCGTGCACCGCCGCCAGCACCGGCACCTTGCACTCGTAGACGGCCGCGAACGCCTCGAAGCAGCCCCGGTTGGCGCCCAGGAGGGCGTCGAAGCCTTCGCTCGCCTGGATCTCCTTGATGTCGACGCCGGCGTTGAATCCCCGTCCCTCGGCCCGTAGGACGACCGTCCGTACGGCCGCGTCCTCGCCGAGCCCCCGCACGGCCGAGGCCAGCTCGAACCATCCGGCCACGGTCAGGGCGTTGACCGGCGGGTTCTCCATCACGACCTCGGCGACCCCGGAGTCGTGGCGCTCGGTGGTGATCGGCATCCGGCAGCGGCCCTCGGCTCGATGGAGTCTGACGCTTCATCAACAGCCCCAGGTCAACCGTTGACAACGGGCCTGTCTGTTGTCGCAGGTCAGCGTAGGTGCCCGGCACACATTCGTCAACACAGGCCAACCGTGGTCTAAGCTGCGTTGCCGTCCTGGTTGCTGTCCTGGCAGGTGACGATGGCCCGCAAGCGAGCCAACTACGAAGGATCGATCTACCGCCGCGAAGACCGCGGCCGGTGGGAGGCGTCGCTCGTGGTCGGTCACCGACCGGATGGTAAGCCGATCCGCCGCACGTTCACCGGCCGCACCCGCACCATCGTCGCCGGCCGGCTCAAAGAGGCCCGCGAGGCGCTCGAGCTCGGGCTGGCGATGCCCGACAACCGCACCACGATCGCCGACTGGTCGAAGTGGTGGCTGGCCGAGGTGTTGCCCGGTGAAGGGCTCGCCCCCAAGACCGAACGCTGGTACCGCGACATCGTCGAGGACTATGTGGTCCCCAACGTGGGAACCAAGACGCTCACCGGGCCCCGGGCGCTGACACCGGCGGACGTCGAGGCCCTGTACGTCGCCCTCGAGCGCGAGGGCCGGACGTGGCGCACCCAGGACGCGGCCCGCACCACCCTGTCGAAGATGCTGCGGGCGGCCGAGGTCCGCGGACTTGTGGGCCGCAACGTCGCCCGGCTCGCCAAAGCTCCCCGTGACCGCGGCAAGGCCCGCCGGGTCAAGGCCCACACCGTCAGCGAGGTGCAGGCGTTGCTGGCGGCGCTCGAGGGCACCCGCTGGCATCCGGTCGCTGTCGTTGGCGTCACCACCGGGCTCCGACCCGGCGAACTGCTCGCCCTGCACTGGCCCGACGTCCATCTCGGCACCGACCCGCGGGTGGTGGTGCGCCACGCCCTCACGTACGTCGGTGGCGTGACACTCAAGGCACCCAAGCGGGACCGGTCCTACCGGACGGTGCCACTTGTCCCGGAGGCGGTGGCGGCGCTCAAGGCGTGGCGCCGCACCCAGGCCGCCGAGCAGCTGGCCGCCGGTCGGCTCTGGTCGAAGTCGTGGCCCGGGCTGGTGTTCACCACTGAGGATGGCGGGCCCCGCCGGGTCGACAGCTACGGCAAGGCACTGACACGCGCCCTGCCCGGCGCGGCGCCCCATCGGCTTCGCCACAGCTACGCGACCCATTTGCTCGAGGCCGGCACGCCGATCCACCACGTCGCCGAACTCCTCGGTGACACCGTCGCCACCGTCGAGTCCACCTACAGCCACGTGCTCAGACCGAAGCACGAGGTCGTCGATGTGGCCCGCGGCCTCCTCGGCGGTGCCACGTGACCACCGTGATCTGCAGGCGCTGCAGCACCCAACACAATCCCGACATTGACGGCGACGACTGGGCCGAGCATCTGTGGTGCCCGACCTGCAATTTGCCGCTACGGCTCAGCGACCCACCTAGTAGATCGCGCAAGCAAGCAGCCCGCATCGGTCACATGCAGTTGGGCCGGGCACAGCTCGGCAAACCGATTCGCGCCACACCCATCGACCCGGCAATAGAGTCCACACAAGCAAACCCCGCGTCACGGCCGTCATCGCCACGGGGTTAGTCACATTCGGCTGGGGCCGGTCGACCAGAGATCCATTGGAGTCTCATGGTCGCGCCTACTGCCGATACTGAGCGCATCGCCTACTCGCCTGCCGAGTTCGCTGCCGCCGTCGGATGTAGCCGTCAGCACGTTCAGAATTTGATCCGCGACGGCAAGCTCCGCAGCGTCGCGATTCGATGGTCGGTCACGATGCCCTGGCCGCTTTCGCTGGTTCGACAATCAGTTCGTCAATGAGCTCGTCGAGGCTCTTGCGGCGGGCTGCGGCTGTGGTCGCCGCGAGCTCGGTGGGGTCCAGCTGCGCTCTGGTTGGTTCCACCACATCGGCAAGCAAGCCGATGGACCCACCACCTCCGATCGGCCGACCCCAGCCTGCAGTCTCTACTGGGTGCGCGTCGTACGCGCCCAGGGCGGAGATCGCCATGGCCGGTTGCCCACGAGCGAGATGGACGACAGATGCTACGGCGAGCCCGAACGACCGGCCTGGCAGCCGGCCGACCTGCTTATCGAGCTGTGACGACTCGGCCAGGGCATCGAGAGCCTGGGCGCCGTGCCCCATGTCGGCGAGCTGAGCCGCCAGGTCGACCGGCAATCCAGAGAGCATCAAGGGAACGGCGAGGTCCCGGTAGAGGGCGACCGCGTCTTGGCCCCGCCGCGGGCCGAATCGCGTTGCGTATTGGCCGGCGTTGACCGATTTGTGGCGGTGACGAGGGTTGGATCGTGCTCGAGGATGCGGTGTTCGAGCCCGGCAAGTTCGTGGCCGGGTTCGATGCCCAGCCCGTCGACGAGGTGGCGCCGCGCCTGTTGATAGGCGCTTAGGGCGTCGGCCTGCCTGCCGCTGCGGTAAAGCGCCAACATGAACTGGGACCACAACTTCTCGTCCAGGGGATGGGTGCCCACCAAGAGTTCCAGCTCGACGACCGCGTCCCTGGCACGGTCCAGCTCCAAGAGCGCGTCGCAGCGGCGCTGCTGGGCCTGGAGGTGTAGCGCCTCGAGCCGTGCGGCCTCGTAGTCCGCCCAACCGGCGCCAGCGAACTCGCCCAACGGTGAGCCCCACCATAACACGAGCGCCTCATCAATCATGGCCAGGCGCCGCGCAGCGTCCGGCTCGGCGCCCGCCGCGGTCACTCCTTGTTCGAACCGGTACGCGTCCACATCACCGGGGTCAGCCTCGAGCACATAGCCCCCGCCTAGTAGCCACGCTCGCCGCCTCGGCCTGCAGCAGTTTGCGAAGCTGGGAAACGTAGGTCTGCACCGTTCGCGCCGCCCCGTCGGAGTTGCCGGCACCCCACAGCTCTTCGACCAGCCGGTCCGTGCTCATCGGCTGGCCGGCATGGACCACCAGGCACGCCAACAGACTCCGCCGCTTGGCGCCGCGCAGGTCGACGACCCCGGCCGACCCGACGACCTCGGACGAGCCAAGGATCCGAAACCCCATCGCCACCTCGTGCCCCGACCCCTCAGGCCGGACAAGCCACCGCCCGGATCGCATCTCCGCCCACTAGCCCCAGTCGGCAGCGAATTCGATGAGGTCGACCCGGGCATGGCGTAGCGTTGTTCGGCGCTCGCGTTCTGGGCGGGTTCGCGAATTGGCGAGGCGCGGATCGGCAGATCGGCGTTCTCCGCACGGCGTCGACGCAGCAGTCCTTCGAGTCGAACCTGTCGCGCAGCGAACCTACTCGTCGCTGTGGCCCGCCATATTGATCACGTTGCCGTCGGGCGCACGGACAAAGA